>NZ_RAWG01000092.1 GCF_003611735.1 Corallococcus sicarius | reverse complement strand
AGCTTCAGGGGCGCGGTGCCATGGACGCCCGCCGCCAGGGTCGCCGCCGACAGGACCATCACGAGCCGTCCGTCCGCGAGCGAGGTGGCGCCGGTGAGGTGGGTGAAGCGCGCGAGGATGCCCTTCAGCGGCAGGATGGCCTGGACGCGCTCCTCCAGCACCCGGTCCACGGCCAGTGCGGCCTCCATGCCCTGACCCTTCACCACCAGCACCAGGTCCCCCTCCCGGGCGGGACGCTCGGCGCCGAGCGCCAGCAGCGACGCCAGCGACGCGAACGGCAGCACGCGGCCGTCGTTGCGGACGGTGGGACGGCCGGCGACCTCTCCCACCTCGGAGGCTTCGACCTTGAGGGCGCGGGAGACGTGGACGGCGCTGAGGGCGAGCGTCTCGTCGCCCACCTGGACGAAGAGCAGGGGCGCCATGGTGAGGGACACCGGGACGCGCAGGGTGAAGATGGTGCCCCAGCCGGGCGCGGACTCCACGCCCACGTCGCCGCCCAGCGCCTGGAGGGAGGCGCGCACGGCGTCCAGCCCCACGCCCCGACCTGACAGGTCGGTGACCACCTCGCGGGAGGAGAAGCCGGGCAGGAAGATGAGCTCGCGCGCGGCGGAGTCGGACAGGGCGTTCGCGGCGGCCTCGTCGAGCACGCCCCGGCGGACGGCGACGCGGCGCAGGAGCGCGGGGTCCATGCCCGCGCCGTCGTCCTCCACGCGCAGCATGATGCGGCTGCCCTCTCGGGAGGCGCGCAGGGTGAGGCAGCCCCGGGGGTGCTTGCCGGCGGCGACGCGGTCCACGCGCGTCTCCAGGCCGTGGTCCAGCGCGTTGCGCACCAGGTGCATGAGGGGCTCGCGCAGGGCCTCCACCACGGCGCGGTCCGCGCGGGTGTCCTCGCCGTCCACGACGAGCTCCACCTCCTTGCCCAGCTCCCGCGCGAGGTCTCGCACCATGCGCGGGTAGGGTTCAAAGAGGACGGACAGGGGCAGCATGCGCAGGGTCTGCACCTCCTCGGACACCTGTCCCAGGTCGCGCAGCTCCGCGTTGGCGAGCAGCTTGGCTTCACGGTGCAGCGTGGCGGCCAGCTCCTTGGCGCGGCCCAGCCGCTCCGCGATCGCCGTGCCCGCGGGGCCCAGGTCCTCCGCCGCGCGGGCCAGCTCGCTCAACTCGCGCACGAGCGCCAGCCGCCGCGCGGTCGCGAGTTCCCGGCGGCGCGCGACCTGGCCCAGGTTGGTCACCGCGCTGGTGAGCATGTCCAGGCTGGCCACGCCGATGCGCACCGACGTGTCGATGCGCACCTCGCCGCCGCGCGCCGGGCCACCGGACTTCGGTGCGGGGCCCGAGGGCGCTCGGGGGCGCCCGGTGTCGACCAGGCGCGTGCCCGGCAGGGATCCCGCCGCCGGGTTCACGAGGTGCGCGCCCGACGAGGCCCCCGTGGGCATCACGGGGTAGGCGCTTGAGGAGGCCGCCGTGGAAGGAGCGAGGTGCGTGCTCGGCGAGGCTCCCGTGGGCATCACGGGGTAGGCGATTGAGGAGGCCGCCGTGGAAGGAGCGAGGTGCGTGCTCGGCGAAGTCCCCGTGGGCGTGCCGTGGTGAGCGCTCGACAAGGCAGCCGGGGGGAACGCGGGGTAGGCGCTCGACAAGGCCACCGTGGGAGTCGCGAGGTGTGAGCCCGTCGCGGAACCTCCTGGGACACCCGCCGCGGGCTGGCCTCCCGCCGGCTCCGAGCGGATGGCCGTCATGAGCAGGTGGGACGCAGCCGCTGCGGCGGTCGGGGACATCCCGCTGCCCAGCGGTGACTCCGGACGGGCCGCCATCGTCCCCCACTGCGCGGGAACGACCGGCGCGCCGGACGGCTCCGCACGGGGCGGCACCAGGGGATGTGACGCCCCGGCATGGGTCCCCTCCCCCCGCTGCGCCGCGGCCGGAGCGCGCGAGGCCAGCACCGCCGTCCCGGGCCAGTCATCCTCATCCACCGGCGCGCGGGGGGCCGCCACCGTTACCGGCGGACGCGCGGCCTCCGCCGTGAGCCTCAATTGCAGCGTCGCCACCAGCGTGTCCACGGCCAGCGTCGGTTCGCCCGCCTGGAGCGCACCGGACAACACGAGCACCGCGTCCGCCGTGGAAAGCAGCGCGTCCGTGGACTCCGAGGAGAGCCGGTAGCGATACGGCTCCACGCACCGGACCAACTCCTCCATCTCGTGCACGAGCGTGTTGATGTCGTTGAAGCCCATCATCCGGGCCTCGCCCTTCAGCCCGTGCAACTCGCGCAGCACCCGCTGCCCGGCCTCCACGTTCCCCCCGGCCTCCAGCTCCATGAGGGAGCGGTTGATGCGCGCCAGGCGCACCGTGACCAGGTCGCGGAACTGCTTGAGGAGCCGATCGCTGGGGCTCACCCGTCTTCCCCCTGGCGAAGCGTCGCCTGGTGGATCTGGAAGCGCTCCACCACCCCGCGCAGGTCCTGCGCCAGCCCCAACAGGTCCCCGTTCGCGGAGCTCACCTGCTTCGTCGCGTTGAGGCTCTGCTGCGTGACGCGCAGGATGTCCGCCATCGTCTCCGCGAGCTGATCCGTGCCCGACTGCTGCTGCTGCGTGGACCAGGAGATGTTCCGCACCGCGTCCGACGTCTGCCCCGCGAGGTTGACGATCTGCCGGAGCGACTCGGACACCTGCTCCGCCAGCGCGGTGCCCGTCTCCACCGCGCGCACGCCGCCGCCCGTCACCGCCACCGCCGCGGCGCTCGCCTCGCGCACCTCTTCAATGAGCCCCTCGATCTCCTTGGTGGACTCCAGCACGTTCTCCGCGAGCCGGCGCATCTCCGCGGCCACCAGCGAGAAGCCCCGCCCCACCTCGCCCGCCTTCGTCCCCTCCAGCTCCGCGTTGAGCGCCAGCAGGTCGGACTTGTCCGCCACGCCGTTGATGAACTCGACGATCTTGCCAATCTGCTGCACGCGCTTGTTCAGCCGCGCCACCGCGGAGCTGATGGCGTGGTTGTCCTGGCGCATGCGCGACATGGCGTCCAGGAACGACTCCGCGCTGCCCTGCCCGCCCTCCGCCGCCGCCAGCGTGCGCATGGCGATCTCCGCCACCGAACCCGCGTTCTCCGCGATCTGCTTCGCCGAGCGCGCCAGCTCCTCCGTGGTGGCGCTCGTCTCATCCAGGCTGCTGGCCTGCTCCGCGGCCCCCTCCTCATAGCGCCCGGAGGTGCTGAGGATCTCCTCCGTCGTCGCGGAGATCTGCGCCCCCGCGCGCTGCAGCTGCGCGAGCACGTCCGCCAGGTGCGTGCGCATCGTGGTGAAGGCCGCGGACACCGCCCACACCTCGTCCTCGGCGGGCACGAGCTGGGGGCTCGCCAGGTCTCCCGCGGCGATGCGCCTCGCCTCTCCGGACAGCTCCCGCATGGGCCTGCCCAGCAGCGTGCCGCCCAGGTACGCGGTGGCGAGCGCCAACCCGAACACCACCGCGCACAGCACCGCGCTGGACGTGAACGCCTCCAGGTGCAGCGCGTCCACCATCACGCCCTGCACGTCCGGGCTGCCCGCCTCCAGCAGCCGCGTGAAGACGCGCTCCGACAGCGCCGTGACGACCTGCGCGCACATCACCGCGGGCGTCACCACGCAGATGGCGGTGAAGGCCACCAGCCGCGTGCGGATGCGCGAGCGCCGGGGCAGCGCGGCGATGACCTGCGCGTGCGTCAGCCCTTGATCCGCCACCCACAGCACGCCCCGCCGCGCCCGGAGCGTGACGAGCCCGTAGACCATCAGCGACGTGAGCGGACCGAACAGCGCCCCCAGCCCCGCGACCCGCAGGGTGAGCGCGCTCGGCAGCCCCATCACCGTCCAGAGCACCACGCCCACCACGCCCGTCGTCAGCGCCCACAGGCCCAGCGAGCGGAAGAAGGCCTCGCCCGGAGCGCGCGACACCTCGCCCACCGCCACCGCAAGGTTCGCGGGCGTGGACGACACGTCCCCCCGCTCCAGCGCGCGCAGCATGGGAAACCGGCGCAGCGTCACCCCCACGCCCAGCAGCATGTGCAGCAGGCTCACGCCCACCACCAGGACGACGAGCGCGCCCAGGTTCACCACCAGCGGCCCCCCCAGCACCAGCGAGGCGAAGTGCAGCCCCAGCGTGGAGCCCACCAGGTTCGCCAGCGGGACGGGGAACATCAGGTGCCGGCTGAACGAGGCCCGCCGGGGGCCGATGAACGGGGCCATGGCGCGCCTCACCCCTTCCCGGTGCCGCCGGGAGACTCGCCCGGGGACTCGACGTGGAAGCGCTCCACCACGTGTTGCAGGTCGTGCGCCAGCGAGGACAGGTCCGCGTTCGCCGCCACCATCTGCTTCGTCGCCGCGGCGTTCTGCTCGGTGACGCGCAGGATGTCCCCCATGGCCGCCGCGAGCTGATCCGTGCCCGTCTGCTGCTGCAGCGTGGCCAGCGAGATGCTGCGCACCGCGTGCGACGTCTGCCGCGCCAGCTCCAGGATGAGCCCCAGGCTGTCGTCCACCTGCGCCGCCAGCAGCGTGCCCAGCTCCGTCGTCTTCAGGCCCGCCTCCGTGGCCATCACCGCCGCGTTCGTCGCGTCGCGGATCTCCCCGATGAGCCCTTCAATCTCCTTCGTGGAGCGGATGACGTTCTCCGCGAGCCGGCGCATCTCCGCGGCCACCAGCGAGAAGCCCCGCCCCACCTCGCCCGCCTTCGTCCCCTCCAGCTCCGCGTTGAGCGCCAGCAGGTCCGACTTGTCGGCGATCTCGTTGATGAACTCCACCACCTTGCCAATCTGCTGCACGCGCTTGTTGAGGCGCACCACCGCCTCCGCGATGTCCTCGTTGTCGGACTTCATGCGCTGCATGGCGCCCAGGAAGGCGGTGGCGCCGCGCTGGCCGGACTGCGCCGCGCCGAAGGTCCGCTCCGCGATGGCGGACACGGACTCCGCGTTGTCGGCGATCTGCTGCGCCGACCGCGCCAGCTCCTCCGTGGTGGCGCTGGTCGCGTTGAGCGAGTCCGCCTGCTCGTCCGCGCCGGCCTCCTGCTCCGTGCTGGTGGCCACCAGCTGCGACGTGGTGGTGGAGATCTGCAGGCCCGCCTTGCGCAGCTGCGTGAGCGCCTGCACCAGCTGCACCTGCATCTGGGTGAAGGCCGCGGACGTGGCCCACACCTCGTCCTCGGCGTGGATGACGCGGGGGGGCCGCACCTCGCCGCGCGCGATGCGCGTCGCGTCCTCGGTGATGGCGCGCAGGGGCTCGGAGAGCACCGTGCCCGCGAGCGCCGCGGTGCCCAGGATGAGCAGCGTGACGAGCCCCGACAAGAGCCCCAGGGGCGGCCCTTCTCCGCGCCGCGCCCGGTCGATGATCTCCCCGCGCGCCTGCGGCGTGGTCGCCTGCGCCCACGCGTCCACCACCGCCACCGTGCGCGTGAAGGCCACGTCCAGGATGAAGAGCGACGGGCTCAAGACGGCGATGGCAGTGAACGCCACCAGGCGCCGGCGGATGTGCATGCGCCGGGGCGGCAGGGCGGCCAGCACCTCCAGCGGCGACAGCCCCGCGGCCACCAGCCACCCCTGGGTGGCCCGGCCCCGGCGCACCAGCATGAGGTAGACGAGCATCGAGCTGAGCGGCCCCAGCGACAGCCCCATCAGCACCACGCGCAGCCCCTCCGTCCACGGCACATGCGCGAGCACCGGGAAGGACAGCGCCACCACCACCGTCCCGCCCAGCCACCCCTGCATGGCGAACCAGAAGCCACGGCCGGGCACGGCCGCCACCTCCTGGAGCGCGACGCGCAGGTGTTCAGGCGTGGCGGGCACCTTGCCCTCACCCAGGGCGATCAGCGTGCGCAGGGCCTGCTTGTCGCGCAGGGTCCCCAGCCCGACGAAGAGCACGAGCGCCACCAGCCCCAGCACCGACAGCGGGCCGCGACCCTCGGGCGGCAGCGTGTGGGACAGGTGGATGTGCAAGAGCGCCAGCGCCACGCCCACGGTGCTGCCCAGGACGCGCGGACGCATGGTCCACCGGGCGAGCGAGCGCCACTCCGCGGGCGGCGTCGTCATGCGCCCTCCCCGTCCCCACCCAGGCCGCGCAGGTAGCGCTCGAAGCCATCCAGGTGCACCAGCGGCCAGAGCACCCCGCGCGTCAGCACGAAGCCGCGCAGGCTCCCTCCGGAGGCGTGCGCCACCAGCGGCGAGGGCGGCAGCACCGACAGCACCTCCGCGTCGATCTCCAGCCCATCCACGCCCACGGCCTCCCCGGTGGCGGTGACGAGCACGCGCTGGACGCTGGGGGACTCACGGAAGGCCCCCCGGGCGGACACGCAGGCGGCGTCCGGCGCGGCGATGGAGGCCACGTCGCTCGCCGCGAAGGCGAGGCGGTGGCGGCCCACGTGGCACAGGAGCGTCCCCTCGACCCGGGCGGGCGACATGGGGCTAGGCGCCCTGACTGAGGTGGTCGAAGAGGCCTTCGGGGTCGATGACGGCCACGTCGCGCGAGCCGCTCTTGCCGGGGCCCCGCAGGTGGACGTGGACGCCCGTGGGGCCCAGGGGCTCCAGCGGACCCTGCACGGGCGACACCCCGGCGACGCTGCTGGCCGTGAGGGCCAGGGTGCCTCGGGGCAGCCGCACGAGCACCGCGCGGCGGGAGCCGGCGGTCACCCCTCCCACCAGCAGGCTCATGTCCACGACGGGGATGACTTCACCCCGGTGCGCGAACACGCCCAGCAGGTGGGGCGGGGAACCCGGTACCCGCGTCAGCTCGGGGAAGGTGACGACCTCCGCCGCGGCTTCCGCGGGCACCGCGTACCAGCTGCTTCCACACGCGAACACAAGGTAGGACTGACGCGATTCCGACTCGAGGGCGGCCATTCGCGCCAGAGCCTACCCCAGAACTAGCGCTGGAACTCCACGCGGCGGTTCTCCGCCCACGCTTCCTCGGAGGCCCCGTTGGACACCGGGCGGTTCTCGCCGTAGCCCACCGTCGTCAGACGGTTGGACGGCACGCCCAGGTCGGTCAGGTAGCGCTTGACCGCGGCGGCGCGGCGGTTGGACAGCTGGAGGTTGTACTCCTCCGTGCCGCGATCATCCGCGTGGCCGCCCAGGGTGATCTTCCCCTGGCTCGCCTTGATGCAGGCCGCCAGGTCGCCCAGGCGCGACTGCGCGCTGGAGTCCAGGGTGGACTCGTTGAAGCCGAAGCGCACCGGAGCGAAGTCGCAGCGCGAGCTGGCATCCGCCGTCACGCAGCGGCCGCCCTGGCAGTCCTGGCCCTCACCGCAGTCCGTCGCGGCGGTGCAGGTGTCCTTCGGGGCCTGGCAGCGGCCGGCCTCGCACTTGCCACCGTTGCACGCGGAGTCGTCCTTGCACTGGGCCTCGGCGCACTTGCCGGCCTCGCAGATGCGACCGGCGCCGCACGCGGTGTCCGTGGTGCACTCGGGGGGCTTGGGCGCGCACTTGTTCGCCTGGCAGGTGAAGCCCTCGCGGCAGTTCGCGTCCTCGGCGCACTCCTGACACTGACCCTGGACGCAGACCTCGCCCTTCTCCTTGCAGTTATCGTCGTTGTTGCACTTGGGGTAGGTGGGCGGGCACCCGGTCAGCACGGCCACGGCGAGGGCCATCCCCGCCCAAAGCGAAATCCGACGCATCATTCCTCCGAACACCAAATCACGGGAAAAGGGGACCCACGAACACGCGGGCCTAAGCCCGTCGCGTCTAGCCGTACCCACCCGCGTGAGTCAAAAGATTTGTCCGCTCCCCACCCTTCGGACCCGAACGAGTCACTTGAAGCCCCGATTATTTCCGTGAGAGTGTGACCGGTTTGCCCATGCCCGCCGCCGTCCTCATCGTCGATGACGAAAAAAACATCCTCCTCACCCTGAGCCAGTCGTTGCAGCTCGCGGGCTACCGCACGGAGCTCGCCAGCAGCGGGCAGGTGGCGCTGGACGTGGTGAGCGCACGGCCCGTGGATGCGGTGTTGATGGACGTGAAGATGCCGGACATGGACGGACTCACCGTCCTGGCGCGGCTCACGGAGCTCAAGCCGGAGTTGCCCGTCATCATGATGTCGGGGCACGGCACCATCGACACGGCGGTGAAGGCGACGCAGCTGGGGGCGCGCGACTTCCTGGAGAAGCCGCTGGCGAGAGATCGGCTGCTGGTGGCGCTGCGCAACGTGCTCACGCACCAGGCGGCCATGGAGGAGCTGCAGGAGCTGCGCGCGCAGCTGGGCCGCTTCGACATGGTGGGCGGGGGGCCTGCCATGCAGCGCATCTTCTCCCTCATCCAGCGGGCGGCGCCCAGCGAGGGCCGCGTCCTCATCACCGGCGAGAACGGCACCGGCAAGGAGCTCATCGCGCGGGCGCTGCACCAGCACTCGCGGCGCAAGGCCGGGCCGTTCGTGAAGCTCAACTGCGCGGCGGTGCCGCACGACCTCATCGAGAGCGAGCTGTTCGGCCATGAGAAGGGCGCGTTCACCGGCGCGGTGAGCGTGCGGCGCGGCAAGTTCGAGCTGGCGCACGAGGGCACGCTGTTCCTGGATGAGATTGGCGACATGCCGGCCGCGATGCAGTCGAAGCTCCTGCGCGTGCTGCAGGAGGGCGAGCTGGAGCGCGTGGGCGGCACGGAGACGCTCAAGGTGGACGTGCGCGTGTTCGCGGCGACGAACAAGAACCTGGAGAAGGAGATCGCGGCCGGGCGCTTCCGCGAGGACCTCTACTACCGCATCAACGTGGTGCAGATTCATTCGCCCCCGCTGCGCGAGCGGCGCGAGGACCTGCCGGACCTCATCGGCACCTTCCTGCGCGAGGCGTGCGCGAAGAACGGCCGCCGGCCGCTGATGCTGTCGCCGGACGCACTCGCGGTGATGAGCGCGTACGACTACCCGGGCAACGTGCGCGAATTGCGCAACCTGGTGGAGCGGCTGGCCATCCTGTGCGAGGGCCCCGTCGTCTCACGCACCGACGCGCTGGAGCTGCTGCCCCGGGGCCGTCCCCTGCCCCCGATGCCCGCGGCCACTGTCGGCGGTGACACGCCGCTGGCCCCGCTGACGGGGATGGTCGCAGCTCCGGGTGCGGAGCCCGCCGCGCCCGTTGCGCCCGGCCCGCTTGGGTGGCGGCCTCGCGTGGACCAGACGTTCCGCGAGCAGGTGGAGGAGGCGGAGCGGGAGATCATCCAGCACGTGCTCGCCCACACGCACGACAACGTGACGGAGGCCGCGCGGATCCTCGACCTGGAGCGCGGCCACTTCTACAAGAAGATGAAGGCGCTGGGCCTGCGCCGGGGACAGTCGGAGTCGTGATGATGACCTGGTATCCGCGAGTCCTGGTGCTGTGGCTGATGTGGCTGCCTGTCCTTGCCTGGGGGCAGGAGGTCCCGTCGGAGCCGCGCGCGGAGACGACGGGGACCTACTCCACCGCGTCGCACCTCATCCTCGGGTCGGTGTTGGGAGCCGTGGGGAACCTGGGTGGGTGGAAGCTTGGGCAGACGGGTGCGAATGCGCTGGGTCCCGAGTGTTCGGACTTCACGTGTCGGGACCGCCTCAAGCTCTCCATCTTCACGGGACTGGGCTCGACGGTAGGGACCGCCCTGCCCATCTATCTGCTCGGCACGCTCTTCGATGGCCAGGGCAGCTTCGGCTACACACTGCTGGGTGCTTCGCTGGGCGCGATTCCTTCCGCGTTTCTCGCCTACGGCAGCGTGGCTGGACTCGAGGTGGCTGCCGGCATCTGTTACCTGGTGACCCCCATTGTGGGCGCGCTCCTGGGGTACAGCCTCTCCGAGCGCTCCGTCGCAGCGCGGCCTCCCGCGAAGCTGGGGGCCCGGGTGACGCCAGTCCTCCGAATGACCCGGGAGGGGCGAGTCGTCGGCGGGCTGGTGGGCCAGTTCTGAGCGCGTTGACGCGCGCTCGAAACGTCTGGTCTATTGCGCGCAGGTGCCGAGGGGCGCCTGCACCCGAAAAGACGACGTCACCCTCGCTTCACCCGCAGCCGACATGCTCCCGATGAAGTCCTTCCGGTCCACCCGCGGGTGAGGGCCGCCACCGAAGGAATCGTCATGGGAACCGGCAGCACCTCCACCGTAGTCACGCTTCATGAATGCAAGGTCCGGGCGTCGCTCCTGCTCAAGGACCTGGACTCGCCCGACACCGCCCGCGCCACGCGCGCCGCGGAACGGATGCGCGCCCTGCCCTTCTTCGCGGGCCTGCCCCTGGGCGAAGTGCTCGCGCGCCGGGACACCGTGCAACACAAGCACGGGCTCGCGGTCATCGCCCGGGAGGCCGGCCACGCCACCTGGACCGAACTGAAACAGGCCTTGAGCAACACCGAGCCCGCACCCGCGCTGGACACGGGTGGCTTCTTCCAGAAACAGCAGGGCGTGTTCCTCAACCGCTGGTTCGCGACCTACGACGAAGCAGCCGCGTCGCTCGCGGCACAGGGCGGCTTCCTCTTCCCCTTCCGACACCAGTGGTTCGTCTGCGAGGCCGACTTCCTCCAGGCGCTGGGCATCGACACGAAGGACGCGGACTGGGAACGGATGGGCCGCGACTGGGTGCGCCCGCGCGACAGCGCCGCGCGGACCCGGCTGGAAGGAAAGCTCGTCGCGCTGGGATACGGAGGCCGCCATGTCGCCGGGTGATGACTCGCGCGCGGCCCGCTCGGAGCGCAAGCGCGCCTACAAGGAAGCCGCGGTGCCCATGGGCATCTACGTCATCCGCAACCGCGTCAACGGCAAGGTGTTCCTGGGCCACAGCATCAACCTGCCCGCGATGTTCAACCGCATCCGCTTCGAGTTCGCCCAACGCATGCACCGCGTCCCCGAACTGCAAGCGGACTGGGACCGCTACGGCGAGGCGGCCTTCTCACTGGAGGTATTGGATCAACTCCCGCCCCTGGAGGAACCCGGTGCGACGCCGCCCGTGGAGGACCTGAAGGTGCTGGAGGAGATGTGGCTGGAGCGCCTGAAGCCCTACGGCGACGCCGGCTACCACACGCCTCCAAAGCCCTGAGCGAGGGACGGGTGCCGCGACGCATCCGGACGTGCCAGGATGGGGGCACATCATGAGCACGAGCGCCGCCCCCATCCTCGGCATTGACTTCGGGACCACCAACACCGCGGCGGCCTTCTTCGACAAGGCGGGCAAGCTGCGCGTCGTCCCCATCGCGGAGAAGACCCTCACGCTGCCGTCCATCGCGTGGTTCCACGCGGGCGACAAGGCCATCGTCGGCCCCGCGGCCCGGCGGCAGATCATCGACGATCCGCGCCACACCATCTTCGGGGCCAAGCGCTTCCTCGGCCGCCGCTTCCAGTCCGAGTACGTGGCGCGCCACCGGGGCCGCTTCGCCTTCGAGCTGGTGGAGGGCCCGGACGGCTACACCGCCGTGGAGGTGTACGGCAAGGTGACGCCGCTCATCGACGTGGCCCACTTCATCCTCAAGCACATCCACACGCTCGCCAACCACACCGCGGGCGCGCGCTTCGAGGAGTGCGTGCTCACCGTGCCCGCGCACGCCAACATCCGCCAGCGCGAGGCCATCCGCCACGCGGCGGAGAAGGCGGGCCTTCGCGTGCGCGCCATCGTCAACGAGCCCACCGCCGCGGCGCTCTACTACGCCAACCTGCGCAACCCCGAACAGACGGTGATGGTGTTCGACCTGGGCGGCGGCACCTTCGACGTCACCCTGATGGCGGTGCAGAACCGCGTGGTGAAGGTGCTCGCCACCGGCGGCGACGCGTTCCTCGGCGGCGCCAACTTCGACGAACAGATTGTCGAAGTGCTGGTGGAGGACTTCCGCAAGAAGCAGGGCATCGACCTGCGCGGCAACAAGGTCGTCATGCAGCGGCTCGTCTTCGCCGCCGAGTCCGCGAAGATGGCGCTCAGCAACGCCACGTCCGTCCCCCTGCGCGTGCCGTGCATCACCCAGAAGGACGGCGCCTTCGTGGACTTCCAGTACACGCTCACCCGCGAACAGGTGGAGGCCATGGTGTTCCAGCTCATCGAGCGCACCGCCGCCGCGTGCGACGACGTGCTGGAGAAGGCGGGACTGAAGCCGGAGGCCATCGACGAGCTGGTGATGGTGGGCGGCCAGACGCGCATGCCCGCCATCCGCAAGCGCCTGGCCCACTTCCGCAAGCTGTCGTCGGAGAAGGAGGTCCACCCGGAGCTGGGCGTGGCCGTGGGCGCCGCCATCCTCGGGCGCAACCTGGCGCGCGGCATCACCGGCCTGTCGGACGTGGTGCCCATGCCCATTGGCGCCATGGTGCCCGGCGGCGGCCAGCACGAGGTGCTCCCCGCCAACACCCCCGTGCCCGGCACCCGCTCCGTCTCCCTGGACCTGCCGCCCTGGCCCGGCCCCGTGCCGGTGGCCCTCTTCGAGGCGCTGGACCGCACCACCGTGGAGCGCGAGCTGCTGGGCACCGTGCGCATCGAACCGGAGTGGCGCGTGGCCCACCCGGGGCCCACCACGTTGGAGCTGCGCATGGCGCCGGACTTCTCCCTCACCGCCAGCCTCGTCGCGCCGGACGGCCAGCGTCAGCCGCTGACCATCACCGACGCCAACGCGCCCCAGCGGGCGTAAGCCGGTGGGCGCTCAGCCCGTGGCCCGGGGCACCAGCGTGCCCTTGAGCTGCTCCAGGAGCTGGCGGCTCTCCTCCAGCGCCTCCTGGCACTGGGCCACGAGCGGCCCCAGCCCGTTCAGCGCCTCCGGCACCCGGGCGTCCGCGCGCTGCTCGATGTCCCAGCACAGCGACTCCAGCCGGGCCGCCCCGAAGTAGGCCGCGTTGGACTTGAGCGTGTGCGCGGCGCGCGCCAGGTTCTCCAGCTCGCCCTCGACCAGGGCCGTGCGCGCGTCGTCCATCAGCCGGGGCATGCTCTCCAGCGCCGTGTCGATGAGCTCCGGGAGCATCCGCTCCACCTGCCCGTCCAACGACTGCCACAGCCGCTCCAGCGCCGAGGGCTCCAGGCCGCGGATGCGCGGGGTGCCCACGCGGGGGACCTCCTGGAGGTGCGCGGCAGGGCGGGCCCCGGGAGGACGCGGCAGTCGCTCCCAGGCGCGGCGCAGCGCGGAGATGAGCTCCTCCACGCGGATGGGCTTGCTGAGGAAGTCGTCCATGCCCGCGTCCAGGCACTCGCGCCGGTCCGCCGTCATCGCGTTGGCCGTCATCGCGATGACCCACGGCTGGTCGGCGGCGGGCACCGTCGTGCGCAGCTGGCGCGTGGTCTCCAGGCCGTCCATCTCCGGCATCTGCACGTCCATCAGGACCACGTCGTAGCGCGCGCGCTCCAGGGAGTGCAGCCCCTCGCGGCCGTTGGAGGCCGTATCCGCGGGGTAGCCCAGCCGGTCCAACACCAGCAGCGCCAGCTTCTGGTTGGTGGGGTTGTCCTCCACCAGCAGGATGCGCAGCGGCATCTGATCACCCGGGCGCGCGTTGAACACCGAGCGCTCGCGGGTCGCGAGCGCCGGCCCGGGCGGCGGCTTCGCGGAGATGAGGTCCTGGGCCAGGCACGTCATCAGCGCGTCGTGGAGCTGCGAGGCCTTCACCGGCCGGGGCAGCACCGCGGTGAACATCCCGTGCGGCTGGGCGTCGCGCTGGTCGAAGGACGTGAGCAGCAGCAGGGGCAACTCGCGCGCGTCGCGCTGCTGGCGGATGTGCGCCGCCAGCGACGGGCCGTCCATCAGCGGCATGCGGTGGTCCAGGATGGCCAGGTCGAACCGGGCCCCCGACTCCAGGCGCGTCAGCGCGTCCGCCCCGGAGCCCACCTCCACGATGTCCATGCCCCACGCGGACAGCTGCCGGCCCAGCAGCTTGCGGTTGATGGCGTTGTCGTCCACCACCAGCACCCGCCGGCCCTGGAGCTTCAGCGAATCCGGGCGCAGGGACTCCGCGCTGCGCGGGGCCTCGCGCGCCTGGAAGGTGAAGTGGAACGTGGCGCCCCGGCCCGGCACGCCCTCGCTCTCCATCCACAGCCGCCCGCCCATCGCCTCCACCAGCCGCTTGCTGATGGCGAGCCCCAGCCCCGTGCCGCCGAAGCGCCGCGACACCGATTCGTCCAGTTGGTTGAAGGGCTGGAACAGGCCGCTGCGCGCGGACTCGGAGATGCCCAGCCCCGTGTCCTGCACCGCGAAGTGCAGCTCGAACGTCCCCGTGGGGGCCAGCGGCTTCCGGGGCGTGTCCACGGAGATGGACACCCCGCCGCGCTCGGTGAACTTCACCGCGTTGCCCACGAGGTTGAGCAGCACCTGGCGCAGCCGCGCGGAGTCGCCCACCACGTTCACGGGCGTCTCGTCGGTGACGTGGTAGCCCAGGTCCAGGGACTTCTCGCTGGCGCGCATGGCCAGCAGGTCCAACACGGACTCCACGCACTGCCGCAGGTCGAAGGGCTTCTGCTCCAGCTCGACGCGGCCGGCTTCAATCTTGGAGAAGTCCAGCATGTCGTTGAGCAGCCCGAGCAGCGCATCCCCGCTCTGGCGGATGGTGGACGCGAAGTCGCGCTGTTCGGGGGTCAGCGCCGTGTCCATCAGCAGCCCTGCCATGCCGATGATGGCGTTCATCGGCGTGCGGATTTCATGGCTCACCGTGGCCAGGAACAGGCTCTTGGCCTGGTTGGCGTCCTCGGCGGCCTGGCGCGCCCGCTGGAGGTCGGTGATGTCGTGGTAGATGGCGATGAAGCCCAGCGACCGGCCGCCCACCATCACCGGCAGCGCGCGCAGCTCCACGTCCACCACCGTGCCGTCCTTGCGCACGCGACGGGTGACGACGTGCACGCGGTCCTTGCGCAGCACCTCGCGCGAGGTCTCCTCCGCCTCCGGGCGGATGCCGTCCGCGTTGGCCACGAGCTTGAGGATGTTGCGCCCCAGCGCCTCCTGCGGCGTGTAGCCGAAGAGCGTCTCCGCGGCGGGGTTCCAGGTGAGGACCTCGAAGGCGCGGCTGATGGTCACGATGGCCACCGGGCTGTGACACACCACCGCCTCGAAGAACTCCTTCTGCTGGCGCAGGGTGGCTTCCGCCTCCTGGTGGGCGTCCGTGCCGCGCAAGAGCAGCACCCGGATCCCGTCCGACTGGGGAATGGACAGCACTCGCAGTGAGTGTGCCGCCGTGCCGTCCCACTGGGTCTCCTGGGGGGCGCTCCCCGCCTGCGGAGGCACCCAGCCGGGCAGGATGTGGTCCACCTGCAAACCCAGCAGCACCTCGCGGGGGCCGAGCAGCGCTTCCGCGGCACGGTTCACGGCCACGACCCGCAGGGTCGCGTCGAGCACGAGCACCCCGTCACGGGTGTGCTCGAACAAGGCCGGATACGCGCTGGGTGGCAGTTCGGGCAACCTTCCCCCTCCGTTGAAGAACTGTAGGTCAGTCGAGGCGCCAGTTCCACGCCATCCATGAAAACCATGGAGGTGGGCAGGCGCCGGTCCGCCCCAATCCCCCGGGGGCACGGTGGTTCAGGGGGTTAGGGGGCAGCCTGCCGAACAACCCCCTCCCACACTGTCCGTCCGACGTGCCGCCGGCCCGGAATCAGAAGCCAGCCCTGGGCGGTGCGGCGGTGGGGCGACCTAGCTTTCGGGTGACCCCACGGAAGAGAGAGTCGTGTCAGACGCGAACGCGGCCCCCCTCATTCTCATCATCGATGACGAGCCGGAGTTGGAAGTGCTGGCCCGGTACCTGGAACTGGAAGGCTATTGCGTCCTGACGGCGACCAATGGCGAGGAGGGATTGCTGACCCTCGCCTCCTGTCGCAAGCCCTGCATCGTCCTCTTGGACCTGATGATGCCGGTGCTGGACGGCTACGGCTTCCTGCGGCGCCTGCACGACGACGCCACCCTCTGCGGACTCCCCGTCTTCGTCGTCACGGCCAGCTTCCCCACGGAGCAGATGGCGGGCACCGTGGGGCTGCTGCACAAGCCCCTGCACATGGAGTTACTGCTGGAGGCGGTAGCACCGTATTGTCCGCCTCCCCATGAAGACAAGAATTCCGGCTGAAACCCGCGCCTTGCCCTTCCTGTGTCTCATCGCCGTGATACAGGCCTGTTTCACGCCTCCGCCAGAGGGGAATGAAACACCGGAGACTGTTGACACCGCGGTCTGACGCTGGCGGACAGCCCCACCGAGGGGAAGGTGGCGCTCAAGCGCGGGCCCCGGAGCGCATGCCAGGATGCGCCGCGACGACGCAGGCACGCAGGAGACACGGGACATGGCGGAACGGGTCGCGCTGGGGTGGACGGTGGTGCGGGTGGTGTTCGGGCTGACGCTGGCCTTCGGACACGGCCTGGGCAAGGTGACCGGAGACATGTCCCGCTTCGCGGGGGCGGTGGAGCGGCTGGGCTTCCCCGCGCCCACGTTCTTCGCGTGGTGCGCGGCGCTCGCGGAGTTCCTGGGCGGGCTGTGCGTGGCGCTGGGGCTCGTCACGCGGCCCGCGGCGATGGTCGCCGGGTTCACGATGCTGATGGCCCTGGTCCAGCACCGCGCGGATCCGTTCGGGAAGATGGAGCTGGCGCTGCTCTACCTCACGGTGATGGTGGCGGCGGTCATCATCGGCGGCGGCCCGTTCAGCCTGGATGCGCGCATCCGCCGCCGGGCGTAGCGCCTCAGGCCGCGAGGCGGGCCACGCACTCCGGCCCGTCATTGGCGGGCGAGTTCACCACCCGCGCGACTTCGTAGTGCTCCAGCGCCGCGTCCGACGCCGGGACGAGCAGCGGCAGGAGGACGGCGGCCTCCTGCGGCTCCGGGCGCAGCCACACGGACTGGGCCTCCGGCGAGAGGATGACGGGCATCCGGTCATGGATGGGCGCCATCAGCGCGTTGGGGCCGGTGGTGATGATGGTGCAGGTGCGCAGCACCTCGCCGGTGTCCGGCGCCGTCCACTCCTCCCAGAGCCCCGCCAGCGCCAGCGGCTTTCCGTCGCGGTGGTGGAACAGGTAGGGCGTCTTGGGCTTCGTGGATTGCTTCCACTCATACCAGCCGTCCACCACCACGAGGCACCGGCGCCGCTTCAGCGCCGAGCGGAAGCTGGGCTTCTCCGCCACCGTCTCGCCGCGCGCGTTGATGAGCTTGTTGCCAATGGACGCGTCCTTCGCCCACGAGGGGATGAGCCCCCAGCGGAACACGTCCAGCAGCCGCTCGCCGTCGTTGGGCACCACGGGCAAGAGCTGCGTGGGACACAGGTTGAAGCGCTCGCGCTCCAGCGTCGCGCGGGCGCCTGCGAGCTCCAGCTCGGCGACGAGCTGCGCGGGGGAGGTCCGGACGGTGACTCGGCCACACATGAGAGAAAGCCTAGCGCCCGGAGACCGGGCTCGCACGTTCCGGGTGGCCGGCCGGTGGGGAACCGACAGGCCGGCCGGAACTAGGTGGGCAGCTTGATGCCGGACAGGCGCTGGAAGAGCTCCACGGCGCGGCTGTCCGACAGGCCGGAGATGTAGTCCGTCACGCAGAGCAGGCGCCGGTAGGGGCTCAGGCGGCGGATGGCCTCGTCGCGCTCGGGCGGGGCCTCGTCGTCCGCGGCCGCGAACTCCGGACGCTGGAAGCACTCCAGCGGCATCAGCTGCCGCAGCTTCCGCTCCTCGCGGTTGGGCGCCTCCGCCACCACCGCGCAGGCGAACATCTCCAGCAGCCCGCCCAGCGTCTTGAAGCCCGCGCTCTCAATCTGGAGCACGCGCTCGCTCTCGTAGCCGTACCTGCGCGTGAGGTCCGTGATGGCGCCCAGCTTCTTCTTCACCTCGGGGCGCAGCGACCGGAGCGACGTTTCCAGCGTGCCGGCCTCCAGCGCGGCCGCATGCTCCAGGAAGGCGGAGACACACGCGGGGATGAGCTCCCCGATGGCCATGGCGCGCGCCTGCGCCATGCGGGTCTCCAGGTGGCGCGAGGGCCGGGAGCGCGGGGCCTCCGGCAGCAGCGACTCCAGCAGCTCACACGCCTGCTGCATGGGGAGCAGGCCCAGCTTCGCCGAGTCCTCCAGGTCGATGACGGCGTAGCAGATGTCGTCCGCCGCCTCGACGAGGAAGGCCAGCGGGTGGCGGCAGAAGACGCCGGGCTCACGCTCGCGCAATCCCAGCTCCCGGTAGGCCAGCTCCGCCAGCTCCCGGTCGTCCTGGAAATAGCCAAACTTCTTCTCCGACACGATGCCCTTCGCCGGCTCGCGCGAGCCGGGGAGCACCGACGGGCGCGGGTACTTGCTCATCGCGCCCAGCGTGGCGGCCGTGTAGCGCAGCCCGCCCCGGCGCTCGCGCGACTGGAGGCGGTTGAGGATGCGGAAGCCCTGCGCGTTGCCCTCGAAGTCGCGCAGGTCCTTCCACTCGGCTTCCGTCTGGAACGGGCTCGCGCTCCCCGTGCCCGGGGGCGTGAGGCGCTGCTCCACCCAGTGCTGGATGGCGGCCTCGCCCGAGTGGCCGAAGGGCGGGTTGCCGATGTCGTGCGCGAGACACGCCGCCGCCACGATGGTGCCCATGCGCGCGGGCTCCAGGTCCACGCCCTGCTCCCGCAGCCCCAGCCCGGCCTGCTGCCCCAGGGAGCGCCCCACGCACGACGCCTCGATGCTGTGGGTGAGGCGCGTGCGCGTGTAGTCGCTCGTCGAGAGCGGGAACACCTGCGTCTTGTCGTGCAGGCAGCGGAACTCGCTGGAGAAGACGATGCGGTCGTAGTCCCTGTCATACGCGGTGCGCTCATCGAGGAGCCGGCGCGCCGCGTCCGGCGTCGCGGAGGACGCGGCCAGCGTGGGACGGGACTCAGAACCGATGCGCGTGTTCGACAGGAGCCGTCGCCAGCGCTCCGTCCGTTCCTGACTCTCGCTGCTCACCACGGGGCCTCACGCTCGCCGGAAGAAGGGGCGCCGCCATCGTGCTCCGGCGCCCTGTCCGCGCAAGTTCCCGCCAGGTGTTGGCCCGCCCTCGCGGCGAAGTCCTACTGGACCACCCCGCGCCGCGCGTTCGGCTTCCCGGCCGACACGTCGGCGGGAGCGTCCCAGGTGATGACGTACTCGGTGTCGAGCAGGCTCAGCTTGCGGCCCACGATGCGCGGATTCCTCGCGCCCACCATGGTGAGCACCTCGCGCAGCACGCCCTCATGGTAGGGCGGCGGCATGAAGTCGCGCCGCATGACGAACACCGCCTCCCGCGGCCCCTTCCACTCCACCGTCCGCTCGCCGTAGCTCACCGCGAGCCGGTAGCCGGAGGGCAGGTTGGAGACGAGCTTGTGCGTGTCCCCCAGGGCCAGGAGCAGGAAGGTGCGCCCCACCGCGGACTCCAGGAAGCCGCGCGTGCCCTGCATGCCCATCTGCCGCAGGGCTTCATCCACCCCACCCCACCGGGGCGCCAGCACGCGCGCCGCCACCTGGACCATCTGCAGGAAGCTCGACACCGGGTAGTTGAAGAAGCCCACGAACCTGCGCATCTCCGTGGCGGCCCGGCAGGTGGCCACCGCCTCCTCGCCCAGGCTGGCGCGCACCGACTCCAGCACCCCCAGGAAGAACATGCCCCGTGCGGTGTCGTGCTCGGTGGCCGCCATGCGCCGGACCGCCCAGTCCGCCTCCACCAGAGGGGCCGCCTTCGGGGTCTTCACCTGAGCCTGCATGCGACCTCCATGACCACGTGGGGCTGCCCATCGCACAGTCTGAAGCCACTCTCAGTCTGAAGCCACTCTGACGCGGACGCTAGGGATGCGCCGGCAGCGCGTGCTTCGGCGTGCGCGCGTCGGGGAACAGCACGGTGAAGCGGGAGCCACAGCCAAAGTCGCTCTCCGCCTGGATGCGGGCGCCGTGACCCTGCACCAGCCGCTTCACGATGGCGAGCCCCAGTCCGGTGCCATGCAGCTTGGTGGTGAACATGGGCTCGAAGATGCGCTCCAACATCGGCGCGGGGATGCCGGGCCCGTCATCCGTCACGCGCAGGCTCCAGCCGCCACCCTCCCGGGCGTCGGCGTACACGCACACCTCGCCCCCGCGCTCCGGAGGGATGGCCTCCACCGCGTTCTGGATGAGGTTGATCAGCACCTGCCGGAACTGCTCCCGGTCCAGGGACGGCACCGGCAGCCCGTCCTGCACCTGGTTGTTCACGCGCACGCCCTCGCGCACGGGCACCACGCTGATGGCTTCCTCCACCAGGGGCCGGAGCGGACACGGCCTGACGCGGGGCGCGCGGCCCTTCGCGTAGTCCAGCAGGTTGCAGACGATGGACGAGCACGCCTGCAGCTCCCGGTCGATGATGTCCAGGAAGCGCGGGATGCGTGGATCCAGGGCGCCGTCCCCCGTCCTGCGCAGGCGGCGCACGATGAAGCCGTGCGCGGTGCGAGCCGCCGCCAGCGGGTTGCGCAGCTCGTGGCTGACGCTGGCGGTGAGCTGCCCCAGGGACACCAGCCGCTCCTGCCGGGCCGCGTGGTCGCGGTAGGCGTAGACCTCCCGCACCGCGGCGTCGAGCTGTCCCGTGCGCAGCGCCAGCTCCCGCTCGCTCGTATGTTCCGACAGGGCCTGGCGCCGGGCCTTCTCGCGCAGCTCCCGGAGGGCGTCCCGCGACGCGATGGACAGCACCGCGGCGATGACCGCCACCCAGAGGCCGTGCTCCAGCAAACGCCAGCCGTCCGCGGGGAGCAGGCCCAAGAGAGACCGCGGCCACAGCGCGCCCCGCACGGCGTGGTCCACGACCAGGGTCCCCACGGCGGTGAGGAGCACCTTCGGGTCGCGGTAGAAGGCCAGCACCGCCAGCGAGCCGAAGAGGTGGGAGTGCGTGGAGAGGCGCCCGCCCGTCAGGTGGATGAAGAGCGCGGACCAGAGCACCTGGCACACCGCCACCGCGTGGCGCGTGCCGGCCTCCCCCGGGCGGAGCAGCGTGAGCATCACCGGCAACAGGCTCAGCGCCGCCCCCAGCAGCACCGCTGTGGCCAGGTGCGGCGTGTGCGTCCGGCCCTCCCACGCGGCGGGCGAGACGAACACCGCCACCAGCACGGCGAGGGCCCACTGCCCTCCCATCAGCCAGGTGAACAGCGCATCCACCCGCCCTCGCGCTTCGCGCAGGTGCAACGCCAGGAGCGCCGCCGTCCGTGCCTCCAGTCCCTGGGAGGCAGGCGCCACCGCATGCGTGGAATTGGCTGACGTGGACGAAGCCATCTCTTCACCCGGCCGCGATGATGGCGGAAGCGATTGATCCTGGAAAAATGGATTACACGCCATTTCCAGGACCAACCATGCTGCTCCAGGGCACCCTGAGTGACCGCGCGTGAACACTGCCAGTCCCCTCCCGGGCCGGCCCTTCAGCGCATTGCTCGGGTGGATTCCGAGCGAAAGGCGGAGCCTGACACAGCCCCTGTGACGCGTGCGCGGACGGCGACCCGGCCTGCGGTACGAGGACGGTGCTCACCCCACGTCACGAGGGGGCCACGTCAGGGCAGCGCGGCGAGCGGCTGGGAGTGCGGCACGTCGAGCGTGGCGTCGGTGTCGCCTCGGGGCAGCTCGCGCGCGGCGGGGATGAAGGTCATCGCGCGCTCAGCGAGGGCGGTGATGGTGAGAGAGGGATTGACGCCGGGGTTGGCGGAGATGGCCGCGCCGTCCACCACGTAGAGCCCGTCATAGCCATACAGGCGGTGGCGCGCGTCGATGGCGCCCGTCTCCGGGGAGTCTCCCATGCACGCGCCGCCCAGGATGTGCGCGGTGGTGGGGATGCCCATGAGCGTCTCGCTGACCATCGTCATGGGGTAGCCGTCCAGCTTGTCGGCCACGCGCTTCGCCAGGTCGAAGGCCTCCGGCATGTTGGCGGTGGGCGCGGAGCCCTTCTGCAGGCCGGTGGTGAGGCCGGTGCGGAAGCCGGTGGTGAGCGCGCGGCCCCGCCGCATGCTCAGGTGCCCCTCCATGGTGCGCATGTACAGGAGGATCATCGTGCGGCGCGCGAAGTCCGGCACGAACCACGCCTGGAGGAAGCGCAGGGGGCGCCGCGCGAGCAGGCCCACGAGGCGCGCCATGCGCGACCACGCGGTGGCGCCGGGGACGTGGGGCGCCATCAGCAGGCGGAAGAAGCCGGAGCCGGCCGGGTAGCGCACGGGCTCCAGGTGCGAGTGCTCATCGGTGTGGAGGATGGACCCGATGGCGATGCCCTTGGACAGGTCCTGGTCCTTGCGGCTCTTGCCGCTGACGATGCCGATGAGGGCCTCGGAGTTGGTGCGCACGCCGTCGCCCACGCGCGGGGACAGCTTCGGCAGGCCGTCCGGCCGGTCCTTGAGCTTGAGCAGGAGATCCATGGTGCCCAGCACGCCGCCAGCGAAGATGACGTGCTTCGCGGTGAAGCGTCGCGTCTTCCTGAAGAAGCCCGTGCCCTCCTTCGCGGTGACCTCGTAGCCGTCGCCGTCGGGCAGGGGGCGCACCCACGTCACCTCCGTGTCGGCGTGGAGGGTGAGGCCGCGCTTCTGGGCGAAGTAGAGGTAGTTCTTGTCGAGCGTGTTCTTCGCGCCGTGGCGGCAGCCCAGCATGCAGCCGCCGCACGCGATGCAGCCGGTGCGCTCCGGGCCCTCGCCGTTGAAGTAGGGGTCCTTCACGGTGACGCCGGGCTCGCCGAAGTAGATGGCCACGGTGGTGGGCTGGTAGTCGGTGCGGCCCAGGTCCTCACCCACGGCCTTGAGCACCTGATCCGGGAAGGTGTTGAGCGGGTTGACGGTGGCGCCCAGCATGCGGCGCGCTGTCGCGTAGTGCGGCGCGAGTTCCTGCTTCCACTGCGCCAGGTGCCCCCAGGAGGAGGCATCGAAGAAGTCATCCTTCGGGATGGGCAGGGTGTTGGCGTAGACGAGCGAGCCGCCGCCCACGCCGACGCCGGACAGCACGGTGACGTGGCGCAGGAACGTCATCTTGAACAGGCCGCGCCACCCGAGCTGCGGCATCCACAGCCAGCGCTTCAGGTCCCAGTTCGACTTGGGGAAGTCCGGGCCCTCAAGGCGCCGGCCCTTCTCCAGCATCACCACGCGATAGCCCTTCTCGACGAGCCGCAACGCGCTGACGCTGCCGCCAAACCCCGAGCCGATGATGAGCCAGTCGCAATCCATGACGTCCTCCGTCCGGGGTGGGGCCGCACACCCCGGAGGTCCGCACTGTACGCCAACCGCGCGGGCTGTCCGGTGGGGCGCACGCGCTCCGGGAGGAAGGCGCGGCCTGGACGGCGGGTGCTAGCGCTTCGTGGCCTGCTTCCTCGCCCGGCGCGCGGCGGGGGTGTTGGAGACGAACTGATTGCCCGCGCGGGAGCCGGTGCGCTTGCGGCGCTCGGTGGCCTTCTTCTGCGCCGGGCTCAGGTGGGCCCAGGCGTCCTTTGGAAGGTAACGCGCGGTGGTGCGGCCGTGCCGGGCGCGGGGGCTCCCGTCCTGGGTCTGCCACTGCTCCGCCGTCCATGACTTCAGGTGGCGCTGCGTGCCCGAGCGCGAGCCCTGGTAGCCGCCCCCGGCCTTCTTGTACTCGCTGGCGAGGAGCTGGGCCTTGCGCGCGCTCCACTGCCCGGGCTGGCCTCCCTTGTCGCCCTTCATGATGCGTTTCTTGAGGCGCTCGCGGAGCGCGGGGTCGGTGTACCGGGTGGTACCGGCCGCGGCGTGGCTCTTGCGGGCGGTCCGCTTCGCGGGTGCGGCGGTGGCGTGCTTGCGACGGGTGGCCATGGGGGCTCCTCGGCTTGACGCCAAAGGTACGGATGCCCCGGGGGCGCGAGGTGACAGGGCGCGGGCCTCCGCTCCGTCGCCCGCCCTCCTGGCGGGGGTCAGCCGGGCCCGGAGCCTGGCGGTGGGGCCGGGCGGAACAGGTGGCACGCGCGCACCGGCTGGGGCGCGTACTTCTGGGGGAGGAGCGGACAGAGGATGAAGGTGGAGGTCCGCGTCTGGACGTACTTGGGGGGCGCGGCGCAGCGGTGGCAGAGGCTGTCCGGGAAGGGCAGGGGCTCGGGGGGCGGCGTCATGGCGGCGACAGCATGGCACGAGGACGCGTGCGGGCACCGGCGTGCTTCCTAGATTGCGAGGCATGCACATCGACGACGTCCTCATCGAGCCCTCCCGGTTGCGCCTCTCCGGTCGCCACGCCGTCCTGGAGGTGTCGAGTCCCCTGCCGGGGGTGCTGCGGCTTCGTCACGCGCCCGTCTCTTCGGAGGTGGGCTTCCTGCATCCCGAGCTGCCCGGCAAGCGTTCCTGGGCGGTGACGGCGGACGGGGCGCGCCCGCTGGAGGTGAAGCGCGACGCGGAGCGCGTGCACGTGAGCGCGGAGGGCATGTCCCTGGAGGTGGACGTGGAGACGGGGACGTGGCGCTTCCGGGACGCGGGAGGGCGGGAGCTGGCGCGCAGCCTGGGCGTGCACGGCGAGGTGAAGGCCGCGTATCCGATGAGCCGTCACCGCTCGCGACTGGTGCTGCGGGCGCACCCCGGGGAGCGCTACCTGGGCTTCGGCGAGAAGGTGGGCCCGCTGGACAAGCGGGGGATGCACTTCACGTTCTGGAACACGGACGTGATGCCGCACCACCCGGACACGGATCCGCTCTACCAGTCCATCCCGTTCTTCGTGGGCCTGCGCGAGGACGTGGCGTGGGGGTTCTTCCTGGACGAGTCCTGGCGCTCGGAGGTGGACGTCGCGCGCGCGGACGGGACGCAGGTGACCTGGGAGTCGTGGGGGCCGGAGCTGGACTGCTACCTGTTCGTCGGGCCGGGGCCCGCGGACGTGGTGCGGCGGTACGCGGCGCTGACGGGGTGCCCTCCCCTGCCCCCGCTGTGGAGCCTGGGCGCGCAGCAGAGCCGCTGGGGCTACGAGAGCGCGGACGACGTGCGCGGCGTCATCCAGGGGTACCGGCAGCGGGGGCTGCCGTTGGACTGCGTGTACCTCGATATCGACTACATGGATGCCTACAAGGTCTGGACGTGGGACGGGGCGCGCTACCCCGATCCAGCGGGGCTCGTGAAGGAGGCCGCGGCGCAGGGCGTGCGGGTGGTGCCCATCGTGGATCCAGCGTTGAAGCTGGAGGAGGGCTGGGCGCTCTACGAGGAGGCCCGCTCACGCGACTACCTGGTGCGCTACGACCGGGGCGGCGTGCTGGTGGGCGAGGTGTGGCCGAAGCCGGCGGTGTTCCCGGACCTGACGCGGCCGGAGGTGCAGCGCTGGTGGGGCGGCCTGCACCGCGACTTCGTGGAGCTGGGCATCGCGGGGTTCTGGAACGACATGAACGAGCCCTCGTGCTTCGCGGTGCAGCCGGACATGGGGATCCTCACGGTGACGAGCCAGCGCGCGGAGGGCGTGGGCAAGGTGGAGGGGCCGACGCTGCCCTACGACGCGCGCCACGGGGACCGGCGGCACCTGGAGGTGCACAACGTCTACGCGCTGGGCATGGCGAAGGGGGCCTTCGAGGCCCTGCGGGAGCTGCGTCCTGAGGCGAGGCCCTTCGTGCTGACGCGGGCGGGGTACGCGGGCATCCAGCGCTACGCGGCGGTGTGGACGGGGGACAACTCCAGCCACTGGGCGCAATTGGAGACGTCGCTCGCGATGCTGATGGGGCTGGGATTGGCGGCGGTGGCCTTCACGGGGGTGGACATCCCCGGCTTCATCGGGCGGGCGAATGGGGAGCTGCTGGTGCGCTGGATGCAGGCCGGCACGTTCTATCCGCTGATGCGCAACCACGCGGGCAAGGGCACGCCGCCGCAGGAGCCGTGGCGTTACGGGGAGCCGTACCTGACGCTGGCGCGCGAGGCGCTGGAGCGGCGGTACCGGCTGCTGCCCACGCTGTATACGCTGATGCACGAGGCGTCGCAGACGGGGATCGCCCCCATGCGGCCGCTGCTGATGGAGGCGCCCGGGGACGCGGACGCGGTGGGCGCGTTCGATCAATTCCTGTTCGGGCAGGACCTGTTGGTGGCGCCGGTGGTGCGGCCGGGTCAGACGAAGCGCCTGGCCTGGCTGCCGGCGGGTGCGTGGCTGGAGTGGCCGGGGCTGGAGGGTACGGGACAGGTGACGGAGGGAGGACGGTACGTCATCGCGGACGGGCCCCTGGACACGGTGCCGGTGTGGCTGCGAGCCGGCGGCGCGGTGGCGCTGACACAGCCGGCGCTGCACACCACGGACGCGAACTGGAAGCACCTGGAGTGGCACGTGCACGCGGCGCCGGAGATCCGCGGCCGGCTCTACGAGGACGCGGGCGACGGATACGGAGCGTCACGGCTCACGGTGCTGCGCGGCGGACTGACGGACGGTGTGCTGCGATTGGAGCGGAGCGACACGGGGGCGCTGGCACGGGCACGGTCGGAGGAGACGGTGCGCGTGTATGGGTTGAGGTCCGTGAAGCAGGTGACGGGGGCCCGTGAGCACCGGTTCGAGGATGGGGTGCTGGAGGTGAAGGTGGCGGCGGACTGGACGCGACTGGAGGTCGAGCCGTAGCGCACGCGGGGTCAGGCGACCGGTACTTCCTTGAACACGACTCCCTCCAGCCCGAGGCGCGTGACGGCGTCCGCGAATCGCTCCGTGGCGATGATGACGGTGGTGAAGTCCGCCAGCCGGAACAGGTCCTGTCCCGCGGGCAGTGTGCTTCCATCCAGGATGGGCGCGTCGGGAAGGCCGTCGCCCTGACGTCCGCAGCGCTCACAGGGGCGCTCACGGCCCCCCGGGAAACAGCTGTCGTGCAGGCGGCCATGGGGATGGAGTTCGACCTCCAGCAACTCCGGCGCGAACTTTCCTCGGAAGCTCAGGTCCATCTTGCTGGTCCTGAGTTCGATGCCGGCTTCTTCGCGGAGTCGCTCCATCGCCTCACGCTGAAGGACCAGCCGCCAGGGGTACGGCAGATGCAAATCCCCCCATTTGCCAGTTGCCTTGCCGCTGTACAAACCGAACTCGGCGCCCGGCAGGAGTGGAACATCGAAGGGCACTTGAGGCCGCAGCAGTCGGCGAAGCCGTTCGTACTCTTCGAGCGGCACCTGCCTTGCCTCTGCAAGTTCATGTCGGTGAGACCATCCGGAAAGGTCCACGGACGGGTAGGCCTCCCCCAGGCCGCCGCGACTGGCTTCGCACACCGGGCAGAGTCCCCCTGGAAGGCCCCACCGATGGGCACCATTCAGGAAGCCACTGAAGCGTGGCCCCTCCGCAGGAAGAAGCTCGAAGAACTTCATCAACGCTCCTGGGGTCTAGTGAAGGGAGTAGTAGGGAACAATGGGCCCCATGATGTCGAATTCGATGATCATTCGGGTCAACTGATCCTGGATTTCCTTCGGAGTCGCGAGCGGCTTCATGCGAGCGAAGTCACGCCACGCTTGGTTCCAGGGGCCACCTCGTCCACCTCGTCCGTGCAGTCTCACGTGCTCGGAACGCGGGATGATCATCGTGAGATCATGCACGTTGATGCCCGCCTGCCGGTTGAAGAACCGCGCGAGTTCCTCTGCTTGAGGATAGAGATGGTGACGGACCCAGCCCGAACCCGAAGGCTTTCTACCATCCGTGGGTGCGGGGGCTGGCGGGTGGTCGTACCAGCGGATGACGAAGATGGCTTCGCGGTCCCCCGGCAGGGGCTGGGCGCGGCCCCAGTTTCGCCGGGGACCCGAGCCCGGAGCCGCTGCGGCCGGAGGCCGGACACCGCCGCCCCGTGCCAGCAGCGCTCCCGTGTCCTCACAGCGGTAAAGGCCACAGAGGTCGTCAGCGCAGACCAGGGTGACGCACCGGTCCTCCTCGGCACAAGCACCCTCCGCGGAGTGCTGCGTCTCGCGCCAAGCGTCCAGCGCAGGCAGGGGAGCCGCCGCGCAGCCCTCCACGAGCATCGTCAGCAGGAGCAGCGCGAAGACGCCCGCTGGCGGGCATCGCATCAGAGCGTGCCCGGCGGGAACGGCAGCACCGGCGCGTAGCCCCCCGGTGAAATCGGGCCCAGGTGTTCGAGCACGGAAGCGTAGCGGGCATCCCCGGGCTTCAGGATGAACAGCGCCTCTCCGACGACGGCGCCCGGGCCCTCGGCCCGCATCCGGAGCTCCAGCGTGCCGTCCGGCCGCAGGTGGGCCGAACCGACCGGACGGGGCGGCTCAGGCTCCGGCATGCCGGGCGGACGTGGAGGGCGTTCCATCAAAACTCCTTCACTTCCCAGTACACCGCCGACCTGCTCTTGAACGTCGGCGCCTTGAGGTACTCCTGGACCGCGTTCAACCGGTCCGTCTTGAAGGTCAGCACGACGATCTCGGACTGCTCCACTGCACCTACCGAAACGAAGCTCTTCATCACGACCTGGAAGTTCACCGACCGCGCGAGCTTGTTCTCCAGCAGCGACACCCTGCAATCCTCGGCAGCCCGCCAGTCATCAAACTCAACCTGGATGAAGTGCATGTCTTTCATCCTACCCCCCTCTGCGGCTCACCACAGCGGCGCCATGTTCTCCACGTACTTGAACCCCGTGCCGGTGTTGAACACGACCACGGATTCCTCCGGGCTCACCTCCCCCGCGGCGTGGAGCTTCTTGAGCGCCGCCACGCACGCGCCGCCCTCGGGCGCCACGAAGAGCCCTTCGGCGGAGGCGATGTCCTTGGTGCCCTGGACGATCTCCTCCTCCGTCACCGACACCGCCGTGCCGTGGCTGTCCTTCACCGCGCGCAGGATGAGGAAGTCGCCCAGCGCCTTGGGCACCCGCAGCCCGTGCGCGTGCGTCGTCGCCCCCTGCCACATCGGCGCGTCCGGCCGGCCTTCCGCGTGCGCCTTCACGATGGGCGCGCAGCCTTCCGCCTGCACCGCCACCATCCGGGGCCGCTTCGCGCCGATGAGCCCCATCGCCTCCATCTCCTCGAAGGCCTTCCACATCCCGATGAGCCCCGTCCCGCCGCCCGTCGGGTAGAGGATGACGTCCGGCAGCGTCCACCCGAGCTGCTCCGCCAGCTCGTAGCCCATCGTCTTCTTGCCCTCGACGCGGTAGGGCTCCTTCAGCGTCGCGCACTCGTACCAGCCATGCTCCTTCGCGAGCCCCGCGCACACCCGACCGGCATCGGAGATGAGCCCCTCCACCGTCTCCACATGCGCGCCGTACGCTCGCGTCTCCATCAGGAACAGCGACGCGATGTCCTTCGGCACGAAGACGTGCGCCTCCATCCCGCCCCGCGCCGCGTATGCCGCCAGCGCGCTGCCCGCGTTCCCCGCGGACGGCAGGCACACCGCCTTCGCCCCCAGCGCCTTGGCCATCGACACCGCGGCGGACAGGCCGCGCGCCTTGAAGGAGCCCGTCGGGTTGCCGCTCTCGTCCTTCACCAGCACGCGCTTCAAACCCAGCCACTCGCCCAGCCGGGGCGCGGGCAGCAGCGGCGTGAAGCCCTCGCCCAGGCTCAGACGGTGCGCCGGGTCTTCCACCGGCATCACCTCGTGGTAGCGCCACATGGAGCGCTCGCGCGTGGGCAGCGCTTCCTTGCGCAGCGTGCGCGCCGCTCGCTCCAGGTCATAGCGGGCGAACAGCGGCGCCTGACACGCCGTGCAGAGGTTCCACACCGCGCCCGGCGCATACGTCCGGTCGCACTTCGTGCAATCGAGTCGGAGGACAGACATGCCCCCGACTCTACTCAGTCCCGCAACTCCAGCCACACCGGCGCATGGTCCGACGGCTGCTGGCCCTTGCGCTCCTCGCGGTCCACGTCACACGCCGTGAGCCTGGGCACCAGCGGCGCCGTGAGGAACAGGTGGTCGATTCGCACGCCCCGGTTCTTCGGGAACGCCAACATCCGGTAGTCCCACCAGGAGAATTTCTGCTCCGTGGGGTGCAGGTGGCGGAACGCGTCCGTCAGCCCCCACGTGCACACCTGCTGCAACACGTCCCGCTCGCGCAGCGTGAACAGCGTCTGGCCTTCCCACTGCGCCGGGTCGTACACGTCGATGGGCTCCGGCGCGATGTTCCAGTCCCCGCCCATCACCAGCGGCTCGTCCGGCTTGTGGCGCGACTCCAGGTAGCGCTTCAGCCGGCGGTACCACTCCAGCTTGTACACATACGCGTCCGAGTCCACCTGCTGCCCGTTGGGCGCGTACGCGCTCACCACCCGGATGCCGCCCACCGTCGCCGCGATGAAGCGCGCGTGCGTGTCATCCACGCCGTCCGACAGGCCGCGCACGACATCCGTGGGCTCCTGCTTCGCCACGATGGCCACGCCGTTGTACGTCTTCTGCCCGTGCACGGCGGCGAAGTAGCCCGCCTCCTTCACCGCATCGAAGGGGAAGTCCGCATCGGTGCACTTGAGTTCCTGCAGGCAGAGCACGTCTGGCTGGGCGCTCTTCAACCAGTTGACCAGCCGCTGCTGCCGGGCCCTCACCGAGTTCACGTTCCAGGTCGCGATTCGCATCGCCGCCGACCGTCGCACGCGGCCCACGCCCCCTGCCACGCTTTTCCCCGCCGCTGTGGCTGGGGGGACACACCCGGAGTGCCCTCCCAGGGGAAACCCGGTTGGCACACCCGTCGCAATAGCCCCATCCGGGACGCCGCTCCAGGCGCCCCGCTTCCGCCCGAGCAGCCCCGAGGGATGGCCATGAACCCGAAGTCGCGCACCCGGACCCGCCCCAC
>NZ_RAWG01000091.1 GCF_003611735.1 Corallococcus sicarius | reverse complement strand
TCCCCGTGCCTTCCCAGGAGTCCCGCTGATGGCCCGCACCGTTGCGCCCGCCGTGAAAACCACCCTCTTCCAGCGTCTGGGGGGCAAGGCCGCCCTGACGGCCACCGTGCAGAAGCTCTACGCCCGGGTGATGACGGACGCCCTGCTGAAGCCCTTCTTCCGGCGCGCGGACCTGGCCCTGCTGCAACGGCAGATGGTCGCCCACCTCACGCAGCACCTGGGCGGCCCCGCCGTCTACCGCGGCCCATCCATGCGCGACGCGCACGCGGCGCTGAACCTGCGCCCGCAGCACTTCGAGCGCGTCGCCGAACACCTGGCCCTCGTGCTGGATGAACAGGACGTGCCCGGCCCCATCGCCCTGCAGGTGCTGTCAGCGGTGGACCTGCTCGAACCGGAGCCCGTGCGGAAGCCCGCGGCGAAGCGGTCTCCCCGGCCCCGGACAGAGGGCCGCCGGGTCATCGCGGCGGCGCCCGCCCCCCGGGCCTCGCGTCGTCGTGCATCGTCGCCCCTCGCGGGTGCGGCGAGTGAAGCGCTGCTCGACGCGGCGCGGGTCCATGTCCTCGTGCTGGATGCGGAGCTCGGGGTCGTGTTCGTGAACGCGTCGGCCACGGAGGCCATCGAGCGCATCGAGCAGACCCTGGCTCAGAAGGACGGCGCTTCGGAGGCGGTGGAGGGGGACTTCCTCTCCCGCTTCGAGCAGCAGCTGCGCCGTGAGGAGTCGCGGCTGGCCATGCCGTCGGCGCTGCCGCACGAGGCCGTCTTCTCCGTGGGCGGGTTCACGCTCAAGGCCCGCGTGGACGGCATCCTCGGCAAGGGCGGAGGGCTCACGGGCTACGTGGTGACGTGGGATGACATCACCGAGAAGCTCTCCGTGCAGGAGCGTGAGAAGTCCCTGGACACCACCCTGCGCGGCATCTTCCAGGAGGTGACGCAGCACTCGCAGACGCTCGCGGCGTCCTCGCAGGAGCTGTCCAGCGTCAGCCAGCAGATGGTGAGCAACGCGCAGGAGACCGCGGCGCAGGCCACGCAGGTGTCCGCGGGCGCCGAACAGGTGAGCCGCAACGTGCAGAGCGTCGCGTCCGGCATGGAGGAGGTCAACGCGAACATCCGCGAGGTGGCGCGCAACGCGACGTCCGCCGCCCGGGTGGCGTCGTCCGCCGTCAAGCTGGCGGACAACACGTCCCTCATCGTCGGCAAGCTCGGCACGAGCAGCCTGGAGATTGGCAAGGTCATCAAGGTCATCACCTCCATCGCGCAGCAGACCAACCTCCTGGCGCTCAACGCGACCATCGAGGCGGCCCGCGCGGGCGAGGCCGGCCGGGGCTTCGCGGTGGTGGCCAACGAGGTGAAGGAACTCGCGCGGGAGACGGCACGGGCCACCGAGGACATCGGCCAGAAGATCGGCACCATCCAGGGCGACACCGAGGAGGTGGTGAACGCCATCCTGGAGATTGGTGTCACCATCGGGCGCATCAATGAGCTGCAGACCTCCATCGCATCGTCGGTGGAGGAGCAGACGGCCACCGCCGGCGAAATCCTTCGCAACGTGGGCGAGGCGGCCAAGGGCAGCCAGCAGATCTCCGACAACATGGCCGCCGTCGCGGAGGCCGCGCGCAGCACCACCGAAGGCGCGGGCAGCACGCAGCGCTCGGCGGTGGAGCTGGCCCACATGGCGCAGTCGCTGCAACGGCTGGTCGTCCAGATCGAGACCGAGGGCGCCCGTCAGGACCGCTCGAAGTAGCTCCCTGTTCCCCAGGAAGGATGGCGCGTGCGAACCGGACTGAAGCAGGGGTGGGATGTGGACAGCCTCGTCGGCAGGCCCTGGCACGAGGTCTCCGGTGGCAATCCTGCCTCCGGCGCTTCGACGGGCCGCTGCCCGGTCGAACCCGGGGCCCGGTGAAACGTCCCCTCATGAGTGCCATCCGGGTCCTGGTGGTGGACGACGCGGCCGTGGTGCGGCGACAGGTGTCGTTGCTCCTCGCGGCCGATCCCGGCCTGGAGGTCGTCGCCACCGCGGCGAACGGCCGCATCGCGCTGGCGAAGGTGGAGCAGTTCCAACCGGACGTGGTGCTGCTGGACCTGGAGATGCCGGAGCTGAACGGCCTGGAGACCCTGAAGCTGCTGCGACAGCGTGCGCCCACGCTGCCCGTGGTGATGTTCAGCGCGCTCACCGAACGCGCAGGCTCGTTGACGCTGGAGGCCCTGGCGCTGGGCGCACGTGACTACGTGACGAAGCCCACGTCGTCCGGGGGACTGCACGTCACCGTGGACTCGGTGCGCGACGAGCTGGTGCGCAAGCTCAAGGGGCTCGACGTGCGCGCGTTCCCGGGCACGATGGGCTCGGCACTGGCGCCCCGGGTGCCTCTGCCCCGGCCCCGGGTGCCCGCGCGGGTGGAGGTCATCGTCATTGGCGCGTCCACCGGAGGCCCTGGCGCGCTGGTGCGCGTGGTGTCCGCGCTCCCGGCGGACCTGTCGGTGCCCGTGCTCATCGTGCAGCACATGCCGCCCCTGTTCACGCGGCTGCTCGCGGAGCTGCTGGAGGTCGCAAGCAAGCTGCGCGTGCGTGAGGCCGTCGCCGGAGAACAGGTCCGGGCGGGCACGGTGTGGGTCGCCCCCGGGGACTTCCACCTGGCCCTCGTCCGGAGTGCGACGGGCGTACGGCTCGTCACCCACCAAGGGCCCGCGGAGAACGCGTGCCGTCCGGCCCTGGACGTCCTCTTCCGCTCCGCGGTGGAGGTCTACGGCGCGGGCGTGCTGGCGGTGGTGCTCACCGGCATGGGCCAGGACGGACTGCGCGGCTGCCGGCAGGTGGACGAAGCGGGCGGTCAGGTGGTGGTGCAGGACCAGGCCAGTTGCGTCATCGGCAGCATGCCGGGCGCGGTGGAGCAGGCGGGACTGGCGGATGGCGTGACCTCCCTGGACGGGCTGGCCGCGGAGCTGGTGCGGCGCGTGGAAGCGCGCGGACGGAGGAGCTGATCATGCCCCTGCAACCCGACGACTTCGCCTGGCTCCGGCAGCACGTGCGGCGACGGTCCGGGCTCGTGCTGGAGCAGGACACGGCCGCGCTGGTGGAGACGCGCCTTACGTGGCTCATGCGCGAGGAGCAGGTGGCGGACGTCACCGCCCTGCTCGCCCGGCTGCGCGCCCAACCCGAGAACAGCCCGCTCCACCAGCGCATGACGGAGGCCCTGGCCAACCACGAGACGGCCTTCTTCCGGGACGCATCCGTCTTCGAGTCCCTGCGCTCCACGGTGCTGCCCGCCCTCCTGGCCCGGCGCGGACGGACGCGCACGTTGCGGATCTGGTGCGCGGCGTGCGCCTTCGGACAGGAGCCCTACAGCGTCGCGATGACGCTGGCGGAGGCGGGGCTGCTCATCACCGGCTGGACGGTGCGCATCCTCGCCACCGACTTCTCCACGCGCGCCCTGGTGCGCGCCAGCGAGGCCCGCTACGACGCGCAGGAGATCCACCGGGGCCTCACACCCCTGCTGCGCCAGCGCTACTTCCACCAGGAGCGCGACGGGGGGGGGCGGATCAACGAACAGCTGCGCAAGGCGGTGGAGCTGCGTCCACTCAACCTGATGGAGGACTTCCCGCCGGAGCCCCCCATGGACGTCGTCTTCCTTCGCAACGTGATGATCTACTGGGACGCACCCACCCGGCGCGCGGTGCTCGCCCGCGTGCGGCGGATGCTGCACGCGGATGGCTACCTGGTGCTGGGCGCCGCGGAGGCCGCCCCCCTCGTGGAGGACGGCTTCTCCCGACACCTCATCGGGCAGACGGGCTGGTACCGCCCCGCCCCCGTGCCGGGCGTCGTCCCCGTGGCGACAGTGGACGAGCGCAGCCAAACGCGCGCGCCCCCGCGCGTCACACCTTGAGCCGGATGGCCGACGGCAGCAGCGTCATGGTGCAGGGCAGCCGGCCCGGCGTCTCGCCGTCCACGTCGAGGAACACGTCGCCCGTCAGCGGCTCGGCGTGGATCGTGCGGCAGCGGAAGCGCCGCGTGCCCTTCCAGGTGACGTGGTCGCCGTTGTAGACGCCCTTGGACTTGAGGACGAAGTCGCTCAGGCGGTAGTTGGACCAGAGCGTGACGTCGAAGAAGCCGTCGTGCGTGACGGCGTCGGGGGCGACGAACATGCCGCTGCCGAAGTAGCGCCCGTTGGCCACGGCCACGGTGGTGACGCTCACCGTCTCCGGCGTGCCGCCATCCAGCGTCAGGCGCACCTGCTGCTCGGTGTACTTCACCAGGCCCTTCACGGTGCCCCACATGAAGCTGAGGTTGCCGCCCAGCGCCTTGCTGCCGGAGTTCACCTCGCGGGCCACCACCGCGCTCACGCCGAACGAGGCGATGTTGGAGAAGTAGCGCGTCGCGGGCTGGCCCTCGTTGTCGATGAACTCCAGCCGGCCCACGTCGAAGGGCTCCGTCTTCTCCGTGCGCAGGCGCTCCAGCGCGGACGTCAACTCCAGGTCCCACCCGAACGTGCGGCGGAAGTCACCGCCGGTGCCCCGGGGCAGCAGCCCCAGCGCCGCCTGGGGGTTGATGACCTTGCCGTCTCGGAAGAAGCCGTTGGTGACCTCGTTGAGGGTGCCGTCGCCGCCCACCGCGACGATGCACTCAAAGCCGTCGTCGATGGCCTGCCGCGCCAGCCGCGCCGCATCCATGCCGCCGCTGGTGAAGCCGTGCCCGAACTCACCGAGCACCCGGCCCACCTGCGCGGAGATCTCCACCCATCGCTTCCCCGTCTGCCCGTTGGCGCTGCGCGGGTTGACCACGAGGAACGTCTTCATTCAGTGCCTTCTCCCTGCGAAACCGCTTGTTTACGCGGTTGTGCGCCGGGGCTCCACTCCGTGACCCATCCAATGGCTCCGGGGCCCGGGGTGTTTGTCACCCGGACCATGCCATGCTGGGGTGTCCCCCCGCATCCTCGTCCCGGCCCCTGAGTGAAAACCCCGCCTTCGCCCGAGCAGCTCGGTCCCCACCTGGAGGCCACGCGCGCCCTGGACTGGGCCCTGCCTGCGCTGGCGGCGGACCTGGCCGCGGCGGGACGGCAGCCCTTCCGGGAGACGGGGGCCCAGGAGGACTTCCTCCACCGCCATGACGCGCCCGCCCACGAGGCCTGGGGGCCGGTGCGGACAGAGCGCTTCGAACAGGCCCTGGTCCAGGTGCGGCGGTGCGCGGACGCGGGCGAACCGCTGACGTTCGCCCGGATGGTGGCGGTCCAGGGGGAGGTGCTGGGCGCTCCCACGGGCTTCCGGACCGGGGAGGCCTTCGCGCGTCGCGGCGCACACCGCTATGCGCAGGCCTCCGGGCTGGAGGCGGCCTTCATCGCCAAGGTGGAGGGGGACGCCCGGGAGGCACGCCATCCGGTGGCGCATGCCATCCGGTTGTACCTGGACCTGTGTTTCTTCCATCCGTTCCCGGACGGCAACGCACGCGCGGCGCGGCTGTGGCTGGACTACATGCTGCGACGGGGCGGGCTGCCCACCCCGCCGCTTGGGCCCCTGGTGCTGTGGCCCAAGCGGCCCGGAGACGCCGTGGGCTACACGCGCCTGGCGCGGCTGCTGGCCCGGAGCATCGCGGGGCCGGAGGCCCCCTGTCGCAACGAGGTGTCTCCATGAGCAAGGTGAACGCGAAGACGCCCTGGCACCGCATCCGGGAGAGCCTGGATGACTACGACCCGGAGAAGCTCGCCGCCGTGCTGCGCAGGTACCTGGAGCCCCGGGTGCCGCCGGGGACGCGCAAGCTGCCGGACGAGGAGCGCACGGCGATGGGCAAGCACGTCGCGCAGCTGCTCAAGGAGAACCTGCCCCCCTGGTACTCGGAGTCGGGTGCGGTCCTGGGCAATGAGAGCCTGGGGGCCTACTGCTGGTGTCACAGCTTCTTCAACCAGCGGCCCACCCCCAACATGAACGTCAAGGACAACATCCAGCTCATGCTCAACGCGCTGGAGCAATCCCGTGCCTGGCTGTTCAAGCTGGATGCGGCCTATCAGACCCTCCAGCGGGAGCTGCCCTCGGAGCCCGGCGACGACGACATCCGGGTGCTGGCGCTGGCGGACGGCATGGTCCAGGTGCTGGACATCACCATCGAGGCGACGGGCTGTGAAGAGACCTGGTACGTCTTCGCGGATCAGGCCCTGGCGTGGATGTTCGACGCGCTGACCCTCCGCCCGGGCTATCAGGCGGGCAAGCTGATGAACAAGCTGTTTGCCTTTGAGTCGTGGCACGCGCCGCCTGGCGAGGAGCTGCGGGACTCGGCGGAGAAGGTGGCGGCGGCCGTCGTCGAGGACGAGGGCCGCCGGGCCCACCGGAAGCACTGAGGTCCGCGCGCCCGGCCTTCAGTGGACGGGCTTCTTCTGCGTGCCCGCGGCCACCTGCCCGCCGGAGCCACCCTTCACCTCGATGCGCCGGCCCTGCGACTTCGTCTCCAGCATCTTCAGGGTGACCTCCAGGACGCCGTTCTCGAAGCGGGCCTGGGCGTTCTCCGTGTCGATGCCTTCCGGAAGCGGAATGGCCCGCCGGAACGAGCCGGAGCCGCGCTCCAGGCGCCAGATGCCGCCCTGCTCCTCCTCATGCTCGAAGTTCCGCTCGCCCTCGAGCAGGAGCATGTCCTGGAGCACCTCGACCTTGATGTCTTCCTGCTTCATCCCGGGCAGGTCGGCCCGCACGACGAGGTTGCCTTCCTTCTCCACCACATCCACTCGCGGCGACCAGATGCCCCCCTCCAGCTCTCCGCCCCCGCGCTGGATGCGTCCGCCCATGCCTGGCGACAGGATGCTGCTTCCCAGCCCGAAGTCCGCGAAGAGCTGATCCATGTCCTCCATCATGCGGCGCATGAGACCGAACGGGCTCTGCGAGTAGAGGTCCCGCATGGATGCGGGGACGTAGGACTCGCGGCGCGAGATGCCAACGCCCTTCGGGGCCTGCTGGGTCGGTGGGGTGGTTCCCTGGGTGTTCTGCACGGCGGGCGCGGTGGAGGATCCCCCCTGCACCCCCGGGTTCATCTTGTCGGTTGCCATGACATCCTCCCCCGGTGCGGCCCGGCTGGCGCCTGGCCCGTCGGACAGCACCAGCAACTTTGAATCGGAGACGTGATTGCCTCCGATTCAAAATTGGCGGTGTGTCCGGGGGCCTTCAAGGGGCCCACCGGGGTATCGGGACCGAGGACGGCACGGCCAGCGCTAGGCGACGAGCGTGGCATCCATCACGGTGAGCGCCACCCCGCCCACCCGGGCACGCTCGATGCGTCCCGGCCGACCGACGACTTCGATGTCGATGCGTCCCGGCTTGCCCATCGTGTCGCCCTGCTCCACCCGGCTGCTCACGGTGCCGCCCTGCTCCGGCAGGCGGAGGACGCCATGCTCGGCGAGGAAGGCTGCCAGCGGCCCGGCGGCGGAGCCCGTCACGGGGTCCTCCAGGATGCCGAACCCGGGGACGAAGTAGCGGGCATGCGCCGCGCTGCCCTGCTCCTTCGCCTCGCGCGTGAAGAGGTACACGCCCCGCAGGCCGTGCGGCAGCAGCAGGGTGTTCATCGCGGCGCCCCGCGCGGTGAGCGCCTCCAGGTCCGCGAGCCGCTTCATGGGCACCATCAGCCGGTGGCCCTGGCGGCACACGGGCAGGCTCGGATCCACCTGATCCACCGTGCCCCCCATCGTGGACATCAGCGCATCCAGCGCCACGGGGCTGGGCTCCGCGGCCGGCTGGGGCGTGACAATCCAGACGCGCGTCTCGCGGGCGCCCCGCGACTCCAGCTCGATGTCGAACGTGCCGGCGGGGCACTCCAGACGGTACGCGCCCGGGCTTCGCAAGAGCCCCTTCTCCGCGAGCAGGTGGAAGGAGGCGACGGTGGCGTGGCCACAGAAGGCAATCTCATCCGTGGGCGTGAAGTAGCGCAGCCGCACCGTGGGGTCCTCCGGACGGGAGAGCACGAAGGCCGTCTCCGAAGCACCGACCACCGCGGCGATCCGCTGCATCGTGGGGACGTCCAGCGAAGACGCGTCGAGCATCACGCCCGCGCGGTTTCCTGCACCGGCGGTGCGGGTGAAGGCATCGATGATGTGGACCTGCATGGGCGGGCTCCGGAAGGGGCGACGGGTCGCGGAAAGAGGCGCAGGAATGCTCCGCCCCATTGCCTGCGTCAAGCGCTGGACCGACTTGCTCCAGGCCCCACACAACAGGGTTGAACGGGGGCGCATGAGCGGGCACAGCAGGAGGGCATGAATCTTCCGAAGTCAGGTGGGTGGGTGGTGCTGGCGCTGCTGCTCCATGCGGGCAGCGCGGCGGCGCAGATCGTCAACGTCCAGGCGCTCTTCGACGAGAAGGCCGAACCGGGGCCTGCCGCGTCCATCGAGCTGGGCGGCGACTGGCGCACGGGCAGCACGCAGCTGTTCTCCGTGCGGGGCTCGCTGGTGGGACAGCTGCGCTCCGAGCGCGGCGTCTGGCTGGGCGTCATCCGGGGTGAGTACTCGTTCGCCAGCGGCGAGCGCATCGTCAGCCAGGTGCTGGAGCACGTGCGCTACCGCCGCAAGTTCACCGAGCGCGTGTCGGCCGAGGCCTTCGTCCAGCACGAATACAACGAGTTCCGCCGGCTCCAGCTCCGCGCGCTGGTGGGCGCAGGCCCCCGCGTCGTGCTGTTCAACGAGGAGGCCACGGGGCTCACCTTCGGCGTCGCGCTGATGGTGGAACACGAGCGTCTGCGCAAGGACGGCGAGCCGGACGCGGGCGACCGCTACACGGATCCGCGCGTGTCCAGCTACCTGCTGGGCCGGGTGAACCTGATGGAGAACATCGACCTGGTGGAGACGATCTACTTCCAGCCGCGCGTCACCCGCCCGTCCGACCTTCGCGTGCTCAATGAGACCCTGTTCTCGGTGACGCCCAATCCGCGCGTCACGGTGGGCATCGGCTTCAACCTCACCTACGACAGCGCTCCGCCTGCGACGGTGCCGGCCTTGGACACACAGGTTCGCACTACCGTGGGCGTGAAGTTCTAGGGGTAGACTGGGGTCATGGTTTCCCATCCCGTCCCCGCACCCATCGTGCTGCTCGGTGGAGGCAAGCTCGCCGAGGCCATCATCAAGGGACTGCTGCGCTCCGGGAACGTGCGCGCGTCCGACCTCCGCGTCACCGTGCGGCGGCCCGAGCGCGGCGAGGAGCTGCGCTCCCGGCACGGCGTGCAGGTCCTCACCGACAATGCCCAGGCGGTGCGAGGCGCGGCGGTGGTCCTGCTCTCGGTGCGGCAGGCGCAGATGGCGGAGCTGATGGCGTGCATCTTCCCTGCGCTGGAGGCGGGGCAGGTCGTGGTGTCCCTGTCCGCGGACGTGCGCCTCGCGCAACTCGAAGCGGCGCTGCCGGCCGGGGTCTCCATCCTCCGGGCCATCCCTCCCACCCCCGTGGGCGTGGGGGCGGGCGTCACCCCCATCACGGCGGGCTCGCGCATGACGGAGTCCGCACGGAGGGTGACCGACGCGCTGTTCGCGGCGCTGGGCCGGCCGCTGTGGGTGTCGGAGGAGGAGCTGACGGTCTGCACGGGCGTTTCAGGCACCGGGCCCGCGTATGTGTTCCGCTTCGTGGAGGCGCTGGCCCAGGCCGCGATGGCGCACGGGATGGGAGCCGCGGAGGCGGCGGCGCTCGCGGAGGGCACGCTCATTGGCGCGGCGAAGCTGCTGGCGGAGCCCGGCGCCACCACCTCGGGCCTCATCGCCCAGGTCGCGACACCGGGAGGCATCACCGTGGCGGGGCTGGAGGCGCTGGAAGCGCACGGACTCTCACGCGCCGTGGGCGAGGCGGTGACCGTCGCCATCCAGCGCGCGAAGGAGCGCGCGGACGCCTCCGCACGGAGCGCGCAGTCCGGCGCCGAAGCTCACAGCGCACCGAAGTGACGACGCAGCCCCCGCTGGCCCGCGGACGTGACGACGAGGCCCCGGGAGTCGGGTTGACGTTCGACCCAGCCCAACGCGAACACCCGTGAGGCGAGCGCCGCGCCCAGCGCCCCGGCGAGGTGGTCGCGCCGCTCGCTCCAGTCGAGGCAGCGGTGGGCGAACTGGCGCCGCTGGTCGCGCACCGGGGCCAGGTCGACTCCGAACGCTTCGAACCAGTCCTCACCGCTCGGCGTCAGCGCGAAGGCACGGCGTCGGAGGGAGAGGTGGCCCTGGCGGAGGAGTGCATCCGTGATGCCCATGCCGAGCCGTCCCGCGAGGTGGTCATAGCAATAGCGCGCGGCCCGGAGGGGCTCGGGCGTCGCTGACGCACGGGGCCCCCGGACCGCCACCGTCATCAGCGCTTCCACCATGCGCGCGACGGTGGGCGTGGCGAGCCGGAACACCTTGTTGCGCCCCTGTCGGGTGGAGCGGATCAACCGGGCCTGCTCCAGCCGTTTGAGGTGCACGGTCGCCGTCGCGGGGCTGACGCCGGTGCCGAAGGCCAGCTCCTTGGCGACGAGCGACCGGCCCTCCATGAGCAGCTCCAGCATCCGGATCCGCGTGGCATCGCCCACGGCGCCGGCCAGCGCCGCGAGGTCCGGGCCTGCATCCATCGTTCGTTCCATGACGAACCATTTCCTAGCACAGGGCAGGAACTCCGGGAGGAGAGTGCTGGAAGCGAGGAACGATGCAACCGCCCACCGACCCGTATCAGGCCGTCACCCACCCCGACCCCTTCCCGTACTACGCCGACCTGTGTGCCCGGGGCGGCCTGCAACGCATCGCGGGGTTCGCGCCGTGGATCGCGGCGGATGCCGCCACGGTGCAGGCCGTGCTCACGAGCGAGCACTGCCGGGTGCGGCCCCGGGCGGAGCCTGTTCCGCCGCACCTGTCAGGCACTCCGGCGGGGGCGCTGTTCGGGAGGCTGGTGCGGATGAACGATGGAGCGCCCTACCCCGCCGTGAAGCACGCGCTGGCGGAGGTGCTCGCGGCGATGCTGCCCGCCGTGGAAGCGGAGAGCCGCCGTGGGTCTGCCCGCCTCTTCGCGGAAGGCCCGCTGGCACGCCTGCCCGGGGCGGCGCTCCAGCTTCCCGTGTACGTGCTGGGCACGCTGCTGGGATTCGCGGAGGAGACGCTGGAGCAGAGCGTGCGGGACGTGGATGCCTATGTCCGCTCGGTCGCCCATCCGGTGATGGGAGCAGAGGGAACCCTGGCAGCCGCGCGCCTGGTCGAGCGCGTGACAGCCTGTCTTCAATCACAGCCACACGCACCGGCGCTGTTGAGCGCCTTCGCCGCGCGAATGCAGGGGGGCCCGGTGGAGGCGCTGGTCCCCAACGCGGTGGGCCTCCTCACCCAGGCCTATGAAGCGACCGCGGGGCTCGTGGGAGCATCGCTGCGGGCCTTCGCTCGGATGCCCGGGTTGAGGGAGCAGGTCGCACGGGGCGAGTGCACCCTCGACGACGTGGTCCGGGAGGCAGCCCGTCATGAGTCACCGGTCCAGAACACCCGGCGCTTCGTCCCCGAGCGCGCGTTCATTGCGAGCCAGGAGGTGGAAGCAGGCGCGACGGTGGTCGTCGTGCTCGCCGCCGCGAACCGCGATCCCCGGGTGAATCCCCAGCCCGACATGTTCCTCCCGCGTCGTCCCGACCGCCGGACCTTCACCTTCGGCGTGGGCGCGCATGCCTGCCCCGGCCAGGAGCTCGCGGTGGCGATGGCCTCCGCCGCGGTCGGCCACGTGCTGGCGAGCGGCCTGGACCTCACCCCGCTGTCGCGCTCCGTCACCTGGCGCGCATCCACCAACGCTCGCATCCTGGGAGGTCTGTGATGATTGCCGTCATCTTCGAAGTCTGGGCCCATGAGGACCACCGTCAGCGGTATCTCGATCTCGCGGCGGCCTTGCGCCCCTTGCTGTCGGGCATTGACGGCTTCATCTCCATCGAGCGGTTCCAGAGCCTCAGCGAGCCGGGCAAGCTGCTGTCCTTGTCCTACTGGCGCGACGAGGCGGCGGTGGCGGAGTGGCGACGCCTGGAGGCCCACCGTGAGGCCCAGAGTGAAGGCCGGGAGAGCGTGTTCCGCGACTACCGCCTGCGTGTGGCGCACGTCGTCAGGGACTACGGCCTGAAGGACCGGGCAGCCGTGCCCGCCGACAGTCGCACCGTGCACGGCTGACAACGGCTTCCCAGCTTCGCCTGGGGGTGCACGATGCGGGAACGGCTTGGGAATGCGCGACTCTCATGGGGCGTGAGGGGGGCCGTGGGGCTGGCGGCCCTGTTGCTTGGGGCTCCCGCGTTGAGCCAGACACGGGAGCTGCTGGAGGAGGGCCCCCAGTACTCCTGCTTCGAGGCGACCCGCGAGGGAGGCGCGACGAGCGAGACCCTCGCGGCCCAGCTCTGCCAGGGCGCGCGTTCCAACGCCCCGGCGCAGTGCTTCCGACGCGTTCAGGAGGGAGGCTTCCTCTCGGAGCCCCAGGCGCTCCAGCTCTGCCAGTACTCAACCCCGACGGATGATCCCGCATCGTGTTTCCTCAAGGGACGGGCGTCCTCGTTCCTGGAGGAAACGCAGCTCGTGCAGCTCTGCCGTCCCCCCATCGCGGAGATGCTGCAGTTCTGTCCCTACGGGACCCGGTGACCGGAGTCGGGGAGCAATCTTGCCTTGGGTGGGGCCTTGAGCAGACTCGTGCGAGATGCTCTCGAACCCGACGCGGCTTGCCGCTCTTGTCCTCGCCACGCTCCTGATGGGCTGAGCCACCGCGGCTGGCAGGTGCATCGACAGCGAGACGTGTTGCATTGAAACCCACCCGGGCAACAGCCGCATCAAGGAGGGCTCGTGGCGGCTGATGCGAGCGCTGCACCGGATGTACGGACACGAGGAGTCAGGGGACTACGACAGCGCGCGACAAGAGATGCGCGATGTACTCGCTGTCGAAGTGGTGCCCTACTACCGGCAGCTCGCACAGGAACAACTGGACGACCTGGACGACGAGCCGTGAGGAAACAGTCCCCAAGACTTCTTCTTCGAGACAGGTGACACGCGCGCCTCCGGGCGGTGTTTCATGGGGATGGACACCCACTCCCGGTTTCTCGAAATCAGACACAGTGATTCACTCGGCGGCGGCAGAACCTCCCGTGCGCATCCGAGGCTCGCCGTGTTCTCCATCGTCCTGCTCCTCGGCCTGGCCGGAGCGATCAGCGCTTGCGGTAGTGGCGACGACGACAACGAGCCCTCAACGCTGCACGCCGACCTGCAGGTCATTCTCGAGGATCTCGTCGCCAGGGGCGTGACTCCCGGTGTCGCCCTGGCCGTCGCGTCGAATGAAGGCCCGACGTGGCTGGGAGCTGCCGGTGTCAGCGATGTCGAGCAGAAGCTGCCCCTCTCCGCGCAGCACCACTTTCGCGCCGGCAGCATCCTCAAGACCCTCGTCGCCACCGCCGTGCTCCAGTCCGTCGAGCGGGGCACGCTCGCGCTGGACGACACCCTGACGGAGCGACTGCCGGCCAGCGTGACGGACCGCATCCCGAATGCGGAGACCATCACCGTGGCCATGCTGCTCAGCCACCGCGCGGGCGTCGCGGAGTGGGTCACCAACGAGAAGATCCAGGCCATCGTGTCCAACCCGGAGCACGTCTGGACGCTCGACGAGATCCTCGGCGCCGTCGAAGCGCAGTCGGCCACGTTCCCTCCCGGCACGGGGTACAGCTACTCGAACACCCACTACGTGCTCCTCGGTGAGATCCTCTCCACGGCGGAAGGCCGAAGCTGGCGGGAAATCGTCCGTGAGCGGGTCATCCAGCGGGCCGGGCTCTCGCAGACGCAGCTGCCCGAGTCGGGAGACCTTGGCTGCCCGACGCCCTGCGCGCGGGGCTATGTCCCCGTCGACGAGGCGCTGGCGGACCTCACCTTCGTCGACCCTTCGATGGCCGGAGCTTCCGGCGGTCACGCCCTGGTGACCACCGTCTCCGACCTCACCACCTTCCTCAGGCAGCTCCGCGCCGGTGCACTCTTCGAGCGCGCGGAGACCCTGGAGACCATGCTCGCGTTCCAGTCGGCGCCCGACCCCGAGTCACGGCAGCTTGGTTACGGGCTCGGTGCGATGCAGCTCGAGTCCAATGGGGTCGTCTCCATCGGGCATCTGGGATCCACGGCGGGCTACCAGAGCTTCATGCTCTATGTGCCCAAGACGGGCCGCTACATCACGGGGTACATCAACGTGATGGGTGACCTGGCCGCGGTGCTCGTGCCCATCCTGGACCGCGCCGGAAGGCCCTGAGCAGGCCCCTCCTCCCAGGAGCGGGGCCCCGCAGCCTCCAGAACAGCCACGTTCACTTCACCGACTCTGCATTCGCCGGGGCCGCAGGTCGGCCGCGCGAGGAGCTCCAGTCGTCCCTGAGCCAGTTGACCACGCGCTTCGGCTTCACGACGGTCGTCGATACCGCCTCCGACCCCGCGAACACCCTGGCCCTTCGCCAGCGCATCGAACGCGGCGAGCTACAGGGGCCGGCGATCCTCACCGTCGGAGCCCCGCTGTATCCGGAGAATGGCATTCCGTTCTACCTGCGCGACCTGCCGCCCGCGCTGCTGCAACAGCTTGCGCAACCCGCGACGGCGGATGAGGCCCGCGCCATCGTGCGCAACAGCTTCGAGAACGGCGCGAACGGGACCAAGCTCTTCATCGCCACGCCCCAGGGACGCGGCGAACTCCGGCGCATGTCCGCGGACGTCGCGAGCGCCGTGGTGGCCGAAACCCGCCAGCTGGGAGGCCTGGTCATGGTGCATCCCACCGATCCCGACGGCGTGAACGCCGCCGTGCAGGCAGGTGTCGACATCCTCGTGCACACGACCATCGATCCGCCGAAGTCCACGTGGAGCGCCGAGCTCATCAGCCAGATGGTCGCGCGCAACGTCTCCGTCATCCCGACGTTGCAGCTCTGGGGCTACGAGCTCACCAAGGCAAACGTGCCCGCCGACGTGCGCGAACGCATCGTCGCGGATGCCGAAGGACAGCTCGCGGCGTTCACGAGCGCCGGGGGCCAGGTGTTGTTCGGCACCGACGTCGGGTACATGACCGACCTGGATCCGAAGCAGGAATACGTCCTCATGGCCCACGCCGGCCTGACGCCGATGCAGATCCTCGCGTCGCTGACCACCGCCCCCGCGGCCCGCTGGAGCGCCGCTAAGCGCCGGGGCCACGTCAAGCCGGGCTTCGACGCCGACCTCGTCGTGCTCAACGCAGATCCCGCCACGGATGTCCGGCGGTTCACCGACGTGAAGTGCACGATCCGGGCGGGCAAGGAACTCTTCGTCCGTTCGCCCTGAGCCGGGCCCCCGGTGCCGTGAAGGCGCCGGGGACCCGTGAAGCTGCCTACTGCCCGAGAACGACGCGGAAGATCTTCTCGTTGCTGTTGTCGGGGATGCTGTCCTTGTCGCCCTGGTTGGTGGTGGTCAGCCAGAGGTTGCCGTCGAGGGTCGGCTCGACGGTGCGCAGCCGGCCGTAGGTGCCGACGAAGAACTGCTGCACGTTGGTCAGGCTGGTGCCGCTGATGACCTCTCGGTAGACGCGCGATCCGCGGGCGCAGGCCACGTAGAGGACGTCGCGGACCACCGCGATGCCGGAGCAGGAGCCCTCCGACGTGGGATAGGTCTGCTTCGGGGCGATGTACCCGGCCGTCGCGCAGCCCGAACCACCCTGGGACACCGTGCCTTCACAGTTCGGCCAGCCGTAGTTCCCGCCCTTCGTGATGAGGTTGGTCTCGTCCATCACGGAGTTGCCGAACTCCTGCTCCCAGAGGCGCCCCTGGGAGTCGAAGGCCAGCCCCTGCGGGTTGCGGTGGCCGTAGCTCCAGACGTAGTTGCCGAAGGGGTTGTCGGACGGGATGGTGCCGTCGGCGTTGAGCCGCAACACCTTGCCGGCCAGGTTGTTGATGTCCTGCGCGTAGGCGGCGTTCTGGGCATCCCCCGTCGAAGCGTAGAGCTTCCCGTCCGGTCCAAAGCGGAGGCGCCCGCCGTTGTGGAACTTGTTGCGGCCAATGCCCTGGAGCAGCACCTGGAGCGAGGCGGTGTTGAGGGCGCCGTTCTCATACCGCAGGCGCACGATGCGGTTGTCGGTGGGCGAGGTGTGCATCACGTACAGCCAGCGGTCGGTGGCGAACGTGGGAGAGAGGGCCAGCCCCATCAGCCCGCCCTCGCCGTCGGTGCTCTGCACGTTGGGCACGGTCCCCACCGACGTCTTCACGCCCGTCACCGGATCCAGGCGGACGATGTTCTGCGCATCCCTGCGGCCGTAGAGCACCGTGCCATCCGGCAGGTTCACCAGGCCCCACGGGATGTCCGTGTCGGTGGCGACCTGGGTGACGGAGCAGACGGGGTTCGAGCAGGCCTGGCCGGTGGTGACCGTCACGGCCGAGCTCCGGGCGGACGCATTGCCCTGGGCGTCACGCGCGAGCACGGCGTAGGAATAGGCCGTGTTCGGGGAGAGGCCACTGTCGACGAAGGACGTCGCGGGCGGCGAGCCCGGCACCGTCGCGATCTGCACGCCCCCCCGGAACACGGCGTAGGCGGTCACGCCCAGGTTGTCCGTCGACGCGGTCCAGCTCACGGTCACGGTGGTGCCCGACGCGGTGGCGGTGACGCCGGTCGGGATGGTGGGAGCCTGGGTGTCCACCTGGCACGGCGGAGGGGTGATGGAGAGCGTGGCGCTGCCTTGAGAGACATTGCCCGCCGCGTCCCGCGCATTCACATACAGGCCCCAGGTCGCGCCCGGCACGACGGTCAACCCGGTGGACACCACGGCGCCGGACACGGACTTCATGAGCTGGCCGTCGTGGTAGACGTCGTAGAAGGCGACCCCCTCGTTGTCCGTGGACGGCGACCACGAGAGCGTGGCCGAGTTGCACGTCACGTTGGACAGCGTGAGCCCCGTGGGCACGGTGGGGGGCTGGGCGTCGGGCGGCAGCGACCACTGCTGGTTCGTCTGGCCGTTGCAGTTCCAGACGACCACCGTCGAGCTGTTGGCGGTGGCCTGCCCGGACACATCCAGGCACAGCGAGGACGCCGTGTGGACCACGGCGCCGTTGGCGTTGCGGACCCACTTCTGGTTCGCCGCCCCGGTGCAGGCGGCGATGGCCGCGCTGGCTCCGGCGCTGGCAGACGCAGGCTGGACGCACCAGGCGCCGTCGAACACGCGCAGCTCACCCTCGGGCGTGAACAGGAACCGCTGGTTCGCCTGCCCGTGGCAGTCGTAGATGTGGAGCACCTGCCCCGGCGTCTGGCTGTTCTGCGACACGTCGAGGCAGCGGCCGGACTGCACGCCGATGAGCCGCGTGCCCGCGGTCACCGCGGCGTCCTGAATCTGCAGCTCCGGGACGCTCTCGGGCTTCTCTCCACAGGCAGCGACAGCGGCGAAAACCACAGCCAGCCCGGTGCTTCGAACCACGATGGGCCAGTGACGAATGTTCATTGAGACGCTCCTTGGTGTTCCACCTCCTTCCCGGTTTCCGGGTTTGGACTCAAGTGAACTTTTCAGGTCCACGTCGGCAGGTGTTGACCCCCAAGCAGCCGGGAGGCGCCGCGAGCTGACGGCGCCCCCGAGCGGAGGCTCAGGCGACGCGGGGGAAGTCCACCTCGGTGCCGGCCACCACGTTGAGGTAGTTGGTGAGCACGTTCTGCGCGACGGCGGCCACCACCTCCACCAGCTCCGCGTCGCTCAGCCCCGCCTTGCGCGCCTGCGCCAGCTGCGGGCCCACGTCCGCCGCCCGCGTGCGGGCGATGGCCACGGCCAGGTCCAGGATGGCCTGCTCGCGCGGATCCGACGAACGGGCGGTGCGGAAGCCCACCAGCTCATCCGCCTTCACGCCCTGCCCCTTCGCCAGCGCCGTGTGCGCGGAGAGGCAGTAGGTGCAGTGGTTCAGCTCCGCCACCGCGATGGCGATGGCCTCCTGCGTGCGCGGCGACAGCTTCGCGCCGCCCATCGCGTTGAAGTAGCCCGCCACGGCGTCCAGCGCCGCCGGGGAGTGCGCGAAGGTGGAGAACATCTTCGGGACGGTCCCGAACTTCGCCTTCAGCGCGGCGAGCGTGGGCTCGGAGGCCGCGGGCGTGTTCGTAGGGCCAACGGGGGCGATGGTGGGCGTCGTCATGGGGTGCTCCTGGGGACAGCGGGTTGAGCGGCAGGCCGATTAGTATCGACTCGATACTAAATGCGCCGGGCGCCTCCGCTTGTCAAGTCGGTATCGGCCCGATACCTTCTTGCCCATGGCTGTCGACCGCCTCTACGCGCTGCTCGAGCGACTCGGGAACCTGCTCCGCACGGAGGAGCGGGCGGCGGGGCTGCGACACGGACTGCAGCCGGTGCACCTGCAGGCGCTGCGCTACCTGCAGTCGTGCAACCGCTACAGCAACACGCCCGCGGCGCTGACGGAGTACCTGGGGCTCACCAAGGGCACCGTGTCCCAGACGCTCCTGCTGCTGGAGGAGAAGGGGCTGTTGCGCAAGCAGCCCGACACGGAGGACCGGCGCGTCGTCCACCTGCTGTTGACGGAAGACGGCCGCGCGGTGCTGAAGGAGGCCCTGCCCCCGGAGCTCTTCAAGCGGGCCCTGTCGGGGCTGCCCGGTGAGGGCGAGGTGTTGGAAGCGACACTCACCGGGCTGTTGCGCGCCCTTCAGACGGCGAATGCCCAGCGCAGCTTCGGCGCCTGCGGCACCTGCAAGCACTTCCAGCGCGAAGGCCCGGGACGCTTCCGCTGCGGCATCACGAAGGAGCCGCTGTCACGCGAGGACAGCCAGCTGCTGTGCCGGGAACACGAGGCCGTGCCCCCAGGCGCCTGACGCCCGGGCCCCCACCGCGTGCGCCACCTGCATCCATCAGACAGGGCCTGGCGAAGCCCCAGACAACGACAGGGAGACCGCCCAAGGACGGCCTCCCTGCCCATGGCATCCGCGGTGGAACCGCCTCCGCTCAGAACGCGCGCAGGCCAATCGTGTAGCCGGAAATCGAAGCCGGCGAGGACTCGACGTGGTCCTTCGACGCGACCGCGCAGCCCGAGTTGACCGGCTTGATCCGCCACAGCAGGTTGCCGGAGCCGCTCCAGTTCACGAACGCGCCGCAGCCGCTGAGCGCATAGCCGCTGGTCAGGCCCACGGTGTAGCTGGGATGCGCGACCACCGACGACGTGCCCCCGTTGATGACGTTGCCAATCGTGCCGACGCCCGGGATGGAGCTGCTGATGCCAATCGCATAGGCCTGCGCCGTCGCGGGCGAGGAGTTGATGTGATCCTTCGAGCGCACGCGCCAGGAGGTCGAGGTGGAGGGCGCCGACGCGGTGGCCATGTTGCCCGCGCCGCTCCAGTTCACCTTGATGCCGCCGCCCACCAGCACGTAGCCCGCCGGCAGTGACGCGGTGACGTCGGGATGGGCGACAGAGGCGCTCGTCGCGGAGCTGACGGTCAGGTAGCTGCGCAGCTGCGCCGGGGTCAGCCCCGCGACCTTCAGACCGATGGCCCAGGCACGCACCTGCACCGGATCGGTATCGATGTGCTGCTTGGTGGAGACCAGCCAGGACGTCAGCCCGGAGTCCGGATACGAGGCGGTCAGCAGGTTGCCCGCCGGGGCCTCCTTGCCCTCACCGCCACCGCCAATCACCACGAAGTCAGACGGCACGGTCACCGCGAAGTTGGTGTTGACGCTGGCGCTCGCCGTCGAATAGCGCTCGAACACCGCGATGGTGAGCTTGCCGCTGGTGTCCGTCTGCCGGAACAGCTCCACCGCGCCGCCGCCGCAAGCCACGCCCACCGAAGCGAAGGCCGAGGCGACGTCGGAGACGTTGTAGCCGTAGTCCTGCGCCGCGGTCTGCACGCCGCACGCGCCCTGGTTGAAGTCCGTGCTCGGGGTCCAGTACAGGTCGTTGGCGCGGGCGAAGACCTGGAAGGCCCGCTGCGTGTTCCAACCCGCCCGGGTGGCCAGCAGGTAGAAGGCCTTGTTGTACACACCGGACGAGTAGTGCACGTCCATGCCGTTGTAATAGTTGGAGGCATGGCCGATGGAGCTGCCATCCAGCGGCGGATTGGACATGTAGCGCAGCGCCCCGCTGCTCTTGAAGATGTCGGCCCCGACGAGGAAGTCATTGCCGCCGCGCATGTAGTACTCGGCGGCCTCACCCGCGATGTCCGAGTAGGCTTCGTTGATGCCTCCGGACTGGCCGGAGTAGATCAACCCCGAGTTCTGCTCGGTGAAGCCGTGCGAGACCTCGTGCGAGGCGACATCCAGGCTGACCAGCGGATAGAACGTCGAGGCCCCGTCACCAAAGGTCATCGCCGAGCCGTTCCAGAAGGCGTTCTCGTAGCCGGTGGCGTAGTGCACCCGCATCGTGAGCTGGAAGGTCAGCGGGGCCTTGCCGACATAGGCCTGATACATGTTGAAGATGACGCTGCCGAAGTAGTGCGCGTCATTGAGCGGCGAATACGCACCGTTGATGTTCTTCACCGTGTTGCGGGGGCAGACGTAGGAGAACGGGGTGGAGCCGGACGTGCCGCCGTTGAGGTTGACGGTCTGGACGTTGGCGTTGCTCATCGTGCACGTGGTGCCCGACTGCGCCACGTCCATGTAGCCGTAGTTCGTGCCGTATTCGTACTGGCCCGTCTTGAGGTTGCCGCCAGGACCGGTGCCGATCAGCACGTGCTGCAGGTTCTCCCACTGCTGGAGCACCCGGCCATCCTCCGCGTCGACGATGACCATCGGCCGCGTCGGCGAACCCCCGCCGAAGGTGTCCGCGAAGTAGCTGACGACGTAGGCCTTGTGGGCACGGCCGTCGTCGTCGATGAAGATCATCAACCGGGAGCTTTCGTCGGTGGCGACCATGGTGCGGACGCGGCTGCCCAGACTGGCCTCCTTCGCGATGTCCAGCGCCCGCGCGGCGGACAGCCGGGGGGCACCCTCCGAAATCTCCCGCTCCAGACCGGCGACCTTGCGGCCGAACAGCGCGCGGAGCTCACCGTTGGCATCCTCGTTGACGATCACGTGCTCGCCGAAGATGGGGAGGCCCCGGAAGGTCTGCTGATAGCGGTGGTTGCGCACGCCGTGGTCGCTGACGCTTTCGAGCAGGACCAGGTGCGAGTCGGCATCCAGGCCGAGCGCCTGGGCATGGCGGGCAGGCTCCCGGTCGGTGACGGCGATGGCGGCGCGCTGCTGGCGGATGACCCCGAGGTCCTGCTGCTGCAGGTCGACGCGGCTCGCGGCGGAGGCGGAGCCAGCGGCCAGGATCAACGGCAGGGCCGCGGCAAGGGTTGGGTTTCTGCGAGTGGGCTTCACGTCTGACGCTCCTGGAAGGTCGTGATGGCGAAGCCGCGGGGTGCGGCCACGCCATGCTGCGCTCGACGCGGCGTTGCGAAGTGTGGGTTGCACAATCGCCGCTCCACAGGAACAACCATAAAAACATGAATACCCACTGTCAACAGACGACCAACACCCAGAGTGCGTTTATCTTTGCCAGGCGGGGCCCCACGGCTTGGACGGGAAGCTTGGGACTCAGTACAGCGAGCCCCGGACGCGCTCCGAGAGGGCGCTGTCGTACGACTCCGCGTCGAACGCGCGGGGGCTCGCGTCCGCGAGGATTTTCCCCGCCGAGGGCAGCTCATCACGCGCCACGTGCTTCGCCGGGTTCCACAGGTCCGCGCGCACCACGGCGCGCGAGCACTGGAAGAACGCGGTCTCCACCGCGATGACGAGCACCAGCTTCGGCACCTTGCCGTCCCGGGTGTGACGCGTCAGCACCGCGGGGTCCGTGTTGAGGCGCGCGCGGCCATTCACGCGCAGCGTCTCGCCCCTCCCCGGGATGAGGAACAGCAGGGCCACGCGCGGGTCCACGATCAGGTTGCGCAGGCTGTCGATGCGGTTGTTGCCGCGCCGGTCCGGCACCACCAGCGTCCGCTCGTCCAGCACCTCCACGAAGCCGCGCGGGTCGCCCCGGGGCGAGCAGTCGAGCCCCTCCGGCCCTGCCGTCGCGAGCGCGAAGAACGGAGACGCCTCGATGAGCGCCCGGTAGTTCGCGTCGACGTGATCCCGCTCCTTGAACAACGACCGCTCATCCACGGGACCGAACAGCGCTTGCAGGGACTCGCTGTCGCGAAGGTCGTAGGCGGGATCGGGCTGGCTCATGATGGGATACCTCCAGGAGGAGGCACCATAGCAACGCTTTCAACCGCGCCGCCCTCGCCTCACGTCACCGGCACGGGCCTGGGACTCACCTCGACCATGCCGCAGGTGTCACTGAGGTATAGGGCCATCTGCTCCGGCGTCACCTCGATGGGGTCCTTGGGGCAGAGCGGATCATTGACGATGTAGTTGCCCTCCTCCGTCATGCCCGTCACGGCAACCCAGTGGTAGCCAAAGTTGGAATCCGAAAAATAGTTACCGGCGTCATGTGCCATGTCGCCCCAGGACTGGGTCTCGTCGTCACCGATGAAGGGATTGCCTCCGAGGATGACGGGGTGCCCGCGTGAGAGGGCGTCGTCCAGGGCCCCGACCGACACCTCCGCCTTGCCGAACATCGTGGCGTCCGCGCCCGCCGCCTTCACCCCCTTGGCCACCTGGTCCACGATCATCGTGTCCGACCAGTCGGACGGGCCGAGGATGCTGTCGCGCACGGTGTCGATGGCCTCGCCCGCGTTGGCCGCATCCGGGTGATCCATCGCGCCCACCGCCGTCGCCGTGATGACCACCGACGTGGGGCCGCAGTCGTTGCCGCCGTAGTACTCGCTGCCGTCGTTGTAGTCCCGGAGGCCCGGCTTCGAGTTCTGGGCGACGTGGAGGGCCCTGGCCTCCTCCAGCGAGCTGACGGTTCTCGGCGGGATGGGCGGAACGAGGTCCTTGCCAGCCAGGTCCTGCACCCGCACCTCGCCCCCCGGCAGGCGGGTGAGGGTGCCGCGCTCGAACTGCTGCACCATCGCGCCATCCTTGCCGGGCTCCAGGGGGCTCATGGGCCGCCCGAGCTGCGGCGCATACGCAGTGGCCAGGAGGTCCATCGTGGAATCCGTGTCGGGGTGCTGCGGGCGCTGCATGGCCTCAAGCGTGGCCGGACTCATCTTGCCGTCCGCGGGCTCAATCCCCTCCGCGGTCTGGAAGTCCTTGAGGGCGGCGCGCGTAATGTCCCCGAAGTAGCCGTAGGCGTTGCCGCCCATCTCCAGGAAACCGGCCCCCTCGAGGAACTGCTGCAGGCGCGTGACGGGCCCGTCCTTCACCCTGTCCGACTGTGTGAAGGTGACGTCGCCGACGCCCTCGGCGTGGGTCAGCGACGGGGGGCCCCCATGCGGCTCACGCGTCGGGAAGGGCCCCTTCGAGGCCACCTCCATCAGCTTCCCCAACCCCTGCAACCGCCGCATCGCATCGCTGTTCACCACGGTCTCGAACGCGTCGCGGACGAGGTTGGGCGGGGGCGCGGGCCGCGGCCCGATCTGCGTGCCCGGCGGATACTGCGTGGGCGCGCTGCGGGTGCCCCCGGTGGTCGCCGGCGGCGTGAAAAACGTGAACGGGTTGTTTTGAATCCGCGACATGGACTTCCCCCTCTGAGACCGTCAAAGGGGTTGTCGCGCGGAACGCGGCGGAGGATGAATTAAGCCGAGTTAAATCCGCGTCCGCCCAGTGCCTCACCGGGCCCGCAGGAAGTCCCGGACGCTCTGCTGGTGGAGCTTCTCGGATTCGAGGCACAGCCGGATGGACTCCAGCGCCCGGGCCAGGGCGCGCGGTCCACCCTCCACCTGCTTCACCCGGGGGGTGAGGAAGGCCTCCGCCTCCGTGAGTTGGGCGGCATCGCACAGGTTGCCAACCTGGTTGATGAGCCCGCCCATCTCGTCGGAGCGGAGTCGCTGCGCCAGGGTGTCGAACTGCTCGCGATAGAAATTCCAGGCCAGGGACTGCGTCTCCGGCAGGAACAGCGCCGTCTTGAGGATGACCAACGCATCCCGGGTATCGAAGTCGGAACCCACCACGAGCCCCAACGCCCGGCGCGTCAGCTCCGGCACGCGGAAGTAGCCCAGCGCTGACAACAACCGGGCACGCTCGGTGCGGTTGGGTTCCTTCTTCGCGGCCTCCAGCAACGCATCGAACAGCGCCGCATCTCCATGCGTCGCCGCCCGGGGCAGTGCGCTGCTCACGGCCTCCGGGTCCACGGACTTGCGGTCCGTCAGCCATGCGCGCACCAGCGGCGTGGCTTGCGTCACCAGCACGCTGTCCTCCCCTACCCCCGCCGCCAGCCACAGGAAGAGCGAGCGCGACTCCTTCACGGCGTCGTCATCCCCTCGCTTCGGCACCCAGCCCAGCGCCCGCGCGCGCGGCGCATGGAGCGAGGCCACCCAGGCGCGATAGCGCTTGCGCTCCTCCACGGAGAGACGATCCAACCGCACCCGCTTCAGCAGCGCGGCCCCGCCCTCCACCACGAGGCGCTCCTTCGAGCGCGCGGTGGCGGGCACGGCCTTCAAGGCCTCCCCGAGCAACAGGTCTCCCCGTCCCACCGCCGCGTCCACGTCCGCCCACAGGGCCACCTGCTCCCCGGTCGTGAACGCCGCCACCGGCGTCGCCAGCAGCGTCGTGAGTTGCTCGCGCGTGTAGCCCGAGCGGTAGTAGCCCGTGCCCCCCTCGTTGAGCAGGACCCACGCCGGGCACTGCTTCGTGGGCAGCGTCACCTCCGCCGTGGGGCCCTGCATCATCGAACACACGCGGGTGGACTTCGTGCCCGTCCCTACGCGCAGGCAGACGGGCACGATCCACTCCTGCCGGGCGCCTGCCTTGGAGCCGGCGGGCTGGTAGCGCTCCTGCGACAGCTTCACCGTCGGCGCCCCGCCCGCTGGACACGTCACCTGCGCGGAGACACGCGGCGCCCCGCTCTGCTCCACGAAGCCCTTGAAGGAGCGCGCCACCTCCGGACCCGCCGCCGCGGACACCTCCGCCAGGAAGTCCTCCGTCGTCACGACCTTCCACGCGTGCTTGCGGACATACCCACGCAGCAGCTCCTGGAAGGGCTTCGGTCCCATCCACGCCTCGAACATGGCGATGACGGACGAGCCCTTGTCATACGTCGTCCCATTGTCGAACGAACCGACGATGTCGTCGTTGCTCTCCACCGGCTTGCGCACGGGCAGCGCGGCCTCCAGCGCGTCCGACTCCAGCGCCGAGCGCATCGCCTCGATCGTCCGCTCCTGCTGGAAGCTCCAGGACGGCTCCAGCCGGTCCACCGTCTGTCGATCCAGCCACGCGGTGAATGACTCGTTCAACCAGATGTCGTCCCACCACTTGCAGGTGACGATGTTGCCAAACCAGTAGTGCCCCAGCTCATGGTTGGCGATGGTGACGTACGCCCTGCGCCGGGCCAGCGTCTCCTCCCCGGGAGGAATGAGCGTCAGCGGCTGCCCGAGCGCGACGAGCCCCGGGTGCTCCATGGTGCCCCAGTAGCGCGGCACCACCGCCACCTCCAGCTTGTCGTAGGGATACGCCTGGTCGAAGAAGTCCTCCAGGCCCGTCACGATGCGCGGCGTGACGCTCGCGGCGAAGCGCGTCTCCGCGCCCCGCCCCTTCGGGACGACGAACCGCAACGGCACCTTCCCGCGTCCCACGGAGCCTGCGTCCACCACGTCGAAGGGCCCCACCATGAAGGCCACGAGGTAGCTGGGCATGGGCTTGCTCTCCGCGAAGGACACGCGCTCCAGCCCGCCCGCCACGGGCTCACGCGAGACGATGGACGCGTTGGCCAGCGCGACGTGTCCCGGCTTCACCGTGAGCCGCAGCGTCCAGGGCACCTTGAAGGTCGGCTCGTCGAAGTTCGGGAAGGCGCGCCGCGCGTCGATGGGCTCGAAGAACGTGTAGAGGTACGGCTCACCGCCCTCCTCCTGCCCGTAGAGCCCCTGGCTGCGCTCGCGGTCCACCTTGCCGCTGAAGTCCAGGGCGAGCTGCGCCGTGCCCGCGGGCAGCACCTCCGGCAGGAGCAATCCCAGACGTCCTTCGCTCGCGGTGACGGGCTTCGCCTCAAAGGTGCGGCCTCCCACCGTCACCCGGGCCCCGCTCACCTCCAGGTCCTGGGCATGCAGCCACACCTGGCGCACTGGCTCGCGCGCCTCCACGTCGATGGTGACGTGACCCGGATAGGTGTCCTTCTCCGGCAGCAGCGTCAGGTCCAGCGCGTAGCGCACCGGACGCACCGTGTCCGGCAGCCGCAGCGCGGGAGGCTGGGGCTCCGGCCAAGCGACCCCAGGCGACGCGGACTCCGGAGGAGGCACTGGCGGCGGGGCATCCGGCGCATGGGCACATTGGACGGACACCACGGCAACGAGCAACAGGAGGAGCCGGTTCATGACCCGGGAGCCTAACGCTTGTCGGCCTGACGTCCAGGGTGTTCAGCAACCCTGCAAGGGTTTTGACAGACCCGAGCCAATCCCGACTCATCTACAAACACTCTCAGACAGCGATAAGATGTTTGCCCAACCCAAACACCTCTCCCTGAAGGACTCTCATGCAAAGACAAGACAGCGCGTCTCGGACACTCGTATGTCTGGTGCTCGCGGCGGCGGTGACGCTCGTGGGCTGTGGCACCTCCAGCACGGAGCCCCTGGAGACAGGTGACGTGACGTTCCTGGGGTCGGTGCCCCAGGCCCTGGCGGGCGACGAGGTGGCCCGGGTGACCGTCACCCTGACGGCCAGCGGTGTTCCCACGACCACGACGGTGCTCGCGCTGGCGGACGGCGCATGGAGCGGCACGCTGTACCAGGTCCCCGTGGGCACGAACCGGACGTTCACGGCGGAGGCGTTTGGCGCGGACGGCTCGCTGCGCTATCGCGGGCAGGCGACGGGCGTCGCCATCACCGCGGGCGCCACGGCGGTGGTGGCCATCACGCTCCAATCCCTCCAGGCCGGGGGAACGTTCGACAACACCACCCCCATCATCGACTCGCTCGTGGCTTCCGCCAGCACGGTGCTTCCCGGGGGGACGCTCTCCCTCCAGGCCACCGCGCATGATCCGGATCCCTCCGACACCCTCACCTACGCCTGGACGTCGACCGACGGGACCTTTGGCTCGGCGGGCGCGGGGGCGACGACGTGGAAGGCGCCCACCACGGGTGGCCTCTTCGCGCTGACGTTGACCGTCACCGATTCGCGCGGCGCGGCGGCCACCCTCCGGGTGGATGTGACGGTCGTCTCCACGGATGGCGGCGCGGGTTCGGGCGCGGCGGCGGTGTCGGTCTCCTTCAACACCTCTCCTTCGGTCCAGCGCATCACGGCCTCGCGGTCCCCGGTTCCGGTGGGCCAGGGCACGGTCGTCACCGCCCAGGCCTCGGACGGCGACGGCGACGCCCTCACCTACCAATGGGCCGCGTCCTGCGCGGGAAGCTGGACCCAGGCCACCTCCAGCGCGGCGACGTTCACCCCCAGCGCCGTGCCGACGGGCGACGCGTGCGGAAGCTGCGCGCTCAACGTCACCGTGAAGGACCCCAAGGGCGGACAGACGCAGGGCACCTTGCGCGTCTGCGTGGGGCCGGGCACGGGGGCCAGCGTTCCTCCGCGCATCGTGCTGGCGAACCAGAGCGCGACGTCCGTGAACGGCGGCGGCACCGTGACGTTCCGCGTCCTGGCCGAGGACGGAGATGGCAGCGCCCTCACGTTCGCCTGGGCCGCGAGCAGCGGCACGTTGGGTACGGCGACGTCGGGGTTCACCTCCAGCGAGAACTCCTGGAAGGCGCCTGTTTGCGCTCCGGTGGGCGCGGCGCCGTCCATCACTGCCACCGTCACCAACGCCAAGGGCTTCTCCGCTTCGACGAGCTTCAGCGTCGCGGTGCTGGGGGCTCCGGACTGCGCGCCCGAGAACGTGGGGCAGTGGGAGGGAACGGGCAACCTGTTGACGCCTCGCTATGCGGCGAGCGCGCTCACGCTTCCTTCCGGAAAGGTGCTGGTCGCGGGCGGAAGCGTTGGCGGCGCGAGCTTCGATTCAGCGGAGCTCTACTCGCCCGACACGGCGAGCTGGACCTCGGCAGGGAAGATGAGCGCGGGCCGCATGAGCCACACCACGACCGTGCTGCCCTCCGGCAAGGTCATGGTGACGGGCGGATGGACTGGCTACACCACCGGGATCCCACAGAAGACCGTGGACTTCTATGATCCCGCCACCAACACCTGGACGGTGGGCCCTCCCATGTCGTTCGCCCGCGCCAACCACACCGCGACCGTGCTGCCTTCGGGCAAGGTCCTGGTCGTGGGTGGCAACTACAACGGGGACGCGACGAGCAGTCGCATCCCGGAGCTCTTCGACCCCACAACCAATACCTGGACGCCCGCGGCCAGCTCGGCTCCGGGAAATCGGTCGGTGCACGCCGCGGTGTTGCTGCCCTCGGGAAAGGTCCTCGTGGTGGGTGGCACCGAGACCGCGGAGTTCTACGACCCGAACACGAACACCTGGACACCCGCCACCGGCGTCACGGGAACGAGCTGGACCCATGCCTTCCTGCTCCCGTCGGGCAAGGTCCTGATGGTCGCGGGACAGGCCATCGCCGTCTATGATCCCGCGCTCAACGTTCAGACTTCCGTGGGAGCCTTCACACACCCACGGTCGTTCTCCTCCCTGGTCCAGCTCCCCTCCGGCAAGCTCCTGGTGACCGGCAGCTCAACGAGCATCGGACTGACAGCGGAGATCTTCGACCCCACCACGGGGAAGACGGTCTTCACCACCAGCATGCCCAACATCCGCTACCTGATGGCGGCCACCGTGCTGGCCTCGGGCAAGGTACTCTTCGCGGCCGGGTATGATCGCGACAGGTCCCTCGCCCTCAACGCGGCCCTCCTCTACACCCCCTGAGATGCCAGCCTCACGTCCGCGCGCCCGTGGTGCGCGCGGACGTGGATGTTCTCCGTTCCGAAGTCCGTGACGACGGGCATTGCGGCGCCCCGCGATTCAGCGAGGATGCGCCCATGTCCAACCTCAAAGGCAAGACCCTCTTCATCACCGGTGCCAGCCGGGGCATCGGCCTGGCCATGGCGCTGCGCGCGGCCCGGGACGGCGCCAACATCGTCATCGCCGCGAAGACGACCGACCCGCACCCCAAGCTGCCCGGCACCATCTACACCGCCGCCAAGGAGATTGAAGCCGCGGGCGGCAAGGCCCTGCCCTGCGTGGTGGACATCCGCAACGAGGAGCAGATCCACGCCGCCGTCGCCAAGGCCGTGGAGACCTTCGGCGGCATCGACATCCTCATCAACAACGCCAGCGCCATCAGCCTCACCGGCACGCTGGAGACGCCGCTCAAGAGATTCGACCTGATGCACGGCATCAACACGCGCGGGACGTTCGCGTGCTCGCAGGCGTGCTTGCCGTACCTCAAAAAGTCCAGCAACCCGCACATCCTCAACAACTCGCCGCCGCTCAACATGGAAGCGCGCTGGTTCGGGCCCCACGTCGCCTACACCATGGCGAAGTTCGGCATGAGCATGTGCGTGCTCGGCATGGCGGAGGAGTTCAAGGACGAGGGCATCGCCGTCAACGCCCTCTGGCCCCGCACCGTCATCGCCACCGCCGCGGTGCAGAACCTGCTGGGCGGCGATGAGACCATCAAGGGCAGCCGCTCGCCGGAGATCATGGCGGACGCCGCCTACGCCATCCTCACCAAGCCCAGCCGCTCCTTCACCGGCAACTTCTGCATCGACGAGGACGTGCTGCGCGGCGTGGGCGTCACCAACTTCGACAAGTACCAGTCCGTCCCCGGCGCGGAGCTGTTCCCCGACTACTTCATCTGACCGTCCGCAACCTCACCGGGGCGCATGGGTGCGCCAGGAGCAAGGCCCTCATGCCCCCGCGCAAGCTGCTGCGACACCTGGTCTGGCTGGAGTCCTTCACCGCCGCCGTGGAGGCGGGCAGCATCGACGCCGCCGCCGAACACCTGGGCGTCGCGCGCTCCGTGGTGAGCGAACACATCCGCGCCCTGGAGGAGGCCCTCGCGGACGGGGCCGCCCTGCTGGAGCGCGGCCCCGGACGGCGCCTGCAACTGTCCGCGCGCGGCGAGCGCCTCTACGCCGGCACCCAGACGCCCCTGCACCAGTTGGACATGAAGCGGCTCATGGACCTGGCCCGCGTGGAGCCCACGCTCCGCCTGGGACTCAACCCCACCCTGTCCATGTCGCTGCTGGGCGGCATCGCACAGGACGCCGCCGCCACCGACCTCAAGCTGGTGGTGGGCTTCGGCGGCTCGCACGAGCTCGTGCGCCAGGTGCAGACGCGCCAGCAGGACCTGGTGCTGGACTTCACCCCGCTGCCCCCACATGACGGCGTGGACTCCGAGTCCCTGCTGCGCATGCCCTTCGTCGTGCTCGCCGGCCCCGACTCCGCGCTCGTCCCCGCGCACCCGTCCACACGGGCCCTGGATGTGAAGGACCTGCAGGGTCAGCGCTTCGTGGACTGGCTGCGCGACGACCCCTACGGCGGCGCCAACAGCGCGCGCTTCGCCGCCCACCGCGTCACCGTGGAGGAGGTGGGCCGCGTGGAGAGCTTCCTCCACCTCTTCGAGCTGCTGCGCGCCTACCGCGCCTGCGCCATCGCCCCCGACGTGCGCCCCACC
>NZ_RAWG01000090.1 GCF_003611735.1 Corallococcus sicarius | reverse complement strand
GGGCTCCTCATGACGGTGGGAGGGGTGCTGTCCATCCTGGGAACCAATAGCAACACCGTGCTCGCCGGGCCGCGCTACCTGTACGCGCTGGCCCAGGACGGCTTTGGCCCCGCTGCGCTCGCCACGCTGCATCCGCGCTACCGCACGCCGACGGTCGCCATCCTCACGCAGACGGCCATCGCGCTGCCCCTGGCGTTCTCCGGCTCGTTCGAGGTGCTCGCCACGCTCTCCGTGGTGGCCCGGCTCGCCACGTACTTCGGCACGGCCCTGGCGGTGCCCGTGCTGCGCCGCAAGCTCCAGGCGCCCGCGAACGCGTTCCGCATCCCGGGGGGACCCGTGATTCCCCTCGCCGCCGCCGCACTGTGCGTCGTCTTCGCGCTGAGTGCGGAGCGCGCGAACCTCGTCGCAGGGGCCGTCGCGCTCGCGGTGGGCTTCGTGCTCTACAGGTTCCAGCGCAAGCCGGATGGGAAGGCGGCGCTCGGATAGCGCGGGATGTCGCTCAGGCCCTTCGGGAATTCAGCCCGTGTTGCCTCAAGGCAGGCTCATTCCCCTGCCTCTCTGCTCTCGCCCGTGCCGTGCCAGGCGCCCCGCTTCTGCGCTGCCGTGGCCGCCGAGCCCATCGGCGACCATGGCGCACCGGGCACCGACGGCCCTGAAGTCATCCAGGGCTGTCCGTCCGAGCCGAGCACGTAACCGTACTGCATGCCATTGGCGACGACGAGCACGCCCAGCGGCTCGGTGACATTGACGCCCGGGGGCGCGCCGAGATTGCACCAGCCGCCGGGGCCGTAGAAAGCGTTCGCCCAGATGTTGCCGTCTCCGCCCAGCACCCAGACCCAGGGACTCCCCGGCTCGGGCGTGACGGCGCCCATCGCCTTGGCGACGCCCAGCGCGCCCGCCGGGAGAGAGTTCGAGGCGCTCGTCCTCGAGGGCCGCATCAAGGATGCTTCCAGCATCTCGGCCTACGGCCTGCTGCGCATGAAGAAGCGCCTGCCTTGAGCGGCGGGGGGTCTTCCGTTCGACGCCGCAGGCGCAGCAGGTCTTGGCGCTGAACCAAGAGCCCCGCTTCAATCCCCGGCCCACAACCCACCATCAACAAGGCCCCGATCAAGGGAGCCCATAAGCCTGTCCAGCGGTCACTTCGTCGAGCATCCAGGGCATTCCACGACGGATCCGCGAAAGTCCAGGAGGTGTCCTGGTGAGGGGAATGTGGGGGAACCCAAGCCCCACCTTGAGCAGGGGATGGCAGCCGCTGGGAGGGATTGAAGGCCCGGGACCCGCCAGGACGCACAAACCGTTCTGGCAGGGAGTGCTTGCTGAACATGTTTCACGGGGATCATGTAGGCTTCGGAAATGAGCAAGCGGACCAGCGACAACAACCGCGCGACCTTCCTGATGGATGGCGAGGAGTTCTTCGGCACCTTCGCCGCCTGTCTGGAGGAGGTGAAGCGCAGCGCCACCGAGCCCGTCGAGGTCGAGTCCCTGTCGAAGGGCGAGGGAAAGCAGCTCGCGGACGCGCCGGCTCCCGTGCCTCCGACGACCTACGTGCGGCTGGCCTACTGGGCGATGGAGAAGGGCCTTCCGCTGATGCAGGACGACCACCACTTCACGATGGAGGTCGCCCTGAAGCAGTTGGCGGACGCGGGCGTCCACGTGGAGATCATCCTCTGGGACCCGGACGCCGTGTCCGCGAACGCGGGCGGCAATGACAACTTCGCGAAGAAGGTGGCCCGGGGGAACAAGGAGGTCCACACGGCGCTCCACGGGTACAAGGGAAAGATCCTCGTCTACCTGGAGAGCCACCCGAAGCCCGGGGTGGGCTATGGCTTGCACCAGAAGATGTCCATCTTCTCCATCCGCGGAAAGCTCAAGGCCCTGGTCGGCGGCTTCAACATGGAGGCGGAGTACTGGGACACCGGCTACCACTGGGGCCGGCACCCGCTCCATGGGCACAACCACACCCTGCACGACACGGCGGTGCTGGTGGAAGGACCCGCGACGTGTGACATCGAGGAGGAGTGGCTGCGCCGCTGGAAGCGGCAGGTCTCGCTGAATTTCTTCGGGCCCAAGCCGCCCCATGGGGTGCGGGCGGAGTTCCGGGGGCTCGTTGCGAGCCAGCCGACGGGCGGCGGTCACCGCATCTCCGTGCTGACGACGGGCGTCTCGACCCTGTCCACCGAGCACAGCATCCGCGATGAGATCAAGACCCTCATCCAGGGCGCCACGACGTATCTCTATGCGGAGAACTACCAGTTCTTCGACCCAGACATCGTCCGCGAGGTCTGCAGGAAGCTGAAGGCGTGGAAGCCCTTCGAGGTCTGCGTGGTGATTCCAGACCCCGGCTGTGATCCAACCCATGCGAACACGCAGCTGTCCCGCATTGCGTACGCGCGGATGCTCCTGGCGAGTTTCAAGGAGAAGGAGGGCGTCAAGGGCAAGCTCGACGAGGCGCTGCAGAGCATCAAGCTCCAGGGCAGCACGCCGCCGGTGCCCAACGACCCGGGGATGTATCACAAGGTCGTCAAGAAGAAGTCCGGCAAGTGGATGGAGGAGGCCAGCCTCCAGGTGGCGCCCCGGCCCGTCGAGGGCGTGAAGGTCCAGACCAAGACGGTGCAGGTCGCGCTGGAGACCATCGAGAGTCTGGACCTCGCGGAAGGGGTGACGCCGCGTGTCCAGTTCTACTGCCCGGTCCGCTTCCCGGGGCACTCCGACAACTACGACGAGAGCACGAAGATCTACGTGCACTCGAAGCTGATGCTCATCGACTCCAGGCACGTCATCGTGGGCAGCGCCAACTTCGGCTACCGCAGCATGGAGTATGACGGCGAGATGAGCCTGCACATCCAGAGCGATGAGTTCGCGGTGTCGGTGAAGCAGAAGCTCTTTCCCCACTACAACGTGAGCTCCCCCAAGGAAGTGCCCGCCGCGCTCCGCGACGCCTCGCACGGTGAGGCGGACCGGGTGAAGCTCATTGCCCGGAGTCCGGGACAGCTGGGCATCACCTCCGCCGACGTGAAGGGCTACATGACGGACAAGATGAAGAGCGCGAGCGTCGCGATGAACTACGAATGGTACTGAGCTCAGCCACAGAGCCGTGCTGGGGCGAGCGGACGCGCCCCATGGAAGAGGGCGTCCTGCCCCATGAGGGCTGCACGGCTTCTCCACCGGCCCTGCGCACGGCTCGGCGGCACCCGTCAGCATCCCTCTTCGGCACCTTTGCACTCGCCCTTGCCCTCAACCGACTTCGGTCCCTGCAATGACGAAGCCCCTTGCCGGTCCGTGCCGGGAAGGGGCTTTCTGCTTCATCGGGCGCGAGGCGCCGTCGCATTACTCGAGGGTCGGGGCCTGGGTCATGCCGGCCGTCGGATCCGCGCTGCCCTGGCCGAGCGCGCCGCCCAACAGCGAGCTGCCCGCGGAGCCAACGGCGCCGACGACGCCCGTCACGCCCTGGGCCACGCCCTGCGCGCCCTGGCTGACGGCCTGCACGCCCTGGGTTGCGGCCTGCACCAGCGCGGTGATGCTGCTGAGCACCGAGGCGACGCCCTCCAGCAGCTTGCCGATGCCCTCGGTCTTGCTGGCGCCGGCCGGAGAAAAGCCGTCCGTCTGGAGCGACTGCATCAGGGGCGAGGAGAGCTTGGCGTCAGGCAACTGGGCGCCGCTGGGCAGCGAGGGCGCGGAGAGCATGGCGTCAGGCAGCTGGGCGCCGCTGGGCAGGAAGGGCGAGGCGAGGTCAGGCAACTGGGTGGCGGCGTCGAGCAGCGAGGAGCGGGAGAACTTGGAGTCCGGCTTCTGGGGAGCGTTCGGCGCGTTGGGCGAGGAGGGCTTGGCGTCCGGCTTCTGGAGCGCGTTCGGCGCGTTGGGCGAGGAGGGCTTCGCGTCCGGCTTCTGGGGAGCGTTGGGGGAGCTCGGCTTGGAAGACGGGATGTCCTGCGCGGGGGGACGGCGGATGGCGTTGGTGGAGGGACCGCGAGCGGAGGAGAGCTTCATGGGGGAGCTCGTTTCGGAAGAAGAGGGTGGGACCGCGTTCAGCGTTGAGTCCACCCATAGCAGCGGGCGTGCCAGGCCCTCCGAAGCCCTACTGCGCGCTCAATCCGTTGATCTCATTGGGGTCGCATGTGGCGCGGCCTCCGTTCCCCAGGCAGGACCTGGTGACTGCCGTCACGGGCTGATGTGTCCGGTCATCAGGGGGGCGGGCGCTGCCGCCTCCCGAGTGTCGACACAGAGGACGATGCGACCGACCTGGCCACCACGGAGAAGCGAGCCCCCGCGGGGGGGAGTTCGCCGCTCGCGCGCGGTGACGGGTCAGTCCTTCAGCTCGTAGACGCGGACGTAGTCGAAGTTGGCGACGAAGCCAGCTCCAGACTGGAACACCAGGCCGATGCGCGCCCCTGTTCCCGGCTTGTGCGTCCACGTCCCCGCGCGGCTCCAGTAGCTGCCGTCCCGGCTGGAGCAACCCGGCCCCATCCCGCCGCCGTGAGGTTCGACCGAGCCGCTCGAGTCGACCACGGTGTTCTCGTCGTTGATGTAGTTCAGGAAATTCCGGTGCTGGGTGTCACCCGCGGCCAGGCGGTCGTAATAGCTCTTCATGCTGGCGTCGCCCGCGCCTGGATGGCCTGCATCCGCTGCTGGTGGAGCTGGGCGCTCTGCTGGATGGCCGCCATGTTCCGGTGATGCTGGGCCGTCAGCTGCCGCCCGAACTCCTGAAGACGGTGACGACCCAGAACGACCCGTTGTCTGACGTCGTGCCGATGATCAGCGCATTCATGGTCTTGCCGCCGTCCGTGTAGCTGAATGCGACATTCGCGACGGTCGCTGCCACACGAAGGCCCGCCTCGGCGAACCGCTTCCGGAGCTTCTGCACTTCCGCTTCACATCGGCGGGGAAGTAGACCGTGGCGGGCACGAACGGCCCTATCTTCATCCGGGGATGGACCCGCGCCATGTCCCATCGAGTAGGCGTTCTCGACCGGGTCAACCATCGTCACGAGGTCGGTGGTGGGAGGCGTGCTGCGCGGCGCGGTCGTCATGGCTGGCTTCTTCTGCAGTGAGGATGGCGAGCTGGCGAGACGAACCCATGGCGAGCGACTCCAGGTAGACGGAGAGGGCGGGCGCTTCATGGCCGGAGCATACAAATCCGCCTGACGACCGCATGATTCACGGTGGCATGGAGCCGGTTCGCGCCCTGCCCCTTTACGCTTCTGTCACGGAGTTCCACGTGGACGCAGGTGCGTCCTCCGGGCACGCAGCGGCGCTGGAGGTCCGCCCTGCGCACGCGCGTCATCACAGGGGATTCGTCCCTGAGCGCGCGGGGGAACCGGATCGGGGCGCACGCCTTGCAATGACGTCAGCGCGGGCCGACGTCACGGCGCAGCCCGACAGGCACATCTCCCCAACGCAGGGTGACCTTCCGGGCCCGCAACCTCTCTCCCGATGAGTTCGCCGCGCTCGGCCTGGACACCTCGGCGCTCATCTATCCGCAGGGCGGCCCGGGCAGCGACGGCTACCTGCTGAAGCGCGAGGACGTTGCCAGCAAGCAGGGCACGCTGTCCGGCCAGGCCATCTACTACTGGCTGCGAGCCACCGGCACCGTGGGCACCGTCCGGACCTGGGCCCTGGTGCCGGTGGTGTACTTCCTCTCCGAAGGGGTCCACGCCCTGGTCAACCTCGATGGCCTCCAGGTGAGCTTCAAGGTGATGCTCTCCATGCTCCCCACCACGCCCACCGAGCTGGAGGCCCTGGTCGACCAGGGCGTCATGCCTCCGAGCGTGCTCCAGACCCTCAGCGCGAACGGCTTCAACCAGGCGGCCTTCAGTCTGCAGCGACTCTTCCTCGACTTCGACACGGTCGACTTCACCCAGTGGGCGCTGAAGCCGGTGGCCGGGAGCACCCAGGTGGATGTCATCCTGGTGGAACCCAACCAGTACCTGTCGCAGTCGCTGACCTCGCTGACGCAGAACAACCAGGACTTCACCTCCAGCTTCAGCAATGCCTTGCAGTATGCCTTTGGGATGAATGGGCAGAACACCGACGGGGCGACGCCCTACATCCTGGGCATCAACGCGCAATCCAACCACCCGGCGACGACCAACCCGGGCGCTCCACCGAGCCTCGTGCCCACGTACATCGGCTTCGGCACCTCGGCGAATGCCACCGACGACGGGCTGAGCACCCTCAACTACCAGGTCCTGGGAGGAGACAACCCCCAGGCACGCGTCCCGAAGAAGGGGGACGGCTCGGTGGTCTACGTCACCGACACCCTGGTGACGAACAACAACTACTCGGGCTCGCTGCTCTTCGCGGAGAGCGCCTTCTTCGAGCCGCTGGTCTTCCAGCCCATCCAGCAGGCCTTCGGCTCCGCCCCCAGCCTGTGGAAGAGCCAGGGGACGACCATGACGGTGACGGACAGTGCCCACGTCACGGAGCTCGACAACGAGCAGACCGTACTCGGAGAGGGCCTGAAGCAGAAGGTCACGATGGACGCGACCCGGAACTGCACCGTGACGGTCTCCGGAAACACCATCAACATCTCGGGCTCCTTCTACCAGCGGCAGGACATCACCATCTCCATGGTCGTCCTCACCGCGGAGATTCCCTTCCACTGGTGGATGTGGTGCACGGTCAGCTTCCAGCAGCAGATCACCCTGGCCATCGATTCCAACAACCAGCTGGTGTTCAACATGGGCCCGATGACCACCACCACGGATGGCCCCCCACGAGGACGAGAACTTCGGTGGAGATCTGGTCAACGCGGTCTCCCAAGCCTTCTCGGTGCTGAGCCTGGGCTACTTCGACCCCATGGAGGACGCCCTCGACACGGCGACCAACGCCCTCGCTGCGGGCATGCAGAGCCGCGTGGCTGGAATGAACGCCAACCTCACCGCGAGCATGGTGAGCAACTTCATCTCTCCGACGGGAGGCGTCTTCTTCCTCAATGCTCCGCGGTTCAACAGCGACCTCGATCTGCTGATGGACGTCACCTACCGGGTCTGAAGCGGGCACCCCCGAATCCCCGGCACGTAGGGCTCCACGCAGCTCCCCACACGAATCGAGCAGGCCCCCATGGATGGCGTCACCTTTCCGACCCGCATCGAAGGCATTGAATCCCTCACCGTCACCGCCGACTCCGAGGTGATGCAGAACTACCAATCGGCGCTCCCGGTGGCCGCCAACCAGACGCTGGCGGCCGTCGAGGACAGCACCGGCAACCCGATGGTGTTCTCCATTGGCGGGGACGGGCACCTGTACCTCCTCATGGCGGACCCGGGGGGACCGACAGGCTGGAAGCAGTTGGACCTCACCGCGTCGGTGTCACGGTGGGGCCTGCCCGCTTCCTTCGCCGTCGGCCAGGTCCCCGGCGGCAACATCACCCTCGCCGTCGCCGTGTCCCCGCCGTCGGGGGCGCCGGTCATCGTCGTCGCCGGCCCGCTCTCCAATGACGCGCGCCAGACGGACTGGACGCGGCTGGCGGACTACTGGGTCGCCGTGGGCAACCCCCAGCCCTCGGCCACCCTCCAGGCCCTGTACCTGGGCCCGGTGGATGCCTCGGGTGGCTATGGCCTGCCTCTGCTGGCGGTGGGCTTCTCCGGAGGCGCGCCCGGCACACCCAATGACTACCTCTTCCAGCCCGGGGTGACGGCCACCGGGGTCTCCTGGAAGGGCTTCCCGTTCCCCACGCCCACGGACAGCAGTGTCATCCAGGACTACGCCATGGGGGCGGTGTCGGGGCTCGGGACGAGCGTCTACATCCTGTATGAGAACACGCTCGCCCAGAGCCAGCTCGTCTTCCAGACGTTGCCGGACAGCTATGGCCGCCACTCCGCGCGCGAGCTGACGGCGCCGCCGGGCGCCACCTGCCTGGAGGCCACCGCGAGCGGCGGCACCACGGACCTCTACGTGGGCGGCTCGAGCGGAGTGTTCCTCTTCAGCCACGCGAGTCAGACGGACCGCGCGTCAGGCGTGGGCATCGCCTCCAGCCAGGACGTGCCCGGCATCCGCGAGGGCGGGCTCATCGTGCGCCAGGACCCGGGAAGCGGCGGCACGGCGGCCCTCTGGGCCCTCGGCGGTGAGGACCTCATGTATTTCCACGGCTCGGCCACCGAGCCGGACGGCTTCAGCAAGCCGGTGGTCTTCGAGGCCGGCGTGGCCCGGGTGGCCGCCATCCGCAGCCAGACGAAGAAGGCGAACCAGCTCGTCTTCGTGAAGACGGATGTGCGGAGCAATCCCTCCATCATCTGGATGTGGCAGGACCCCACCAGCTCCCTGTGGCAGCGGGACCTCATCCCGCTGCAGGACACCGGCAATACCCAGCAGTTCAACTGCTACACCACCACGTTGACCTTCACCGACCCGAGGGCGCAGGCCCGGCCCGGCCTGGAGGTCAAGGTGTCCGCGTCCGGCTGGACGCGCGTGGTCATCAACGGCGTCTCCCATCTGCTCGACCCGGACACGGCCGTCACCGCCACCACGGACCTGACGGGCAACCTGACCCTCATCAATCCCATCTCCGACCTGGCCACCCCTCGCTTCGTGATGACCGCCGCGAATCCGGCGGACTTCGACGGGGCCCTGCTCATCGAGCCCGCCTTCAAGGTCTACAGCCGCCTGAAGCAGGTGCAGGGCGCGGGGGACATCCCCGACTCCGTGCTGGCGAAGCTGCCCTCGGGCGTGACGAAGGACCAGGTGGCGGACGCCATCAGCCGGCTGATGGCGTACCAGCCGGACCCGGCGCCCCAGGGGGCCACCATCGTCTACCAGGCGGGCACTTCGACGGCGAAGCTCGTGGTGGCCCGGCCGGCCATCGCCGTGCCCGCGGCACACAAGCCCTGGACGCTCTCGTTCGGGGCGCCCCGGGCGAAGACCGCCCAGCTCAGCGTCGTCGGAGAGGTCTGGGACGGCGTCACCAACCTCGCGGGCGACCTGTGGCAGTTCACGACCAGTGTCATCGACCAGGTGGTCTCCATCACCGTCGACGTCATCCAGGACGCGCTGACGTTCGTGGTCAACCTGGTGGGAAAGACGATTCACATCGTCATCAAGACGATTGAGGACGTCTTCAAGGCCATCAGCTTCATCCTCCAGAAGGTCGCCGCGGTCATCGAGGACGTCATCCGCTGGCTGGGCTTCCTCTTCAACTGGAAGGACATGTGGGACTGCCACCTGGTGATGGCCAACTTCGTCAACAGCAGCCTCACCTACGTGGTGGGCCGGCTCGACGCGGAGGCGGACGTCCTGAAGGCGGGCGTCTCCGCGGCCTTCGCCCAGCTCAAGGAGTCCATCGCCGAGCTCGTCCTGCCCGACGAAATCGCCAACGCCGACCTGCAGTCGCAGCAGCAGGCGGCCACCCAGTCCAACCCGCAGGCCAGCATGAACTCCGCGCCGGCCAACTGGACGCTGTATCAGGTCCAGCATGGCGGGGTGTCCAGCGGCACCGCCGACGACACGGGGCCCACCCCGGGCAACCCGCTGGTGCAGTTCTTCCAGGACATCGTCGTGCCGACCGTGGAGGTGTTGAAGACAGACATCGAGAAGCTCTTCCGGGACATCGGTGCGCTCTTCCAGGGCCGCCCCACCGTCAATGACTTCCTCGTCCTGGTCAACGACTTCATCGACACCTTCCTCGACGCGGTCGAGAAGCTCGTCCTCGGCTTCATCGACTTCGCCACCGACCTGCTGGCCGACCTCCAGGCGCTGCTGACGGCGGCCCTGGACATCCCGTTCTTCTCCAACCTCTATCGCTTCGTGACGAAGCTGCTGGGCACCGAGGAGGAACTGACCGTCGTCAACGTGCTCAGCCTGGCGGCGGCCATCCCGGTCACCATCCTCTACAAGCTGGTGACCCACCAGGAGCTGTTCCCCGGAGGCACCAGCACCCTGCTCCAGCCGGACATCTTCGCCCAGATGATGGGGAGCGGACCGCTGATGGCGCCGAAGTCGCTGGTCCTGGCGACCACGACGGGAGGCGTGGACAGGAGCAGCCCCGCGTTCATCTACACCCATGTCATCGGCCTGGCGCCGGCCATCCTGCTCCCGGTGGCCAGCGTGCTCGGCATCTTCGTGCTCAACCGGCAGGTCGACATCGAGGCGCCGGTCGAGGACTCGCCGTTGACGGAGGATGGGAGGAAGAAGCTCGGCCGCTCCCTGCGCTTCCTGTCCCTGGGCGTGCTCGGGTGCAAGGCGCTCGCCCTGAGCACCAGCTTTCCGTTGCCCAAGAAGCAGAGCACCACGGCAGACGTCCTGTCGATCCTCAACTGGTTCCTCAGCGGCTGGCGGCTGGCCGGCATGCTCCTCATCGAGCCCCTCTACACGAAGCTCTCACCGAGCCCCACGGCGGGGCGGACGGCGAAGTTCATCAACTCCGGCCACGATGCCATCTGTGCGCTGGTGCAGGGCGCACTCTACATGGTGACGGACAGCCTGGACCTGGCCGCCGTGAAGGACCAGCTCGGGGAGCTGGACTCGGATGACTTCAGCAATGCCGTTGCCGGCTGGACCTTCACGTACGCTCAGGACCTGGCCAATGTCGGCGGCTCCATCCTGACGGACATCGGAAACGCCGCCTCCATCGCGCCGAGCGCCACCGTCAAGGCCGTCTCCCTCGTGAGTCGCGTCGGGGGGACGACCCTGACCCTCGGCAGCGCGGTGTTGCTGCTCTTCCGGATCGGACTCTCCGTGGGCTCCAAGCTGGACAACGTCGTCCGGGTGCACCTGTCGAGCTGACGGCGCCCCGGAATGGCGCGCGCACTCCGTCGTGCCGCGAAGGCAGGCGACGGAGTGTGCAGCCGCTGCACCTCTACGCTCCATCCCCTTTCGGAGGTGGCGTCGCCCCCGGCCAGTACCGGTAGCCGTTCACCTGGAGGGGGACGCCGAGTTCGGCGCAGATTTCCGCAATCCAGGTCCCGGGCGTTGAAGGCGTCGCAGAACGCGTCCAGGGACCCGGGTGTGGGCTCGCGGTCGGGCGCTGCGTCCAGCGGTGCCGTCAGCCGCCCCCTGCCGCGGTGGAGGGCGGCCTTCACCGAGCCCACCGTCGTGGAGGGCGTGTCCGCGACTTCCTCGAGCGAGAAGTCGAAGACGTCCTTGAGGACCACCGCCGTGCGCTCCGGGGGGGGGACAGCCGCACGAGCAGCGTGCCGGCCGCCTCGCGCGACTCGCGGGGCTCCTGGCCGGGCCCGAATGCGGGAGGCGCCGCGACGGCCCATTCGAGACGCGAGCGGCGCACGCGGTCAATCCACAGGTTCGAGGCGGTGCGGAACAGCCAGGCCCGGGGCTTTGGCACGTCGCTGAACATCGTCCCCAGCGTCACGAAGGCGCGCATGAGCGTCTCCCGTGCTGGGGCCAGTCTCCCAGGCAGCGTGGGCAGTCCCAGGTGCTCCAGGGCGTGCCAGTGAATGGAACCGGTGACGGGGCGCGCGCGTCCAAGGCGCGACTTTTCCCGAAAAGGAGCTCGCGCCTCATGAAGCAGAACCTGAAGCAGTGGCTGGCCGTGGTGTGCATGGGAGTGGCAGGAGTGTCCGCGACCGCCTGGGCGGACGTGGGGACGCCGGTGGACTGCAGCACGGTGGAATGCGAGGCCGTCCGCGAGATGCGGTCGATCTACGTGGCGGAGGCTGGGTATTTCGGGGCGTATGATGCCTTCACGCTGAACCTCGCCAGCGCCGGTTTCACACCCACGGCGTGTCCGAACGGCAGCCGCGCGCCCGTGCCAGGAGCGGGCTGGGTGTCCGGGTGCAACTTCTCCTACAAGGTCACGGGCATCACGCCGTATCCCTCGCCGAGCTTCACGGCGGTGGCGCAGGGAGTGGCGGGGACGGCGTCCGCGGGCATCACGCTCCAGATTGGCACCCACCCCGTCTCCGGCCGCCTCTTCTGGCTGGAGCGCCAGGGGGTGCGCCGCTACGTGGACTCCGCGGAGTGCCAGTCGCCCCAATCCTTCACCTGCGAGTCGGAGCTGCGGGAGGCCCGGTCCAACATGCTCTACATCCACACGGTGGAGCAGTCGTACTTCGCGGAGAAGGACAAGTACTCCACCAACCTGCTGCTGATCGGCTTCTGGCCGGAGGGGTGTTCGAATGGCACCCGCGCGGCCGTGCCGGACGCGTCCTGGGTGGGCGGCTGCCGGTTCATCTACAAGGTCACGCTGAACGGAACGACGGGCTTCACCGCCACGGCGAAGGCCGTGACGGGCGCCACGGAGGGCACCGTCCTGACCATCACGCAGTTGGGGCAGACCGTCGTCACCCCGACGTATCCGGGGTGGTGCCAGTAGGCTGACTTCGAAGGGGCCGTGGTTGTGATGACACGGCCCCTTACACGCGCCCGTAGCCATCCACCGCCACCGAGAGCCCCTGGTTGACCTGCCGCACCATGCTGAAGCCCTGCTCCACCGCGCGGAACACCGCCTGCCGCGTGTGCAACGGGCTGATGCCCTTCCAGTCGCTCGACGGCAGCAGGAGCAGCTCGATGCCTCGCCCCGACGCGCTGGCGAACACCGCCGGGAAGTCTCCGTCGAAGCAGATGGCGCCCCCCAGGACACCCACGCCGGGGGCCTGGCCCACCGCCGGCTCCGGGCTGCCTGGGATGGAGTGCTCCGCCTCCCAACCCGGCACCGGCCGGGACTTCACGTAGCGCCACGCCACCACGCCCCAGGTGCCGAACGGGTTGCCCCTGCCGCTGAAGAGCTACGCATCGGGCGAAGAGAAGGCCTGTTGAGGGTAGGACCCGGTTCATCCGGGACGCCGTGCTGCCTTGAACCAGGCCCTACTGCCTGACGCGCAGCGTGACGGAGGTGAACACCTCGACGCTCTGCCCGTCCACCTGGACGAAGCTGCTCGTGTAGCCCACCGGCTTGATGAAGATGCCGCTCGCTTCGTGCTCATTGATGGATTTGGCGCCGAACCGCGCCATCTGCATCGTGCCCATGGCCATGCCCGTGCAACCCACGCACTTGGGAGCGCGGTACGCGAACACCGTGCCGCCCTCGATCTGGTTCGTGCCGGTCAGGCGCGGCTTCGGCACGGCGATGAACAAGCGCTGGTCGGTGCCAGGAATCTCCCAGACCGCGCCCATCGGCAGGGGGTTGGTGCTGTCGGCGTTGCTGCCCACCGGACGGAGGGTGATTTCGGTGAAGCCATTGCTGGCGATGGCCGAGTTGATCTTGACGATCTCCTCCTTCTTCGTCCACCCCAGCCAGTGGAGCTGCGGGAGGTTGTAGTTGTCCGACGCGAAGATGCCCATGTACGTGCTTGAGTCGCCGGACGACTTGACCGTGCCGGTAGAGGGGTCACGCACGTTGCCGTGCGCGAGGCCGAGCACGTGACCGACCTCGTGGGCGTAGTCCCGGAACAGGGTGCCCTTGAGGTTGACGCTGCGCGAGCCGGCGTTCGAGGTGGAGCACACCCCGCCAGGCAGCACATACACCGTCAGGAACGCGCTCGAGCTGGTGGCTTTCTGGCGGGCCTGGGTCTTCGCCGTCGCACAGTTGGTGCTCGTCACCGCCACGTTCTGCGAAGCGATGACCTCCAGGCTCAACTGGTTGCGAGACGCGACTGCGTAGTAGTCGGACAGATTGCTGACGGTGTTCTTGATGGTGGTCAACGCGGGCGTCGTCCTGCCATCAAGCGTCATGCGGACGATCTTGACGGTGAGCTTCTTGTTGATGGCGGCCAGTCTGCTGGCGTTGTTGTGGTTCTCGACGCAGGTCGACTCCCCGCTGGCACAGTCGTAGCGGTACGACGAGGGGAGGACTTCGACGTCCTGAACCCGGAACGAACGCACCTTGTCGTTCGCGCTCGCGCCGCTCCCGAACGAGGTCTCACAGAGGTTCGTGTCGGTTTCGACAGTCACCGAGTCGCCGGTGCAGTCCCCAGCGGCATGGAGCGTCACGGTCTTGCCAACCGGCACGTCGACGAAGGAGGCGCCCGCGGTCGGCGCGAGGGTGTAGCAGCCGTTGGACGCGGCCTCTTGAATCACCTGGGAGCCGCCGTTGCAGCTTTCGCGCACGAAGACGGACGGCGGGCGCGGGGCGAGGAGCTGCTCGCGCAGCACGGACCAGTTGGCCGCGGTACACTGGCCTGACTGCACCGCATCAATGAAGACGCCGTCCTCGAGCTCCGGGTGCGCGTAGGTCAGGCACGTCTCCACCAGCTCGCTCCAGTGCGCCCAGTCGCAGGTCCCCGCGGTGGCATACGTCTCGGCACACGCGAGCGACGCCGCGAGCTCCGGGGAGACGATCGCCTGCCGGGTGGACGCGACAGACGCCTCCGTGCCGTTGCCGCCGGGCTGTTCGTGGGACGAGGACTCCCAATCCTCTCCCTGGCACCCTGACACCAATGCTCCGCACAGCATGACGGTCGTCATCGACAGCTTCCGCATACGTTTCTCTTTCGCAGCCCGTGGCCGCATGACACTGCTCCAAAGACTCTTACGCGAATTTCACGCAATAGTGACAATCCGTGAGATATGTTTTCTTGACGCATCACCCGCCGGTCTTGGCGCATGAGAATCCGGATTGCGCGGCGCATCAGCCGGCTCGCAGGAATTGTTCACATGCCCTCGTGGGTGAATCCAAGCCCACCCTCCCTGGTCAAGATTCCCAGGACATCCCAACAGGTTGTCCATGCCATCCGCACGCCCAAGACGCGGAAGCTCCCGGGTTTCATCCAGGCGAGCCTGTCCCCCACCGTGGTCCCGGACGGAGGCGGCTTGAAGCTGAACGGCGTGTCCTGACGGTGCGTGTTTGGCTTCAGGCACCGCCTGGGGCCTCATGGGAGGCCACAGCTGCGGGTTGTGTCGGATTACAGCAGGCCGTCCAGCCAGGTGAGCTGCGCGTCAATCGTCTCCGAGATGGCGAGCGGCTGCTCCGACGCGCTCGGGTCGGTGTACGGGTTGCCAATCTCCTTGTGCTGCCACTTCACCCAGGTCTGCTTGTACCAGCCCCAGTCCAGGTTCGTGCCCGTGGACGGAGGCGTGGTGCCCGCGTACCCGGAGAAGGCGCGGATGCCGGTGGCCGGCGCGACCTCCTGGCCTCCCACCACCTGATACAGGTGCAGCCGCTCGCGGCGGGGGAACTGGGCGGGCAAGGGGGCGGCCCAGGCGCCGTAGAACGTGCCCCAGGGGCGCACGGGGTTGTTGATCTTGGTGTCGAACGTGCCCAGCTCGCCCTGGCTGTTCCTGCACACGCCATCCAGCGACGACACGTAGACGGTGATGCCATCCAGCGCCGTGTTGGCGCGGAGCGCCTGGGCGATGCGCATCACCAGGCACCCGCCGCGGGAGCTGCCCGCCAGGTAGATGGACCGCGTCTCCGGGCGGACCTGGGCCTGGAGCCAGTGGACGAACCCGTTGACGATCCGCTGCTTCGTGTCGCTGTCGAACAGGTGGTCGAAGTTGTTGTCGTTGACCACGGACAGGTGTGTCCTGCCCGGAGGAAACCAGCCCAGGGCATCGAGCTTCATCGCCAGGGAGCGGCCATCCAGGAGCACGTTGGGGCAGGAGACACCGTCACAGGACGCGTCCCAGTGGGAGGACTGGCCCGTCACGCCGCTGGAGTGGCCGCTGCTGGAGATCTTCTGTCCGGCGGTCATGAAGACGATGGCCTCGCGCACGCTCGGGGCCTCCACCTGGGCGATGCGGATGGCGTGGAGCGTGCTGTCGGAGGCACCGCCCGCGCGGAACTGCTCGAAGCCCGGCGCTGGCTGGTAGGCGCCGGACGCGTCCTTGTAGACGACGCGCCGTGACACCACCGTGCGGCTACTTCCGTTGGGATAGGACAGCGCCTGGGATTGTGAGTCCAGGGCCGCCTCGGGTTCCCCCAGTAACAAGGCTTCGGATTCTGGCGGAGCACAGCCCGCGAGGGTTCCAACCAGCACCAGCGCTCCAACGTTCCAACGCTTCACTTGACGCTCCTTGGGGTGGACGGGCCTTTCTCAATCCATAAGCCGCAAGGCAAAGAAAACAAAATCAGTACGCATGGGGCGAATAGAAGGCCTGTTGAGGGTGGGGGCTGGAGCAGAGGCGCCTGTGGCGGCGTCACAGCCGCCCAGCCCGCTCTCGCGGCTCAGCCATACAGCTCGCTCAGCGGTCCCGGCGCGATGCGCGTGCTGCCCTCCTGCCCGAAGGTGTTGAAGTTCGCGTCTCCGAACGCGTGGCCGAGCGTGTTGAAGAGGTTGGAGACCTGCCGGTTCCGGGCCGCGTCGTACTTCGGGTACACGACCGTGCGCCCGTCGGTCTTCAGGCCCAGCGCGTTGCCGCCCACCACGAGCTTCGGCCACTCACGCGAGGTCGAGTGGTGCTGCTCGCCGTTGTCGGACATGAAGACGATCGCGGTGTGATCCAGCATCGAGCCGCTCGCGCCGACCTCGGGCGTGGCGGCCAGCGTCCTCGCCAGGTTCGCCACCAGCTGCACGTGGCGGCGGGTGACCTCGGCGACGCGCTCCCAGTTCTGCCCCGCATCCAGGCCGTGCTGCAGGCTGTGTCGCGGGATGTCGGTCACGTCCGGGCCGTAGGCCACGTCGAAGCCCGAGGTGCCCGTCGCCAGCACCACCGTGTTCGTCAGCCCGCCCAGGAGGGACGCCGTGGCGATCTGGAACTGCGCCTCGAACCACTTCAGCGAGTCGGGCGGTGAGCCCGCGCCGGTGATGAGCGGGTTGTCCTTCGGCGCCAGCGGCAGGTAGGGCCGCACGCGGGCCGCCATGCCTGCGAGCTGATCCTCTCGCGTGCGCAGCGATTCGAGCGAGGAGAGGTAGCGCTCCAGCTTCAGCCGCTCGTTGGAGTTGCCGCTGAACTCCGCCAGCGCCTTGCGCGAGTCGGCCAGCGCGAAGTCGAAGAGCATCTTGCGATCGCGCCCATTCGTCGAGCCGCCGAGCAGCGAGCCGAAGGTGCTGTCGAACGCGAGCGACGGGTTGACGATGATGCCCGCGGGCTTGCGGGGTCCGAGCGCGCAGGTCTCGTACACGATCGACACGCGCGCGGAGCTGGTACCCAGGCGCAGCACGTCGAACGGTGCACCCCGGCGCAGGCGAGGTGCGATCACCGCGTCGAAGGTCGCGCCCGCGCCGTTCACCGCGCAGCTCAGCCCGCCCGTCCCGCTGGAGTGCCCGCCGCCTGCGATGAGGTTCGAGAGCCCCAGCAGCACGGCGGAGCGGTTCACCAGGTCGATGTTGCCGGAAGAGGCCGCCAGCGGCCCGAGACTGATCGCGCTGGCGAGATTGTCGCCCTCACGCACCAGCGGCGTGTCCTTGTACGCGTCCCAGAAGAGGCGGTCGGAGGTGTTGGCGCGCCCACCCAGCGCCGCGCGGGTGCCCGTGCTCAGGAGCGCGCGGGGGTAGACGCCATTGCACTCGAGGACCAGCACCAGGCGCGCCGGCAACGCTGACGACTGGGCGTAGACGTCGTGGAAATAGGGCGCGAAGAGGCCGGCGGCCATGCCCTTCAGGACGGTTCGTCGCGAGAACATGGCAGTCACTCTCCAGCCTGCGGCAAACGCCGCGTCTTCCAGGTGTCGCTGGTCATCAGCGTGGTCAGCATCTTGGAGAACGAGCCGTTGTTCTGATCATAGGCCTGCTCCATCTGCGTCAGCGTGCAGGCGTCGCTCGGGTTCTCCGGACGGCCCATGAAGTAGCGGAAGGCCTGTCGCACGAAGCAGCGTTTCACGTGCCGCGAGGTCGCCAGGCGCTCGCTCAACTCCACCGCGTCGCGCACCGGGCCGTCCAGCGCGGGGTCCGGCATCGACGTGAGCGTCGAGCTTCCGTCCGGCGTGGTCCAGCCTCCGCTGGTCGAGTGATCTCGCGCGCGCAGGAAGCCCGCGTGGTTGTAGATCTCGAAGGGCAGGCCGAGCGGCTCCATCAGGCGGTGACAGCCCTGACACTGCGCTCCGGCGGTCGCCTCCTGCAGGCGGCGGCGCGCGTTCTTGTCGGCGGCGTGAGCGCCGACCTGGGCTGCCACCTGCACGCTGCTGAGCGGCGGGACGAAGCCGCACAGGAGGTTCTCGCGCACCCACTTGCCGCGGTGGACGATGGACGGATCGTCCTCGAAGTTGCCGCCGTGCGCGGCCAGCCACACCGGGTGGGTCAGCACGCCCGCGCGCTCCGCGTCAGGCAGCTTCTTCCAGCGGCCCGCGACGGTCGCCGGGAGGATCTCGCTGACGTTGTAGGGGTGCGAGAGGCCCTTATGCGAGTCGTACGCCGCGTGCTGCATGGAGGGCACGTAGAAGGTGCGCGTGGTGAGCAGGTTCGCCAGCACGTTCTGATCCTCGACGACCACCCGCGCGATCAGATCGTCGAACTGCTGGATGAAGGTCGGCTCCAGCGGATGGAAGTTGGTGAGCAGGTTGTCGTACGAGACCGCGCTGATGTAGCCGAGCCCCTCGAGCTCGAAGCGCGAGGTCGCCGCCGGGGACTCCTTGAACACCGCGGACACGTGCCCGTAGCCGAGCCACTCGCGGAAGAAGCCCGCGACGCCGTCACCCAGCCAGTACTGCCCGCGCTTGGAGCGCTGCTCCTCGTTGTAGTCCTGCACCAGATCGAAGCGCGGTGTCCCGTTCTGGTTGGCGTCGACGCCGCCCAGGTGCTTCTTGATCAGACCGGTGGTCGTCGCATCCTGCGTGAGCGAGCCATCCTTCGCGGCAGTGGCCACGTCCGCCAGATGCCCCTCGAGGGGCGCGGAGTAGTACGGATACACGAAGCTCGGCGTGGCCGAGGGCGCGCGCCCCCCAAGCGCGTAGGCCAGCTGCGAGCCCAGCTCGAGGCTGGTCAGTTCCACGCGACCGTTGGCCGGCACGCCGCCCATCTCGCGGCGGAACATGGCGCCGGTCATCATCCACGCGGCGTTGGAGATCCGCGTGATGGAGTCCGCGCGATTCTGCGGGGAGTTGCTCGGCTCCTGCGCGATGACCGCGGTCGCGAAGGCGGTGATGCGGGTGAGCTCATCCTCGGTGGGCGGGCGGAAGAAGACGCCGAACTCGAGCATCTGGCCGAGGTGGAAGCGCTTGCAGGCGTCGCTCGGGTTCGCGTCGTTGAACATGCAGCTGAAGCGGCTGTTGGTGTAGACGCGCTCCATCCGGTTGCCGTCCGGGTAGTTCATCGTCCACGGCGAGGCGGCCGCGCCGACCACCGGCAGGAAGAGCTCCACCGTGGCCTCGTCCAGCGTCTCGTCCGTGGCCCAGGAGCTGTACTGCTCGATGGCGCTGGGATCGAGCGGGTTGTCGTAGAAGCTGAACCCGGTCCAGCTGCGCTCGACCGAGCCACCGACGTTGCGGGTGAACTCGCGCCGGTTCATGCGGCGGATGCGCGTCGGCGCATCCGAGCGCACGCCTTCGGTGCAGGCGAAGAGCGCGGACTGATCGAGCAGGTTGGGCTCGGGCACCACGGTCGCGGGCGGGCCGTCCGTGCCACTGCAGAGGGGCATCCCCTGCCCGATCCAGGTCTCGAGCGCGGCGGACTCGGCTGCGCTCGCGCGCTCATGCGGGGCCGGCGGCATCGGAGACGCGTCGTCGCGCATGCGGATGAGCGCGCGCTGGGCGTTGCTGAGCCTCCCATCCATCGCCGAGCTCACCCGCATGTCGTGCAGGGTGCGCAGCGGCATCGTCGCCCCCTGGGTCGGCAGCGCGCCGTGACAGCTGGCGCAGCGATTGGCGAGCACCGACTGCACCACGCACGCGGCGCCCAGGTTACCGCCGGGCCCCCCGTCAGGCTCACCGGGCTCCCCTGGGTTGTTGGGGCGTCCGTCGTTGGTACTTGGCTCGATGGTGCCCTTGCACGCAACGAGGCTCAACAGTCCGGCCAGCAGGAGGACGCGGTTCATCCCGCCAGACTCGCACGGATGGCGGGTGGGGTGGCAAGCAGGCTCTGCATCCGGTCGCGGCCTCTCATGAGCGCGCGGGCCTGCCCAGATTCCGGTCGCTACATCAGGGGTGCGCCGTTGCCTCTCGCCATGATGCGCGCCATAGGATGAGGGGCTTGCGAAGAATCTCCAGCATGCCAAGCCCGCTCATCAAGGACAGCCCATGCGCCTGAACCTCCTTCCCGTTATCGGATTGCTCTTCCTTCCTGCCTGTGGATCAAAGTCGGAGCAGGCAGAGAGCGTGGGATCCTTGCAGGGCGACAAGGCCTTCCCGGTGACCTGGACCGGCGAACTCCTGCCGCGCGGTCCCGACGGCGGGACCTCTTTCTCGATTGCCCTGCTGGCCGACAGCGACCTCTCCGGGCTCTGCACGGCACCCGCCGACGCCGGCTACGTCCTGCCACCGTCCCGCTTCGTGACGGTCTCGGTCATTGGCCCGCCCGCGGCAGGGACCTTCGAGGTCGGCAACGCCACCGGCCCTGGGTTCGTCCAGGTCCAGCAGCGCCTCATGGACGGAGGGACGCAGACCCTCGGGGTGGCCACCAGCGGAAGCATCAACCTGACGACCGCTACGACGGGCCGCCTCGTAGGAAGCTTCAATGTCCAGGTCCAGGAAAGGTCAGACGCAACGACGACGGGTTTGTCGGGAACCTTCGACGCCCCTTTCTGCGCGAACCGGAAGTGATGCCTCCCCCTGTCTGTCCAATCAGCCGGCCCAGTTCATCCGAGCGCAGCCGCTGGGTCAGTGCATCGAAGTGCGTCTGGTAGAAGTTCCACGCCAGTGACTGCGACTCCGGAGACATCAGCGCCATGCCGAGGATGACCTGCGAGTCGCGCACGTCGAAGTCCGACGAGACCACGAGCCCCAGCGCCCGCCACAGCAGGTCCGGGTTCCGGAAGTACGCCAGGGGAGGATCCCTGGGGATTGAAGGCCGCCGAGGCAGCGCCAAGAGGGTTCCGTGCTTCCACGATGGTCGCTTCCCCTATTGCTCGTAGTCCTGACCGGATGCGGTAGCACCACGAGAGCGGTGCGCCTGGACACGGGCCATGGCGCGCCCACCGTGTTCACTCCACGCTCCGGTGCCGCACCAGTGGAAATGGACGCCGACGACTTCGAGGAGGCCGTGGAGGCACTGGCCCTGGCCGTGCGACCCTCCATGCGCCCGCAGGAAGCCGCACGGCACCTGTTCGAGGTGGAGCCGCGCAGCGGTTCCTACCTGTTCGACCCTCGCACTCGTCGTGTCACTCCGCTCGGCCCGAGTGAGCACCTGGAGGGAGGGCCACCGTCCGCGGACGTGGAGTTGACTCGTGCCTACCTGCGTTGGTGCGAGCGCACCGCCAGATCCGGCGACTGCCTGCACTTGCTGGTGGAAGGCCCCTCTGTCACTGGCGATGGGCGCTACGCCCTGTCCATGGCCCTGGCCCAGGGCGTCGTGTTGGACGAGATGATGGATGCCTTCAAGGACATGGCCGACCCCCAGGCCATGATGACGGCAGTTCTCTGGACGTGGACCACATACATGATCCTCCTCGCGGTGCCCGAACCCTTCTCGAAGGGTGTGGCCGCCGTGATGACCGCCTCGCTCATTGCCTACGTGGGGGTCGATACGTTCTGGACTCTCATCGCTGGCTTCAAGCGGCTGGTGGAGGCAGCGGATCGGGCCACCACGTTTGACGAGCTACGCGCGGCGGGAGAGCACTACGGCAAGGTCATGGGCCGCAACGCGGCGCGCGCATTCGCCATGTTGGCCACGGCTGCCATTGGGAACACGGCGGCGGGGCTGGGGTCGAAGGTGCCAATGCTCCCCGGCGCCGCGCAGGCGGCGGTGCAGGCCGAAGCGCAAATGGGCATCAGGCTTGCGGCGGTCGCGGACGTGGGAACGGTGGCTGTGAGCGCCGAGACCGTCACCATCGCCCTCGCGCCCGGCGCGGTGACCATGGCGGCCAGAGGCACGGGCGACGGTGCCTCCGCCAAGGCGCGTCCCTCGGGCTACAGGACCTGGAGCTCATTCAGTGGCTTCAAGAAGGCCAGGGGCCCGGCGGGCAAGAACAAGGAGTGGCACCACATCGTCGAGCAGACCCCGGGCAACGTGAAGCGCTTCGGCCCCCCTGCCCTCCACAACACCGAGAACATCATCCCGCTGGACAAGAGCCTGCACACCGACGTCAGCGCTTTCTACTCGTCGATCCGGCGTACCATCACGGGCTCCAGCACCTTGACCGTGCGGCAATGGTTGAGCACGCAGTCCTATGAGGCCCAGCGTGACTTCGGGCTGCTGGCCATGGAGAACGTGGCGAAGGGGTTCTGGTGATGACGCTGGAGAAACTGGTCGAGCAGTTCGCGCTGAACGTGGCGGCGCAGACCGAGGCCATCTTCCGGGGAGATGCCAAGACCGGGAACAAGCACGCCAGAAAGTACGGCGCCGCCGTCGACAAACTCCTGGCCAATGGAAACGCAGGGCGAGATGCCCTCCTCGTCCTGCTCAAGCATGAGCGCATGGATGTGCGTGTCATGGCCGCCGCACATCTGCTCCGCTACCGGACGGCCGAGGCGAAGGTGGTTCTGGAAGAAGCCGCCAAGGGCAAGGGGCTCGTGCCCTTCGAAGCCGGGCAGGCATTGAAGCGGTGGGAGGAAGGAACCTGGGCCCTCGACCCAGGGCCGTAACTTCATTCGCTCCTCCCGCATGGGAGCATCGCGCTTCTCCCGCCTCTCGGGATCCCATATGCCAGCGGGCATGCGCGTCACGCTCATCACGTTTGGCACCCAGGGAGACGTCCGGCCCATGGTGGCGCTCGCCGAGGGCCTTGCGCGGGCCGGTCACACTCCCGTCCTCGTGGCCGACCCGGAGTTCGCTCCGCTTGTCGCAGGGCGCGGCATCGAGTTCGCCCCTCTGGCGGGTGACATCCGCGCCACCACGGCCCGGGCGGACATGGAGGCGCTCTTCACGCGGGGCCACAATCCGACGGAGCTGTCGCGGATGATGGCCCGCCTTGCCATCGAGCACTCGGAGTCCTGGGCCTCGCAGTTCCTCGCCGCGGCCCGGGACGCATACGCATCGGGCGAAGAGAAGGCCTGTGGAGGGTGGGGGCTGGAGCAGAGGAGCCGAAGAGGGACGCTGACGGGTGCCGCCGAGCGGTGCGCCGGGCCGGGGGAGAAGCCGTGCAGCCCTCATGGGGCACACGCCCGCTCAGGCCGCGCTCCCCTCAGGGGCGCGGCAAGGGGCTTGGGCATGGGGCCACTGCGGCCTGGCGCTCAACACCACCCCATCTGCGCAGGCCCCTGCGCCGGGGCGAGTTGTGCCGGCCGCGTGGGGAAATCCAGGTGCTCCAGGATGGCACGCACCCCACCGGGTGCCGTCAGAGACGCCAGCACCCTCAAGCGTGCCTCCACACCTGCCGCAGGCGAACACGTCCAGCGCGAAACTCCTGCTTGAGCAACCGGCCCCATCCCGCCGCGGCGTGCGCTCCGGGGGCGGCTCCTGTCTCGTCGCGGCTAAAGGCAGCTCGCTTCCCTCTTCCGGCTTCGCCTCTGCCTCCGCTTGAAGGAACTGTGCAGTTGCATGACGCAGCAACCAAGGACGAAGAAGTCGACATAGCCCCTGGGCTCATCGCGGACTCGTTGCGGTTGGCGAAGGTACTTTGAAGGGTGGGTCAGCTTGGCACCACCCGATGGCAACTCCCCAGTCACGCCCTGGGTTCGAGGCGACCTCCAGCACTCCACACTCATCGACCCACGGGGTCCAGCTTCTTCTTGGAGTTGTGGACGGACAGCAGCAGCGCCAAGCGTGGCAAGAATGAAGCAGGCCTGGGTTCGCGGGCCATGCTCACCAAATGGGTGCCACCTTCCACCGGTCAGGCCATCCAATATTCCAGACTCAATTCAGCGAAGGGGCACACCAAGCTTCCCCTCCGTGGAGAACGGACTATACTCCTAGAAGCTAGAACTGGACTACTAACTACCATCCCTCTCTATGCTCAAAGATCCCCAAATCAGCAGGGCCGTTTCCCAGATCCTGACTCGCTCAGAGCGTCAAGAGGACACCGACAGACTCCAAAGGACCTATGTTGAGTCTGGGGCTGTAACGCAGCTGGATAATCACAATAACCAAATTGTGTTTGGCCGACGCGGCACAGGGAAGACCCATGCATTCCGAATCCTTGGAGAACGTGCACGGGGACGCGGAGAGACCGTCCTTTACATCGATCTGCGGATTCTTGGATCTGCACAGCAAGTATCAGACGAGCAACGTCCACTCGCACAACGTTGTATAAATATTTTCAAAGATTTCTTGGGAGAAGTGCACAACGCGTTTCTGGATGCCTGCACGTCTCCCAACAATACAGCCCAAGCAGACTTCGTAGAGAAGCTAGACGGTCTCGCGGATTGCATAACCAGAGTCGCACAAATCTCAAAGAGGCAAAAAGTTTCAACGGAAGAAATCATTTCGCGGGTTGATAAAGATAAATTAAAAGCAGCAGCAAGCATCGAGGCGCTTGAGCTTTCGGTAGAGTCCGCCCAAAGCACCACCGGATCCACAAAGGAAGCACGGGAGTATGAACAGGTATTTGAGGATAACATACTCTTCACAGACCTTCATCACCGCCTAGCTGACGCCATTGTGGCGACCGGAAACAAGCGCCTCCTGGTCCTCATAGATGAGTGGACCACCATGCCTGCCGACGTTCAGCCCTATTTTGCGGAGTTCCTCAAGCGTTCATTCCTGCCAATAGCAAGGGCTACCCTAAAGATTGCGTCGCTTGAATATCGCTCCCGCTTCTCAGTTACAGCATCCAGAAATGCAGTTCTCGGATTTGAGCTAGGGGGCGACATCTCTGCAAATGTCGACCTGGATGACTATTTCGTCTATGACCGAAACCCAGAAGGAGTCACCGCCTTCTTCGATGAACTGCTTTATCGACACGTAGTCAACGAGCTTCCAGACAAGTTCTTAGGCGAGCAGTATAACATTGGAAATGCTGCATCTTTTCGCACGACTCTTTTTACTGAGAAAGCGACATTCATAGAACTCGTGCGTGCATCCGAAGGGGTTGCGCGAGATCTGATAAACATAACGAACACATCATTCTTCGATGCGCTCAGGCGAGGACGCGAGAAGATTGACATAAAGGCAGTTCGAGAGGCCGCTCGCCAATGGTATGAGACAGACAAGGCCGTCAACCTCTCGGCGGATCAGTACTCGATTCTCCTGAGCATCATCAAGGATGTCATTGGTGATCGCCGCGCCCGCTCCTTTATGGTTGAGAGGGCTCATTCGGGGCATCCAATGATCCAGTCGCTCTTTGACTATCGAATCATTCATCTAATTGCACGCGGATACTCCGACAAAGAGAATCCCGGCCTAAGATACAACATATACACGCTCGACTACGGGACGTATGTAGATCTAATTCAAACAAAATCCCAACCTGAGCTTGACCTCGTTTACGAAACCGAGGAGCAGGAGGGCCGAATTGTTCCCTATGACGACAAGCGGAGCATTAGGCGAATCATTCTCAATCCGAAAATCCTCCTCAAGAAATGAGACAGCAAGGACGTAACAGACACCATATCCCGAGGCAGTCACATCCGTTCCTTTCATTCCTGGGCGTCTTTGCCTGATGCCTGTGCATGCAGTTCGCCTGGAGTCTGTCCCGGCATCGGCAAGGGATAGCCGTGCCGATTCGGATCCGGCTTGAAACCCTCCACTTCCCTCCACTCGTCATAGCTGAAGGCCTCTGGCATGGTGCTCATGACCCGGAGCTGATGCTCGCGGTCCGCTGGCACGGGGCTGTCGTAGTCGAAGATGGCCTCAGCGTCGCCGAACAGAGGCATCAGCCGCATCTGGTACTCGGTTCGCAGAAACGTAACCGTCCGGCCAACGACGTGCCGGATCGCTTGAGGGCGGACGGAAAGCGTGCGTGACGAGGGTGCGATGTAACCGTTCGGCCAACGACGTGCCGGATCGCTTGTAACCGTCCGGCCAATGACGTGACGGAGTGCTTGAGGGCGGACGTCGGCCATGCTCGGCGAGCGCCGCGAAGGATGGAGCGGGTGAGGATTGGGGAGCCGCGACGTCAGGACGCGTCGGCTGCGCGCAGGCGCTTCCACTCGTGCGGCAGCAGCTCGCCGATGCGCTCGTTCGGGTGCGTCTGGACGCGCAACAGCACGTCGGCGAGGTAGTCCTCGGGGTTGACGCCGTTGGCCTCGCAAGTGGCGACGAGGGCGTAGAGGCCGGCGAGGTTCTCCCCCGCGGCCTCGTGGCCCACGAAGAGGAAATTCTTCCTTCCCAGGGCGGCCTTGCGCAGGGCTGCTTCGCTGCGGTTGTTGTCCAAAGGCAGGCGCGCGTCGGAGACGGATCGGGTGAGGGCGTCCCACTGTTTTCGGGCGTAGGAGAGGGCCTGCCCCAGTGGCCCCTTGGGCAGATGGCGCGGAGCCTGTTCCTCCAGCCAAGCCCGCAGAGCGGCGAGGACCGGGGCGCTTTTCTGCTGGCGCAGCGCGCGGTGGGCGTCGGTTCGCACGAGGCCCGCGTCTCGCGCCTCGGCCTCCACCCGGTAGAGAGCGAGGATGAAGTCCAAGGCCTCGCGGGCTTCCGGTGCGGTGGGCAGCGCGTCGAAGAAGCGCCGACGCACGTGCGCCCAGCAGCCGACGCGGACGCGCCCCTCGGGCAGCGTCACCGCGTTGTAGCCGGTATAGGCATCCACCACGAGAGCGCCCCGCATACCGCCCAGGACGTCCAGGGGCGTCGTGCCCACCCGGCCCAGGCTGAAGCGATAGCCCAGCAGCCACTCTCCCTGCTGCGTCTGGGTGAGGAAGGTCCAGAGGTAGCCCTGCTTCGTCTTCTTCACCTCCAGCACATGCACGGGCGTCTCGTCGGCCCACACCACCTCCGAGGCCGCAATGACTTGCAAGAGGTGCGTGGAGAGCGGGAGGAGCACCGAGGCAGACTGGTGGAAGAGGTCCGTCAGCGTGCTGCTCGCCCAGCGCCACCAGGTGTACCAGCGCGCTCGCGCCCGCCACCCCGAGCGCTGGAGCCGCGACACGCGCGACTGGACGCCCGCGGGCCCCGTGCGCCTCAACCCCTCACGGAAAGTGCAGGAGCTGAAGTGCCTCGACTGAACCCTCTCACGCGACAACTACCTTGACGCTCACCGGGACAAGCGCACCCGCAGCCTGGGCTTCACTGCGTGAGAGGGCGTGCTTCGGGCAGTTGCCCAAGCCTCTCTAGCAAGCGATCGGCGAGGGCTTCAAACTCAAGTCGGCAACGCGCGATGACTTGCTGGTGCCCACTGCTCGCCCCATCCGCTTGTTTCAAATCGAAGATAGGCTTCCTAGCGAGTTGGGCCAGTGAGGCAAGGCTCCAGACATTGGTGAGAGTGGCAAGGCACAGCCCGTCCTTCTTCAACGTAAGGGGGGGGCTTGATGTCACTTCACCTAGAATGTGTTCGTGGAAAGCTGTGGGAATGCGTTCTGCCCACGACGCGTGGATTCGATGGTCAAGCCGGCCCATGAATTGCTGCACGACGTAGCCGATGGGTTGAATAGGGTGGACGGGAAGGATTTGCTGGGCTCCGCCGCCCAGGTGGTGTTGGCAGATCTCTACCCAATCCTGGCGCCACTCGCGAAGGATGGGGCCAACAGTGGCGAGCCCCTGCAGGCTGAAAAAGTTGGTCACCAGGGGAAATACTACGGCATCACAAGCCAAGAGCGCCGCACGGTTCAGCACTCGCAGTCCGGGGGCGACATCCATCATGACGACATCCGCGCTGACCTGCTCTGCCGCCATGGTGGACAGGCGCGCCAAGGCCGTCATCACCTCCACGGCACGCGTGCCGTCAGGCGCCCGTAGCCTGGGCCACTCTTCCGCGAGCGTCTGCTCGAAGCGGATGAGGTCCAGTTGTCCGGGAAGCAGCCAGAGGCCTGGTGCGACTTCGACGAGCTTGGGTTCCAGGATCCTTCCCTGACCGAGGCGCACGGGAGCCAGACACCCCGCCACTGTCCGAGCCGTCGTGGCGCCCTCCACCCCGGGTTCCTCCTTCTCCCAGACATCGAAGAGCCCTTCTTCCCCAAGGAAGAGCGCCGAAAGGGCACATTCCGGGTCGTAGTCGAGCACGACAACCCGGTGCCCTTTTCGCGCCAACATGTGCGCGATGTTGAAGGTGAGCGTGGTCTTTCCCACTCCCCCTTTGCTGCTGAAGAAGACAAGGGACTTCATGCCCTTCTCCGGACGATGACACGCGTGAAACCATTGAGCTCGACCTCAAGCTTCGGGTTGCCGTTCTTCTCCAAGAACCTGCGAACCAGGCGCACGCCTCGACCAAGATGCTCAACGTATCCGAGCTGCACCAGCCAATCCGTTAGCGTCGGGTTCCGGTAATCGGACTGGCTTCCGAATTCTCCTTCGCTCGCACGGCCAAAGGGCCCACCTGGATTCGAGAACTCGATGCGATCATCGAACCACTCGACACGACCAGGTGCGTTCGTGCCCTCGTATTGCCGGTGCTGCACCATGTTGCGTGCCAGCTCTTTGAGCGCCTCCAGGGGGTACTCGGGGACGAATGGCGAGCGGATGCCCTCGGCGGCCCCTGGGACCGCAACGATGTGGACGCTCATCTGCGCCCAGAGGGCCTCCAGTTGCTGAGGAATCGTTCCCGTAGCCGTCTTCCTCCACACCACCGGAGCATCAATCTCCGTGCCCGCGTAGCGCACGAACTCCACCGCAGCCCCCGGGAAAAAGCTCTGCGGGTTCAGGCCAAAGAGCAGGAGAGTCGTAGGATTCGGTGTCCAAGTTCCCTGCACGCGGGCCCCGAGTTGGACTTGGCTGAGCCATGACTCCAGTGTGGGATAATCCTCGAGCTGGTCGACACCTTCCTTGGCTGCCTCGTACCGGCCTGTCAGTTCACTGATGTTCAAATCAGCCAAGCCAGCCCCTGCCCGCGGTCGGAAATCAAATGGGTGGGATTTCTCGGGGCGTCTCTCGCGAAGACGCTGGGTGTCCGCCTCTTTCGCACGGTAGGTCGTCGAGCCGTGACGGACCCAGGAAACCGTATCGACCGTCACGATTGGCGGCACGGGGTAGGGCTCCACACGCACGATGAAGACAGACTTCCCTTCGTACTCCAGCACCTGGATGTCAAAGGAGGGCGTCGGCGAGAGGTTGAGTGAGTGAAGCCGGTTGGCGAGGATCCGCTGCTCCTCGTCGAGCTTCGCGCCGCGGGTATCCACTCCAACGACGGACCCATTTTTGTCGACGCCGATCAGCAGGTACCCGGGCTTGTGAGTGTCTCCCAGGTCGTTCGCCAGGGCACAGACTGCCTGGAGAATGCCACTTGCGTCCTTGGAGGACTGCTTCCATTCAACGCGCTCATCTTCTCCCCTCAGGTACTGCTTCAGTTCGTCGGGGCCCACACTCATCCTCCTTGCCCAGGGCTTCGCGGGCCGCAGTTTCCATGAGTACCCTCAAGTCCCCCGTAGGGCAACGAAGCCCTGTTCCTCGCTGGGCGCGCATGCCGAGTCGGGCAGGACGCATAGGGCGAAGAGAAGGCCTGTGGAGGGTGGGGGCAGGAGCAGAGGTGCCGAAGAGGGACGCGGACGGGTGCCGCCGAGCGGTGCGCCGGGCCGGTGCAGAAGCCGTGCAGCCCTCACAGGGGGCACACGCACGCTCAGGCCGCGCTCCCCTCAGGGGCGCGGCAGGGGGCTTGGGCATGGGGCCACCGCGGCCGGGCGCTCAACACCCCGCGCTCGGGGGTGGCCCCCGGGCTGGGGACAGTCTCCCAGGCAGCGTGGGCCGTCCCAGGTGCTCCAGGAGGGCACGCACCCCACCGGGTGCCGTCAGAGACGCCAGCACCCTCAAGCGTGCCTCCACACCTGCCGCAGGCGAACACGTCCAGCGCGAAACTCCTGCTTGAGCAACCCGGCCCCATCCCGCCGCGGCGTGCGCTCCGGGGGCGGCTCCTGTCTCGTCGCGGCTAAAGGCAGCTCGCTTCCCTCTTCCGGCTTCGCCTCTGCCTCCGCTTGAGGGAGCTGAAATGGCCGGAGTTTCGCGCCCGGAGCGAAGACACCGTGAAACCTCGTGAGGTTCGACCGAGGCGGAGGTATCAGGGACGCCACGCGACGTAAGAGTTCCAGTCCGGTGAAGAAGAGGTGTGTGGTGCCGTCTGGCAACGGACGCTTCATCCGCCAGGCAATGCGGCCGTCCTCCGCTCGTGACAAACGCTCCAGCGCCAACGCGCCGCGCGCTCCATAGCGGCACAGCCGCTCCAGCCCCTGCCGATCATTGGCGTACAGGTGCGTGTTGGCGTGCAGGGAGAAGCCTTCCAGGAAGGAGCACCGAGGCTGCTTGCTGGGAGGGCGCAAGACATCCAGTTCCAGCCAGCGCAGTCGCTGCTGCAGGGAATGCGCTGGGTATGCCTGCTGCGCGTCCTCGGGCCCTTGCGCGGGGAGAGCCCCTCTGTTTTCCAGGAGGCGCAGCACCCGCTGGCGCACTACCCTCAGCAGTCGTTCTACCTCTGATTGAGTGGGTGGCGGCAACGCCTCGAAGCGCACACCGCTCTCCTGCGGCACGAAGACGCCGCCTGGCACCAGCGAGTGGAAGTGCGGCGTTACCTGCAGGGCTGAGCCGAAGAACTGGACGAATGACACGGCCCCGACCTGCCCACCGTACAGCCCCTGTCGCCGTGCCCTTCGACGCGCCTCCGCCGTGCGTCACTCCCACGGTTCACATGCTGGTACGTACTGGCGTGCAGGGAGAATCCCTCCAGGAACGCCGGGCGGGCAGGCGCCCACACGATTCGTCAGGGGCGCAGCGTGCGCTTCAGTGCTAGGCCATGGTGCCATGTCCGGCGCCCCACCCGACCC
>NZ_RAWG01000008.1 GCF_003611735.1 Corallococcus sicarius | reverse complement strand
ACCCCGCCCACCCGACGGCCTACTTCTGGAGTGAGCACTGGGGCTCCTACGCCCAGCCCGGGCAGGACGTGGCGCACGCGAACAACGTGCTGGCCTTCATCGTCGAGGCATACGCGGCGGAGATGACGTGGAACTACAATGACATCCGCCGGTTCGTCGCGACGCTCAACACCGTCATCTGGCCCGCGCCCCGGAGGTACGCGGATTACGTGGATGGCTCGGGGGTGGGGGATGGCTGGTTCAACGATGGGCTGATGAAGCTGGGCCGCTACGACATCCCCCTCCAGCGCCGGTTGGAGGCGCATACCGTGGGGCGCAACAGCCAGTTCTTCGCCAACGGCGCGCTCAATGTGCGGCTGTTGTCCGAGCAGGCCGCGCAGTAGGCCGCGCGGTTCGGTACTGCGAGGGGTGACCTGGGCGATGGATTCCTGATTCCAACATCAGGGCTGTCCCGGGGGGCGGCTCCGGCGGGAGGGCCGGAAGGCTAACGTCCCCTGGGAACGCCAAGGTGCGTTCCCAGCGCCCAGAGGCATCCATCCCAGGGTGGAGCTCCTTTGTGAGGACCCGGGGGGGTCGGAAGACATGAGGATGATGCAAACGAGGGCCGTGCTCGTCCCTGACGCAGGGGTGTCGGCCCTGTCTGCGGACTACTTCCGCTCCGCGCACCACCTGCGGGCCGAGCAGGTGACGCATACGCTGGTCCTCGAGGATGGGCAGGGCCACGCGCTGCGGGTGCCGCTCATCGTGCGGCCCATTGAAGGGACGCCCTACCGCGACGCCATCTCCCCGTATGGCTTTCCCGGAGGCACGGTGGACGGCCTCCGCGAGGTGCCGAAGGAGGCGGTGGACTGGAGGGGGACGGAGCTCGTCAGCATCTTCGTGCGCGACCGTGTCTCGGCCCCCCGGTGCTTCGCGGGCGGGACGGAGCGCAACGAGGTGTTCTTCATCGACCCGCGCCTGCCCGTGCAGTTCCGGGAGATGCACCGCCGGCACATCCGGCGCAACACCCGGCTGGGCTTCGTGAGCACCGCGCGGGAGGCGCGCGAGGCGCCGCGCGAGGAGCGGGAGGGCTTCAAGGCGGCCTACCGGCAGACCATGGTCCGCGACGGGGCCAGCCTCCGGTACTTCTTCTCCGACGCCTACTTCGAGGAGCTGTTCGCTTCGCCCTGCGCCTGGCTGGTGACGACGCGCGCGCCGGAGGGGGGCGTGGCCTCCGCGGCGCTGGGGGTCCGCAGCGATGGCCTGCTGCACTACTACCTGGGCGGCACGGCGGATGCGCACCTGGCGCGCTCGCCCGCGAAGAATGTCTTCGAGGCGCTGGTGGAGCTCTGCACGCGGCTCGGGGTTCCGCTCCACCTGGGCGGAGGCCTGCGGCCGGGTGACAGCCTCGAGCAGTTCAAGCGGGGCTTCGCGAACGCCAGCGCCCGCCTCTACACCCACGAGCTGATCTGCCAACCGACGGTGTATGCCCATCTGTCGCAAGGCCGCACCGGCGGCGACTTCTTTCCGGCCTATCGCGCGCCACGGACTTGAGCGGCGGGCTTGAGACGCGAGGGCCGACCGTTGCGAAGGACATGACACCTGCCCGCGACCGCGGGGAGCATGGTGAGGGTGTCGGGCGCCACCTACCTTTCGACACGCTCCGAGCGCTTGCCGGTGAGATCGAGGAAAGGTGAACCCGGATGAGAAGCCTTGCTGCCGCCTCGGATGCAAGCCCCCCGCGCCTGGTGGAGTTGGACGCCCTCCGGGGGCTCGCGGCACTGGTGGTCGCGCTGTATCACTTCACGGCCGAGTACAGCGACCTCTACGGGCACTCCGCTCCCCTCTGGGGGGAGGCGCACTTCGGGAAGTATGGGGTCCAGCTCTTCTTCGCCATCAGCGGCTTCGTCATCCTGATGTCGCTGGAGCGCATGGGACGGGCCCGGGACTTCGTGACGAGCCGCGCGGCCCGGCTCTACCCGGCCTATTGGACGGCCGTCGCGCTCACCTTCACGGTGGTGTCGTTGTTCGGGCTGCCGGACCGCGAGTTCAGCTTCCAGACGGCCCTCATCAACCTGACCATGCTTCATGAGCTGCTTCGCGTCCCGCATGTGGACACCGTGTATTGGACGCTGACCATCGAGCTGTCTTTCTACCTGCTGATGTTCGTGCTCGCGTACGCGCGGGCGCTGCCCAGGGTCATCTCCATCTTCATCGTGCTCGTCGTGTTGCAGACCCTGGCGGAGCTGGCGGCCCAGGCGATGGGGATGCCCTTCGTCGCGCGCTTCGCGGGCCGGCCGCACCTGCAGTTCTTCGCGTTGGGCGTGCTGGCCTTCAAGCAGAGCCGCGGCGAGGTCTCCGCCGCCTCCGCGCTGGCGCTGGTGGGGGTCTGCTTCGCGCACGAGGTGCTCGTGGGGAGCATCGCCCCCCTCCCCGTGTTCGGGGTCGTGCTCGGCCTCTGCTACGCGCTCTCCCGGGGCGCGCTGCGCTGGCTCACGTGGCGGCCCCTGCTCTTCATGGGGTTCATTTCCTATCCGTTCTATCTGGTCCACCAGAACATCGGTTACGTCGTCATCCGGCGGCTCGAGGCCGCGGGGTGGCGCCCCGAGGCAGCCATCGCGGTCGCGTTCGCTGTCGGGTTCCTGCTGGCCACCCTCATCACCTACCGCGTCGAGCAGCCCGCGTTGCGCGGCTACCGCCAGTGGCGGCGGAGGGCCCGGACTCAAGCGGTGGTCATGCCACACGTTGCATGAGGGCCTTCGAAAGGATGCGCTCGAATGATGAATCACTCCGAAGCCTCGCGGGTCGTCAGGCCTCCGGGCCTGAAGCCATGCCGCGCCGTCCTCGTGCCTGACGAGGGAAGGTCAGCCCTGTCGGACGACTACTTCCGCTCCGCCCACCACCTGCGGGCCGAGGGCGCGACCCATACGCTGGTCATCGAGGACGGCGGAGGAAACGCGCTGCGGGTGCCGCTCATCGTACGGACCATTGAAGGGACGCCCTACCGCGACGCCATCTCCCCGTATGGCTTTCCCGGTGGGCGGATGGAGGGGTTGAGCGAGGTGCCGAAGGACGCCGTGGACTGGGCCGGCACCGGGCTCGTCAGCATCTTCGTGCGCGACCGCGTCGCCGGTCCCCGCTGCTTCGCGGGCGGGACGGAGCGCAACGAGGTGTTCTTCATCGACCCGAGCCTCCCCCTCGAATTCCAGGCGGAGGCCCGGCGGCAGATGCGGCGCAACACCCGGCTGGGCTTCGTGAGCACCTGCCGTCCGGTGCTCGAGGCCTCCCACGAGGAGCGGGAGGGCTTCAAGGAGGTCTACCGGCAGACCATGGTCCGCGACGGTGCGCTCTCCCGGTACTTCTTCTCCGACGCGTACTTCGAGCAGCTGTTCTCCTCCTCCGTCGCCTGGCTCGCGACGACCCGCGCCGCGGACGGCCACATCGCCTCCTCGGCGGTGGGCGTCCTGAGCGACGGCGTGATGCATCACTACCTGGGCGGTACGGCGGATGCGGACCTGGGGCGCTCGCCGGCCAAGAACACCGTCTTCGGGGCGCTGGTGGAGCTCACCTCGCGGCTCGGGCTGCCGCTCCACCTGGGGGGCGGCATCCGGCCGGGAGACGGGCTCGAACAGTTCAAGCGGAGCTTCGCGAACGCGGGCTCCCACCTCTGCACGCACGAGCTGATCTGCGAGCCCTCGGTGTACGAGCGACTCTCCGCGAGCAGCAACGACAGGGGATACTTCCCGGCCTATCGCGCGCCGCAGGCCTGAGACGCCAGCCCAATTACAAGCAGGCTCAATCCTTCAGCCCGGGGCCGCGCGGATGCGGCTGGCCGCCATGCCCATGCCGCTGGACTTCCGGGGCACGCTCACCCGGCGCTGAGCCGTGGTTGGCATGGCGGCCAGAGGGACGGGCGGGCGTTCGGGCAGGACGGCCGGTCCTCCAGCTCCGGCCCGGGTGCCCACCTTCTGCCTGACGCTCCCGTGTCGCGAGAGGCCGGTGTCGCGGGGGCGCCGCGCATCGCCTACCCTGCGCGGTGAGGGTGCCCCGTACCGAGGAGGACCGGATGATCGCCTGCGTGGATGTGGACTACCGGCCTGACGTCACCGTGGCCGGGTGTGTCCTCTTCCGTGACTGGCCCGACGCCAAGGAGGTCGCGCAGTGGGTGGACCGCGGCCCCATCGCGGCCCCCTACGAGCCCGGCCACTTCTACCGCCGCGAGCTGCCGCACCTGCTGCGCGTGCTCGCCGCGGTGCAGGAGCCACTGAAGGCCATCATCGTGGATGGGTATGTGTGGCTGGGGGAGGAGAAGCCGGGCCTGGGCGCCCACCTGTACGAGGCGCTCTGCCGCACGGTGCCCATCGTCGGCGTGGCCAAGACGCCCTATGTCAGCACCGGATCCGCGCAGCCCATCGTGCGCGGACAGAGCCTGCGGCCCCTGCTCATCACCGCCATCGGGATGGAGACCGCGAGCGCCGCGCAGCAGGTCCGGCGGATGCACGGCGCGTCGCGCATGCCGACCATGCTGACCCGGGTGGACCGGCTGTGCCGTGCGCCCTGACGAGCGCATTCCCCGGGACGACGCTCAGCGAGCCTCTGGCGCCTGCGCCGGGGCGTTGCTGGCCGCCTTGGTAGGCCCCTCTGTGGCGCCGAGCGCCAGGTAGATGTCGAACCACGCCCGATAGGCGCGCCAGACGGGGTCGCGCTGCACGATGAGGCTGCGCCGCGCCTCGCCCATGCGCTGGGGCACGTCGAAGGGCATCCGCGTGTTCCCCTCCGCGTGGAGCTGCGCCGCGAACCAGAGCACATCCAGCTGATTGGCATCGACGGGGGCGTGGGTGCGCTCCCTCAGCGCGTCGGCATGCTCCAGCGCCTTGCCCAGCCAGCGGGCCGCCTGGGTCGGGTCCTGGCGGTCCACGGCGTTCTCGGCCAGCCGCAGCTCCGCCAGCGTCGCCGCGCGGACGTCCTCGTCGCGGTCCGTCTCGTCGAACTGCTCCAGGAACAACGCGCGTCGCTGTTCGAGCGCGCGGGCCGCGGCGTCCAGGCGCCCGAGCCGGGTCTCCGCGTTGGCGCGCAGGCCCGCGGCGATGATGCGGTAGGCGCGTTGGACCTGCCGGGGTGTGGCCCGCGCCTGATTCAGCGTGGCCTGCACGGCGGGGAGCGCCAGGTCGCGCTCCACCTGGTCCAGGTCCGCCAACGCCTGCTGGGGCTGACCCGCGCCCAACGCGGCGGCGCAGCGGGACAGGCGCACCACCAGCCGGTTGCGCAGCCCTTCGTCGTCGCGGGGGCTGGCCTCCACGAGGGGCAGCTCGCGGCCGTAGAGCGCCAGGGCCCGCTCGAACCGGCCCGCCGCGAGGTTGTAGAGCGCCGCGCGATCCAGGGTCAGGGTGGCGAACCGGGCCAGCTTCGGCGTGGCATCCACCAGGGCCAGGGCCTGGTCCGCGGCCTTCGCGGACTCCGCGTCCCGGCCGACGTGCAGGAGCGCCCGGGCGCGGGCCAGCGACACCGCCACCCCCGCCGCGTTGTCCACATAGGGATACGCGTCCCGCTGGTCCAGGTAGCCCAGGGCGATGTGGAAGTTGCCCACCTGCGTGTGCAGCATCCCCAGCGCGCCGAGGACCATCGCCTTGTAGCGGATGTTGTTGCGCACCAGGTCCAGGGCCACCAGGTAGTGCCGGTTGGCGCGTTCGGCGGCGGCGGGGTCGTGGCCCCGCAGGAAGTCCTCGTGCTGGATGGCGCCATACAGGGCCCGCGCCGCGCGCTGGTTCTTGAGCTCCGGCCAGGCCGCGCGCAGCTCCTTCACGGCGGTGGCCACCGCCTGCGCGTGGGCGCCGTCCTCCAGCTTGGGCAACTGGCGCGCCAGGAGGTACGCCTTCACGAAGTGCGCGAGCGGCCGGCGCATCTTCGCGGACGTGGTGGTGACTTCCTGCTCCACCACCTCCGGGCTGACGCCGGCCCGCAGGCGCAGGCTCATGGACTCAACGGCGCTCTCCAGCGAGCCCGTCCGCCGTGTCACGAGGTCGAAGTCCGCCCGCGCCTCGTCCTGGCGCTGCCTTCCCAGGCGGCGGTAGGCGCGGCCCAGCAGCGTACGGCGGAAGAGCCGCTCGGCCCGGCGGGCCTCCTCGGTGCCGGCCGGAGCGTCCTCGACGTAGGCCGTCGCCAGGGCCTCCAGCACCCCGTCCGCGCCGAGGCCCACCGCGCGCTCGACGGCGTCCTGCACCAGCGCGCGTCGGCGGAGCGGGTCCTGCTGCTGATGGTAGAACGCCATCAGCGCATCCCGGACGGGGCGGGGCGGACGCTCCTCGTGCAACGCATTGACGTGGCGGCCCAGCTCCAGGGCGAACGCGAGCGCTGAACCGGCGGGCGCTGTTTCCAACGCCCGGGCCATCGCGGCGTCCGCCTCGGCGTAGGGGCGTCCCCGGTACAGCGCGCGGACGGAGGCGCGGGCGAAGTCGAGCTGGTCGTCGTCACGGAAGACCTTGTTCGTGGACAGCCGGCGGCCGGCGTCGAGCAGGGCCTCGCGGTCGTCGAGCGCCCGGTACAGCGTGTCCGCCCGCTCGAACCACGCCTCCAGCACCGCGCGCGGCGTGGTGTCCGTCAGCTGTGCCGCCTCCAGCTCCTGGCGCGCCTGCGTGAAGTCGCCCGCGGCCTGCGCCAGCTCACTGCGCACGACGTGCTGGAAGACGGCGGAGGGCGGGCTGGGCGCACCCGCGGGATCCAACGCGGCCATGCGCTGGCGTTCGGCTTCGCTCAGCTCGTCCACCATGCGGCCGCGCTCGCGCTCCTTCATGTCCCGCCGGTGGTCGATGAGGAGCCGCAGCGGCTCTGACAGGCCCCGGGTGGCGGGGTCCTCCACGGAGGACATGTGGCCTGCGTAGAAGGCCGCCGCGTCGAAGTCCTCGAACGCCAGGTGGAGCTGGCTCAGGCGCATCATCAGCAGCCGGCGGGGCTTGGGCCGGGCTTCGCGCAGCAGGCGCTGACGGTAGAGCAGGAGCTGATCCGCGCGCCGGCCCACCATCCCCAGCTCTTCATTGAGGCGGGGCACGTCCCAGTCGCTGGGGACCAGTCCGTCCAGCGGCAGTTGATACACATCCAGCGACTGGTCGCGCGAACAGGTCGCGATGAGCGTCGCGGCCGTCGGCGCGGGGTACTGACAGCTCCAGGCCCCGCTGGTGAGCTGATCCGGACTGGAGGCCGAGGCCCGCTCGGGCGCGTCGTCGCGCTCGGAAGCGAAGGGCACCCGGAACAGCACGCCCCTGTCGCTGGCATCAATCGCCCCGTCCGCGTTGGAGTCGGTGAAGAACTGCACCACGTAGAGCGAGCGCCCATCGCGCGCGAACACCGGCTGCCCGCTCTGGCCCGGAAGGTCGAGTGCCAGCGGGGTGGGGGCCGCGCCGGGACGGTCCAGCCGGACGGCCTCCAGGTGGGGCGCGGCGCGCGCGGCGAAGCCCGGGCCCACCTGCCGCACGGAGCGCTCGATGGGGACGTACACCAGCCAGCGCCCATCCGGAGAGAGGGTGGGGCTGGTCAGGTTGCGCTCGAGCAGCGGGCTCACGCTCCACTCGCGCTCCACCGCGACCCGCGACAGGCGCAGGTCTCCCTGGATGGTCGAGCGGCTCACCAGCGCGATGTGCGACGCGTCCATCCACTCCGCCTGCAGCGCGCTGGTCTCTTCCTCGAGGCAGCGGCGTTCCCTGGCCTCCGGCAGGTCCCTCACGCACAGCTGGCCGCTGGCCTGGGTGCGGAACGAGATGTAGAGCAGGTGTTTGCCATCCGGGCTCACGCGCGGCCACGTCACGTCCGCGCCTTCGTCGAAGAGGCGGCGCTCGCGACCCTGCTCCAGGTCCTGGGCGTAGATCTCCGTCGCGATGTTGCGGTTGGACACGAAGAGCAGCGTGTTCCCATCCGGCCCCAGCTGCCCCAGGAACTGATCCCCCACGCCCACGGTGAGCCGGGAGAGCGTGCGCAGGCCCCCCTCGCTGTCGTCCTCCTGGGCCACGGCCGCGCTGGCGATGAGCACGGCGAGGGCCACGCACCAGCGGCCACCCGGCGTCAGCACTTCTTCTCTCCCCAGGTGCCATCACCCGCTTCGACCCAGCCGCCGCAGACCACCCCTTCCGCGTGCGCCTGCTGCCAGTTCTGCCGCAGCGTCGCTTCCGGCACGCTTGGGCGGACCGTCCGCATCCACTGCCACAATTGCATCCGGCCGCGGTTCACCCGCTCCACCAGCGCGACGTCGTCGGAGGACAGACGCCCGGCCTGACACTGACGCCGGGTGACCACGAGCAGCCCATCCCGGCCCTCGCCCACGCAGTGGCGCCGCAGCAGGTCGTCCACGCGGTCCGCGGGCGTCTTGCCCAGGTTCTCGATGAGCGGCGCGGGCTGGATGCCCAGCTCCTCCAGTTGGTTGGGCGTGAGCGGCACCGGCGTGGGGCTCATGCCCGCGCGGGCCAGCCGCTGCTCCACGTCCTTGAATGAACCCGAGGCCTGCTCCTCGAGCGCCGTCGCGCGGTCGACCATGACGATCTCCGGTGCGCGGATGCAGCCGGGAGCGGCGAGGGCGGCAAGGAGCAGCAACCCGCGGTGTTTCATGGCAGGGCCTCGGGAGGAGTCATGGAAAGGAGCATCCGGTCGACGAGCGGGCCCAGGGGGATGCCCCGGATCTCATCGATGCTGATCAGCTGGGCCAGCCCGCCCATCGTGATGCGCAGGCTGCCGAAGCCGTGATTGAAGCTCACCCGCACGTGCTCCGGGTAGCCCAGGCCCAGGGCGTAGCGGACGCGGTTGGTGGCGGGATCCACGTGGCGTGGATCCTCCAGGTCGAGCAGGTCCAACAGGTGGCGGTTGCCAATGCGAAGGATCTCCGCGCGCCCGTTGACGCTGCGATCCCTGGCGGAGATGACCACGGCGGCATTGCCGTCGAAGGGCTCGCCCCGGGACGACTTCACGCCCGTGGCCCGCACGTGGGCCTCCAGCGTGGAGTGCTTGCCCTTCCAGTCCAGCAGGCACTGGCCGGTGATGCGCCCGCCCCGGACGCCCATCTCAAGCTGGCTCATGGAGACGACGTTCTGGGTGATGGACAGGTTGCCCGCCAGGGGCGCGATGGTGAGGCGCGGCGTGGTGATGCGGCCCACCGACACGAAGCTGTTGCTGGAGTAGAGGGGATGCTGGTCGGCGAAGCGAAGCATCGCGTAGGGGTTGACGTCGGTGTCGCTCAAGAGCTGCACCTGGCCCTCGCTGAACTCCACGTTCTCCGTCAGCGGCACGTCGCCGTCGAGCGTCTCCACCGCGACTCCTGATTCAGGCAGCCGCAGGTTCACGTTCTGGAAGACCAGGCGGGAGACGGTCCGGAAGATCACCAGGTCGGGGGAGGCCACCCGGAAGTCGACGGAGACCTTGCCGCTGCTCTCGATGCGGCCGGGCTGCGCGAGCTTGGACAGGTCCTGCTCCAGCGCCCCCCGGAAGGCCAGACGCCGCCGTCCGTCGCTCATGTCCAGCCGGCCCTGCACGTTGAGCCCGGTGCCGGTGCCGGGGTTGACCAGCTTCAGGTCGGGGACGTGGATGACGCCATGGGGTTTGTGGCGGATGGTGAAAGACGTCTCCAGGTCCTGGACGGGGTAGGGCAGCGCCGGATTCTGTTCGAGCGTGCGGACCTTGATTTGATGTCTGCCCTCCATCTCCGCCGCTTCCAGCTTGTCGGTGAAGGAGACGGTGGTGTCGCTCGACAGGCCGGCGAATGACAGTCGGCGGTCGCTCAGGTTCACGGAGAGCTTCTCCGCCGTCAGGTGGCTGTGGACGCGGCGGCGTGGCCCGTCGACGTGGGACTCGGCCTTCCAGTGTGCCTCGGGGAGGTTGATGGACAGCGCATCCTGTCTCCAGCGCAGCCCCCATGCGTCCACCACCGCGGTTCCCTCGAAGGCACCGGTGCGCAGCGGATCCGGCGTGAGGAGCGGAGTCCCATCCGCGGTGATGCCCGTGAGCACGCCGAACAGCGTGCCGTGGATTTCGCCCTTGAAGGCCACCCGCGAGGTCTCGACCTCCCTGGGCACCCCGGCCCGCGCGAGGAGGGGAGCGAGGGGACCCAAGGGCGGAAGGTCGCCCTTCAGGTCCACGCGAAGCGCCCGGGCCTTGCGATCAAAGGCCAGCGCGGCGTCGACCTCGACCTTCAGTCCTGCCTGACTGGTGAGCCCCAGCCGAAGCGACGGCTTGCGGCGATCCACGTCCAGCGTGAGGCGCTGATGCTGCGGGCCCGCGTCGCTGTCGCCAATGCGCAGCCCTTCGAGCTGGAGGTCCAGCTCGCCCTGGTGCCGCCAGACATCGCCGTGGGAGTCCAGCACGAGGGTGGCCTCGCGCGCCGTCACGTCGTCCCAGCCCGGCCGTTGCAAGCGCAGCTCCGTCCGGTGCTCCAACCGGGGGGACGCGGAGAAGAGCGCCGTCAGCCTGCCCTTGGAGGCCAGGGCCACCCCCAATCCCTTCCAGGGAACATGCGCGGCGACGGAGTCCGGGATGAAGGGCCGGGCGGCGACGAGGTCCGGGGTCTGGACGTCCAACGTATAGGCGACGTCGTCGGTCCCCTTGGTCGCATCCAGTGACGCGTGCAGCGTGCCCACGTCGAGTTCCAGAAGGGCGCGGGCGCGGCTGAGCCGGGGCTCCTCCCAGCGGGGATGCACCTCCGACGCGTGGAGCTTCACGTTCACGGGGCTCTTCACCAGCTCCTGCCCCTCCGCCGTGATGACCTGGAGCATCCCCACGGGCAGGTCTGCCTTCAGCGTGAAGGGAGGCTTGCCCGTGAGCGGAGCCTGGAGCTGCAATCCCAGACGCTCCGCTACCACCCGGAGCCCGGAGGTGCGGACGTCCAGGGCCTCCACCCGTCCCGACAGGGCCACGTCCCCCGCGACCTGGAGGGGGGATGCGAGGTCTGGCCGCAGCTGGTGACCCTTCAGCTCGCCGGAGGCCTTGGGGATGCGGAGCGCGGTGGGCCCCCGGACCTCCAGCCCGTGGAGCGCGAAGGCGAGCTGGGCGGTGAGCCCCTGCTGGGGATCCGGGGTCGCCGCCAGGGAGATGCGTCCTCCGCCGAGTGACAGCTGGGGCTTCTGGAGCGCCGCGACCTCCACCTCCAGCCCGAGCCGGCCCTGCGCCCCCAGTTGGGGCATGGCGCTGAGCGTGACGTCCAGGGCCTCCAGGTGCAGCTTGCCGCGCTCGAGGGTGAAGGGACGCAGGTCCTCCGGGAGCGCCTGCAACAGCCGTCCGAGATCCACGTCCGCCAGGGCCCTGATCAGGACGGGCGGGAGCTCCGCCGCATCCGGGAGCACCAGCCCTGCCTGCACCTCGGCGCTGTCCGTCAACCGGGTGCGGTCCAGGTCGACGGCGATGTGCTGCTTCTCACCCTCGAACTTCGCCGTCACCGCGCCGTGCAGCAGCGTGCGGACCGTGAAGCCGGGAGCGAAGGACTGCCGTGCGACATCGAGGTCCACCCGTGCGCGCGCGGCGGAGGCACCCAGCTCCGCCGAGAGGGCCAGCTCCAGCGCTGCCTGGGCCGCGGGCGTGGCAGGACCTTCACGGCCCAGCACGAGCGGCAGGGGGCTTCCAGGCGGGCCCAGCTCCGCGAAGAGCTTCCAGGCGCCGTCGTGGCGTTTCGCTTCAATCCGGGCCGCGAGTCCGCTCAGGGACCAGCGGTCAACCACGGCGCCGTTCCGGACGCGGACGTAGCCCAGCGACACGCCCGACAGTTCAATCGTCCCGAACGGCGGGGCGGAGGCCAGGAAGGCCGCGGCCTGCCGGGAGGCTCCGACGGGTGCTTCAAGAGGCTCAGGGGCTTCTTCCGGGCCCGTCACCGCATCCAGGGACGTGGGGCCCGCATCATCGGTCACCTGGGTGAAGGCCACGTCCCGCGCCACCACCCGTTCGACACGGGGTGTGCGGCTCAGCAGGGCACGGAGCGACCAGTGCGCCTCCAGCGTCCCGACGCGCAGCAGCTCCGGCGCGGCGTCTTCGAACGGCGACGGGGTCCGCACCACCAGCGCTTCCAGGTGCAACCCCGAGAGCACCGAGACGCGGGCGACCTGGTAGTCCAGCCGCAGGCCCGTCTCCGCTTCCACCCGGGAGACGATGCGCTGCTTCAGCCAGGGCTGGTCGAGCTGGTGCAGCACGACCACTCCAGCGCCCAGCAACAGCACCACGGTGGCGACGAGCACCAGGAGTGCGCCCACGAGGAGTCGCTTCAGTCGCCGACGAGGCCGTCCAACTCCGGGGGATTCCATGGTGTTCCGTCGAGGCGACCGGCCACCTGCGTCCTACCATGTGGCGGAATCGGCCTTCAATCCGAGGCCGCCTCGGAGGCGGAGGGCGAGCAGGAGGGCACCGCGCACTCACTCCTCACCTTCGGGGCGACGTCAGTGATTCCAGTGCCAATGACAACTGCACTGTGGTGTCAAAACAGCCCTTCAGGGCGATCTGGGGGCGGGAGCCGGGTGGTATCTTCCGTGCCCATGGACCTGCGAATCGTGCTCGGCCTTACGCTGATGCTGGTGTCGCCCGCCTGGAGCCAGCCGGCGGCCTCCGCGGGCCCGGACTTCCAGGTGCGGATGTCCGCCGCATCCCACGCCTACGAGGAACTCGACTACGAGCGCGCCCTCGAGCAGCTCGACGCGGCGAAGGCCGTGGCGCGCGACGACAGGGAGCGGGGCAGGGTGGCCACCTTCCGAGGGCTCGTGCTCGCGGACCTGGGACGCCGGCAGGAGGCGCTGACCGCCTTCAAGGAAGGGCTGTCGCTGCTGCCCGACGCGAGCCTTCCGGTGAAGGTGTCACCCAAGGTGTCACGCGACTTCGAGGAGGTGCGCCGGACCGTGCAGCGTGACCTGGCACGCAGTCCCCGACCTCCCCCGGACGCACCGCGCGCGATGACGGACGCGCCGTCCGAGCCGCCTCCGCCGCCCGCATTCGTTCCGTCCGCGGCGCAGGCGGAGGTGCACCCCGCGCGCTCCATGCCCGTGCTTCCGCTGGCCTTGGTGGGAGGGGGTGTGGTGCTCGGTAGCGTCGGAGGCTTCTTCGGCCTCAAGTCGCGGAGCAACGTGAATGCCGCGCGCGACGATGTCTTCTACAGCGACCGGACGGCGCACCTGGACAGCGCGCGGGGACAGGCGCTCGTGGCCAATGTCCTGCTGGGCGCGGCCGTCACCGCCGCCGCCGGAGCCGCCGTCACCTGGTTCCTCACGGACGACCCGCCTTCGCCGCGGACGGAGGTGTCGCCATGAAGCGCGCCATGGCCGTGGGAATCGGGCTGCTCTGCATCACCTGCACGGTGCCGGACCTGGAGGAGCTCGAGGAAGAGCGTCCCAGCGGATGCGACGCGAACCACCCCTGCCAGGTCCAGGTGCGGCTGACCTACGACGGCTTCCGTCCGGGCTGCGTCACGCTGCGGGTGGTGGACGCGCAGGACGGCTCCAGGAACTTCGAGCTGCCGGTGGAACCACTCGGGGGCACGGGGACGGGGGAGGTGGGCTTCGTCCACCGGGCCGGGTGGAGTGACACCGTGCACATGACGGTCTCCGCCCGCGAGCGCTCGTGCGCGGGCCCGGAGGTGAGCACCGCGACGGCGCAGGTGCGGGTTCCCGAAAAGGGGTCCTCCACGTCCGCGCTGGCGTTGAGCGCGCGGGATGAAGATGGGGATGGCTACGTGAGCACCACGAGCCGGGGCACGGACTGTGATGACCGCTCCTCCTCCATCTCCCCCGGCATGGAGGAGCGCTGCGACTTCCTGGACAACAACTGTGACGGCCGGGCGGACCCCGCGTCCGTCTGTGACGGCTTCGAGTGGAGGACGACCGAGACCCTCCCAGGGGCGAGCTTCCGGGATGTGGCGCCCCATGCCCGCAACCAGGCCTGGTTCGTGAGCGACAGCAACGACGTGGTCGCCCACGTCCGCCGGGAGGCCGACGGTGGCTTCGACGTGAAGTCCTTCACCGACTGCCGCGGGGCCTGGTCCACCGCGTGGGCACGGCCGAGCGACGGGCGTGTGTTCATGGGCTCCTGGGAGGGGCGGCTCGCCACGCGACCGCTGTTCGCCGGAGAGCCCTGCGCGCTGACGTCCTTCGACGCGGGTGGGGCGGCCATCCAGGACATCGTGGGCTTCGAGGGGGACGGAGGCACGACGCTCTACGCGGTGAGCGAGGCCGGGGACATCCTCCGCTGGGACCCTCCGGCGGAGCCGGTGCGGGTGGCGAACGTGGACGCGGACCTCCGCTCCCTCCACGGACTTGATCCGCGAACGCTCATCACCGTGGGCCAGGCGGGCCAGGTGCCCGTCGCGTACCACGTCAACGCTGACGGAGGCCCGTGGCTGCGGGAGACGCTGCCGCCGCCCATGCAGGGACAGACCGCCCTGCACACCGTGCACGTCGTGGCGCCGGGGCTGGCCTACGCGGCCGGTGACCAGGGGCTGCTCCTGGAGCGTACGGCGGGCACCTGGAGCACGAAGCCTCCGTACCCCATCTTCGTGGACGGTGGCGTCTCGCCCGACATCCTCGACGTGGTGTCCTTCGGACAGGGTGCCGTCATCGCGCGCCTGGACACGGACGACCTTGTTCGCTTCGACGGAACGGAGTGGAGGGACTTCCGCTTTGGCACCCAGGGCTTCACGAGCCTTGAGGGCCTGTCGTCGGATGAGCTGTGGAGTGCCACCCAGGATGGGACCGGGTTCCACTGGGGCCCCCTGGCGCCGTAGCGACCCTGCCTGAGGACACACAGATCCAATCACATGCGTCTTGGCCTTCCCCCCAACCCAGGTTGCCTGCCATGAAGACCTCCCATTCCTTCGTCCTCGTTGCTCTCACGTGTGCCGTGTCTGGCCCTGTCGGCTGCGGCACCGGGGCTGAACCGGAAACCGACCCTTCGACCGTGAACATGGAAGAGCTCGTCCCGGTCGAGACCGGGAGCGGCACCGTGACCGCCTCCGCCTGTACGCACAACTCGACCCGGTACGTGCAAAACGGCTGCTGCACCCAGACTGCCACGAAGTTCCAGCAGCAGATCTGCATCTACGGGGCCTGGTACTGGCAGACCCCGTACAAGTGCGAGTACCCCACCTCGTACTGCCTGCCGTAGGCGAGAGAGCAGGACCCCTGATGCCCATGCGCGACCTTCTCTCCCGTGATCTCTCCCGGCTCCCGGACCTGCTTGAGCAGGCCCGCGCGAGCGCCCTCGAGTTCCTCACCGCGCTGCCCGAGCGCCCCGCGGGCGTTCGCCCCGAGCCGTCCTCGCCGCTCGGGCTGCCTGACGCGGGCTTGGGCGCCGAGGACGCGCTCGCGCTCTTCCGCCGCCGCTACGAGGCCGGGCTCTCCGGCTCCGCGGGGCCGCGCTACCTCGGCTTCGTCACCGGCGGCACCACGCCCGCGGCGCTCGTGGGCGACTGGCTCGTCTCCGCGTATGACCAGAACCTGAGCAACAGCGGCGACTCGCTCGCCACCAGCGTGGAGCACGAGGCGCTGGGGCTCCTGCGCTCCCTCTTCGGCCTGTCCGAGGACTTCGAGGGTGCCTTCGTGAGCGGCGCGACGGCGGCGAACCTCGTCTCGCTGGCCACCGCGCGGCAGTGGGCGTTGGAGCGGCTGGGCCACGACGTGAGCGAGGAGGGGCTGTGGGGGCTGCCGCGGGTCGCGGTCCTGGGCGGCGCGCCGCACGCGAGTGTGCTCAAGGCGCTCTCCATCCTCGGCATGGGACGGCGCGCGGTGCAGGCCGTCCCCTGTCTGCCGGGCCGGCCCGTCATGGACCCGAAGGCGCTGGAGGCGCAGCTCGTGGCACTCGGCGGCGCTCCGGTCATCGTGATCGCGAGCGCGGGGGAGGTGAACACCGGAGACTTCGACGATCTGGAGGCGGTGGGGCAGGTGTGCCGCCGCCACGGGGCCTGGTTGCACGTGGACGGCGCCTTCGGCCTCTTCGCGGCCTGCAGCCCGGCGCACGCGCACCTGCTGCGGGGGCTCGCCTACGCGGACTCGGTCGCGGCGGACGGGCACAAGTGGCTCAACGTCCCCTACGACTCCGGCTTCGTCTTCACGCGCCACCTCGCGCAGCAGGAGCGCGTCTTCCGCGCGGTGGCCGCCTACCTCGGCCAGGGGCCAGACCTGCTGCACCGCACGCCGGAGAACTCGCGTCGCTTCCGGGCGCTGCCCGCGTGGATGACGCTCATGGCCTATGGCCGCGATGGGCACCGCGCCCTCGTCGAGCGAGGCTGCGCGCTCGCACGCGGCATGGGGGAGGGGCTCGCGGCGTCCCCGCACTACGCGCTGCTCGCCCCGGTGACGCTGAACATCGTCTGCTTCGCGCTGCGCTCGGGGGACGCCTCGCGGCGCGACCGCCTCCTCGGGGCGCTGCAGGCCGACGGTCGCGTGCAATGCACCCCCACGCAGTACGCGGACCGCCCTGGCCTGCGCGCGGCCTTCTCCAACTGGCGCACGGGGGAGGCGGACCTCCCCGTCATCCTCGCGGCGCTGGGGGCCGCGGCCTTGAGGGTTTAGATGCGGGAAGGCGCACGTTCGCCTCCCCGGGGTTGCCCTGCAAGCCGGCTCCCGTGGGAGGGGGCCAGCCCTGACGGCGCTGGCTCAGATTGCGTCGAGGAATTCGTTGAGTTCCAGGATGCTGTTGAAGCCGAGCCTGAACTTGCTTTCCGTGTCGGTATTCTCGCCGGCCTTCGTGTCGAAGTCCTGGAGGCCGCGCGTGGCCTGATTCAGCACGCCCACCAGGAACTGACGAAGCTGCTTCTGGTAGTCGGCTTCCCCCCGGGTAAGCAAGTCGGTGAGTGCCTTCTCGATGCTGGGCTTCACTGCCTCACCGACCATGCCGGCCTTGTGGAGGATGGTGCCGGTGAAACTGTCGACAGCCCGGCCGATGAGTTCCTGTTTGTCATTGCTCGCCTTGATGGCCTGAAGGTAGCCGGTGGCAAGGGACCCTGTGTAGCTGCCCAGGATGCGCGCGTACTTCTCGTTGGGCGACTGCTGGCCGTTGTTGCCCTTCAACGTGTTCGGGTCCGTCACAAGCCGGTGTAGCTGCCCGGGTAACTCCTGCTTGAGGAACTTGGCGAATCCCGGGTCTTTCTGGGGATCGGAAACCAGCGTGTCCCGCAGGAAGTTCGCGAGCCCCTTGCCCGTCCCATCGAAGGCGCTGCCCGCGCGCGTGGTGTTGTTCGACAGCTGGTCGATGATGTCGAGCGCATCCGCCTTGAAGTGCTTCTTCAGCCCGTCGAGCTGGGTTGCCCGCGCCGGGTCGGTCGAGTCCCCCAGGCTGTTCGCGCCAACGCGGAAGATGTTGGCGCGCAAGTCTGCGTACGCTGGCCCCTTGAACAGCTCGGAGGCCTGGCCCAACACCTTCCCCAGTCCGTCCATCCGGGTGGGCCCCTGGGAGTTCCTACCAAAGCCGAATGGGGGGTGCTCGAAGCCCTTCGCGAGGATTCCGGTGAACCGGTCGCGCCCCAGGCTGGTCGCATAGTCCTGGATGAGCTTGGGGTCGGACGCGAGCACATCCCCGAACTTCTGCGCATCGACGACCGACGGACTCTCTTTGAAGGCCGCTGCAGCCGTGTCCAGGACGGTGCGACGGATGGACTCGCTCGTCTCCGGTTGTTTCAGCACCGGCGTCAGGGGGGAGCGGGAGTCGAGCGCCGCCGCGTCCTTGGCGAGCTTGTCCGCGACAGCGGGCGGAAGCTGGTGGGTGCTCCTGGCCAGTACCTTCAGCGCGTCGGTCTGTTCGCCAGCCGTGCCAGGGCTATCCGCCACATGGCGAGAGGCATCCTTGAACAGTGCCTCGGTGTCCTTGTCACCCAATCCCTTGTAGAGGTCCTTCAGGTAGGCTGGGTCGTTCTGGTGGGCGCGAATCGTGTCGAGGTATTCGCTCGCCCGATGGCCTTGACCGAGGAAACCCACGTACCGCATCGGGACCTTCAACCGGGCCGCGGCTTCGGCGCCTGTCGGCGCATCCTTCGGCGGTTTGGCGGGGCCATCCTTGGGCGGTCGCGTCGTCGGCTTCTCGGTCGACAGGGGCTGCGGTGGAGTGGGTGGCGGCGAGGTCGGTGCCGGCGGGGTCGAGGGCGTCGTTGGCGGCGCAGTCGGCGGAGGCTCCCCGGTCGGAGTGGGTTGAGGAACCGTGGGCCCGGGCGACGGAGACGGAGTGGGGATGAGGTCCGGTGTGGAACGCGTGCCCTGGGGGGCCTCCATCTCGAGTGATGGGGGGGGCTCGCCATCCAGGGATGCCGGCTGTGCCGCGCCCTGGGGCCCGGCAATCCCCAGCCGGGAATAGTCCCTGGCCGGTGGGGCCACGCCGTCTTCGAGGTGCGAAGACTTCGCGCCCCCCTTCGCCGCGGGCGTCTGCACGGCCTTTGTCTTCGGCGGGGCGGCGGTGCCCAGCAGCTTCTCCAGCTCCGCCTTGCGGTTCGTGCCCTCGAAGGCCGAGGCGAGCTCATTGGGCTTCGGCTTGACCTTGTCGATGTCCCGCTGGGTAAAGGGCGGGGTCTGCTTCTCCCGCGTGGCCAGCGCATTCGCCTTGCCCATGGCGTCCTGGGCCCGCTTCGCGTCCAGGGCCGCCTTCTCCTCGGCCGCCTGGAGCTTCTTGTCCGCGGCGGCGGCCTTGTCGGTGGCCTGCTGGCGGGTCTTGTCGGCGGCGTCGGCGTCCGCCTTGGACTTCTTCGCGGCCTCGGGTGTCTGGTCTGGCTTCTGCGCGGCCTTCTTCGCGTCGGCGGCAGCCTTCTCCGCCGCGGCCTTCTGCTGGCGAGCGGCTTCTGCGGCCCGGCGGGCTTCCTCCGCGGCCTTGCGCGCGGCTTCAGCGGCCTTGCGCGCGGCCTCGGCGGCGCGCCGGGCGTCCTCTGCTGCTTTCTGTCGGGCCGCCTCGTCGCGACGCGCGGCCGCCGCCGGATCCACCCCGGACTTGCCAGAACCACCACCTGTGGGTGCCAGACCCCCCATGGATAATCCCTTTCTTGTTCAGAACTGATATTTCAATGGCACCTGAAGGCGAGCAGGTGCCTCCATTGGTTCTCAATGCCATTCCAGGCGTGAAGCGGCTCGGGGCAGCCCGGGCTTTCGGGGATAAAGAGGGAAGGGGCCGGCCTGTATCCCAGGAAATCTTTTCGATTCCTCGCGTGCCCCCGGTCTTTCCATATGACAATCTGGAAAACGAGAAATACTCGCGGAGTCCCCACCGGATGAAAGCGTGCCCCCAAGAAACGACGCTGAGCGACTTCCTGGCGGGGGTGCTCTCCGAGGAGCACCGGGGCCCCGTCGTGGAGCACGTGGAGCGCTGCGCGGAGTGCCAGTGGGTGCTGGCGGCGGGGGATGGCGCCCGGGCCCTGAGCAGCCCTTCGTCGACGCTCGTGGCGCCGCGTGTCCCGCCGTTGGCGCGAGGCTCCACCGTCTCCCGGTACGTGGTGCGGGAGCGCATTGGCGCCGGGGCCATGGGCGTGGTGTACGCGGCGGAGGACCCGGAGCTGGGCCGGCAGGTGGCCCTCAAGGTGCTGCGCCCCGAAGGACGCCAGCACGCGGAGTTGCAGCAGCGACTGCAGCGCGAGGCGCAGGCGCTGGCCCGGCTCTCCCACGCCAACGTCGTCACCCTCTATGACGTGGGCACGTACGCAGACGGCATCTTCCTGGCCATGGAGTTGGTGGAAGGCACCACGCTGGCGGAGTGGATGAAGGCGCCGCATCCCTGGCGGGAGGTGCTGCGCGTCTTCCTGGAGGCGGGGCGGGGGCTTGCGGCCGCGCACGCTGCGGGCCTGGTGCACCGGGACTTCAAGCCGGCCAACGTGCTCCTGGGGCGCGAGGGCCGGGTGTACGTGACGGACTTCGGCATCGCCCGGCTGCTCCACCAGGAGGAGGCCCCCGCTTCGCCTGTGAGCCCCGACGCACCGATGGGCCGGCTCACGCGGACGGGCTCCGTGCTGGGCACGCCCGCCTACCTCGCGCCGGAGCTGCTGCGGGGCCAGCGCGCCGACGCGCGCTCGGACGAATTCAGCTTCTGCGTGGCGCTCTACGAGGCGCTCTACGGCGTGCATCCCTTCCAGGGTGAGACGCTGCGGGAGCTGGCCCAGGCGGTGCTGGCGGGGCGGATACGTCCGCCCGAGCGCGAGGTGCAGGTGCCCGCCTGGGTGCGGCGCGCGGTGCTGCGGGGGCTGCGCGCCGAACCCGCGGAGCGCTTTGCCTCCATGGAGGCGCTGCTGGCGGCGCTCACCCCACCGGCGCGGAGGATGCGCACGTGGGTGGCGGCCACGGCGACGGTGACGGGCCTGCTGGGGGCGCTCGCGGCCTACGGGGTGACGCAGCGGCGTGAGGCGCGCTGCGAGCAGGAGGTGGAGAAGCTGGCGGCGGCGTGGAGCCCCGCGAGGCGCGAGCGCGTGCGTGCGGCCTTCCTCGCCACGGGCGCGCCCTACGCCGCGCCGGCCTGGGCACGGGTCGCGGCGGGGCTGGACGCCTACGCCAATCAGTGGCGCACGCTGCGCACCGAGGCCTGCCTGGCCGCGGGCAGCGACACCGACACCGGCGCATGGCAGACGGCCGCGTGCCTCGATGCGCGGCTGTGGCAGCTGGCCGCCGTGACCGACGTGCTGGAGAAGGCGGACGTGCTGACGTTGCAGAACGCGCGCCCGCTAATGACCTCCCTCGAGGGGCTCACCGGCTGCCGGGATGCGCCCGGCCTCTCCAGCCGCCCGCAGCCGCCCGACAGCCTCCGCGCCCGGCGGGTGGAGGAGGCGCGGCACAAGCTGGCGCAGGCCCGGGCCCACCTCGTGGCGCGCCGGTTCACCGACGGCCTCGCGGTGACGTCCGCCCTCATCGGGCAGCTGAAGGGGATCGACTACAGGCCGCTGGAGGCGGAGGTGTACCTGGCCCACGGGGAGCTGCTCGGAGAGAACGACAGACCGAAGGAAGCGGAGACGGCCCTCTACCAGGCCGTGTGGGCCGCCGAGGCCGGGCGTGATGACGAGACCCTGGCGCGTGCATGGCTGGAGCTCATGTTCGTGGTGGGCGAGGCGCTGTCCCGCCCCGCGGACGCGGAGAAGCTCGTCCGGCATGCCCAGTCCGCCGTCGAGCGACTGGGGCGCGAGCGCTTCCCGGACATCACGGCGGACCTGCACACACGTCTGTCTTCGCTACGGCTTCAGCAGGGACTCCACGCCGAGGCGGAGCAGGAGGTGCTCCAGGGCCTGGAGTTCTCGCGCAGGAGGAATGGTCCGGACAGCCTCCGCACGGCCAGCCTCCTGCACCAGCTCGGCAAGGTCCGCATGGTCCAGCGCCGCGACAAGGAGATGCTGGAGCTCCACCTCCAGGCCCTGGAGATGCGCAAGCGCCTGCTGGGCCCCGACAACCCGGCCCTCGTTGTTTCCTACAACAGGGTGGCATCGGCCTACCACGGGATGGGCCGTAACGCCGACGCTGTCGCCACCTGGCGCAAGGCCCTGGCCCTCCAGGAGGCGGCTCCCATCCCGGAGAACACCGTCCTCGCGAGTGTGCTCCTGAACCTCGCCGTCGTCTCCCGCGTCGAAGGCCGGCTGGAGGAGGCGCGGACCCTGCTCGAGCGGGCGCGCACCCTCTTCGAGGGCGCCCGTGGACCCGACCACTTCACGGTCGTCCAGGTGCTCGTGGAGCAAGCGATGGTGTACGGCGACGGAGGTCAGCACGACAAGACGATCGCCCTCACCACCGAGGCCCTGGAGCGCATCCAGCGTTCCATGGGCCCGGACACCCCGCGCGCCACCCTGCCCCTGATGATGCGGGGGTATGCGCACCTGTTCTCGGGCCACCACCGGGAGGCACGGCGTGACCTGTTGGACACGCTGAAGCGGATGGAGAAATCGCAAGGCTCGGGGGGAGCGGGCGCGCTGTCGGTGCTGATCCCCCTGGCCGAGGTGGCCCTGGAGAGCAAGGCTCCGAAGGAGGCGCTCGAGTACTGCGAGCGTGCGCGGATGCTCACGGAGAAGGTCCAGAGCCAGGAGTCCGACGACGGTGCCAGGGCCCTGACCTGTGTCGCGGAGGCGCATCTGGCGCTGGGCGCCGCGGACAAGGCCGTTCCCCTGGTCGAGCGCGCCTGGAGCACCCTCACCCAGAAGGGCGGACACGGAGACCCGTTGATCGCGGCCAGGACCGCCTTCGTGCTGGCCCGGGCGCTCGTGGAAACGCGCTCCTCCCCGGACCGGACGCGGGCGCTCGCCCTGGCCGAGGAGGCCCGGACGCGGCTGGAGTCCGTGGGACTCCGGGGCCGGCCGGGGCTCCAGAAGGTGCTGGCCTGGCAGCGGCGGGAGGCAAAGCGATGAGCGAGCAACCGAAGACAAACCCCCTGACGGCGCTGCTGCGGGAGCACCTGCCACCGAAGCAGCGCGCGGAGCTGGAGGCCGTGGAGGAACTGGAGGCGCTGCTGCACAAGCACGTCGAGGCGGCCCGGACCGCGTGGCCCACGTTGTTGCTCCCAACCGAGGACTTCGTGCGGCACCTGTCGCGGCACCTGCCCGTGGGGAAGGCCGCGGAGGTGCTGCGCATCCTCCACGGTGCCGACCTGTACCTCGCGTGCGCGTGCGCTACCGGGGAGCCCGCGGCACTCCGTGCCTTCGAGCAGCACATCCTCCGGTACATCCCCGCACGGCTCGGGGCGGTGTCACCGAGCATGGTGGAGGAGGTGCTCCAGACGCTCCGCGAGCGGCTGCTGGTGGGCAGCGCGGAGGCACCTCCCCGGATTGAACGCTACGGGGGCAGGGGACCGCTGCTGACGTGGGTGGGCATCACCGCCGCGCGCATCGCGGGCGAGCTGGTGGAGCGCAACGGGCGTGAAGTCCTCGTCGACGAGCCCCCGGAGGCCTTCGCGCGGATGCTGGCCACGGGCAACCCGGAGCACGAGCTGCTGCGGGAGGACGCGCGCCAGTTCCTCGTCGAGGCGGTCCGCAAGGGGGTGGCAACGCTCTCCGAGCGGGAGCGCGCCCTGCTGCGCCTGCACTACTTCCATGGCTTCACCATGGACCGGCTCGCGCTGATGTACGGCGACTCGCGCTCCGGCGTGGCGCGCAAGGTCGCCCAGGCCCGCGAGCTATTGCTCGAGCGCGTCCATGCGGAGCTGGCCACCCGGCTGAAGCAGGACACCCTCGCGGTGCAGAGCCTCCTGGGGCTGGTGCGCAGCCAGTTGGACATCAGCCTCCACCGGCTGCTGGACTGACGTCCCTGGGCGTCGCCACCGGCTCAGCCCGGCGCGGGTCCCCTGCCGTGAACCCATCCCCGGAGGCCCGCGGCTTCACCCAGAAGCCGCGGGTCGGTGGAGGGCTCCCGGCTCAATAGGTGGACGGGCACGCGGTGGACAGGGCGGTGCCGCGCTGCCAGCACTTGTTGGCGCCCGGCGTGCACGCGTACCAGGCACAGGAGGCCTGGTGCGCATCGCAGGTGGCCACGTCCGTGTAGCTCCGGCAGGGGGCGCACGCGGTCGCGTTCGGGGTGCCTCGGGGCCAGCAGGTGTTCGTGCAGGCGTACCAGCCGCAGGAGGAGCCGTACTGCTGACACGAGGCCTGCGACGTCTGGAGCGCGCACGGCCCACACGCCACGCCCAGCGGCGTCCCGGGAGACCAGCAGGAGTTGGAGCAGGCGTACCAGGCGCATCCGGCCGCGTCGCAGGAGGACACGCTGGTGTTCTGGCCACACCAGGAGTCGGCCGGGCATGCGACCTGGATGTCCGTGCCCGGGGGCCAGCAGGAGTTGGAGCAGGCGTACCAGGCGCATCCGGCCGCGTCGCAGGAGGACAGGGTCGTGTTGGCGCCGCAGGCGCTCGGCTGGGCGGGGGCCTCCGTGTCATCCAGGTGCACCAGGTGGCGCCACCAGTTGGGCGCGTTCTTCTGGCCGTAGGGCATGTGGTTGAACCACCACTTCAGGAAGCCCTCCTGCGTGCAGCCCCACTCGGTGCAGTTCAGGCTCCGCCGGGCCACGGAGTCGGGGTTCACCAGCGGATTGCGCAGCCAGGCATCCGCGCTGGAGGGCACGAACGTGGTGTTGCCATAGTCATAGTCCGTCCCCGGCGCCGCGTTGGGCGGATGGTGCACGTAGCCCACGCCCGCGAGGTTCGGCTTGTCGCGGTGCAGGTCGTTGAACTTGTCCCAGAGGTGGCCGGCGGGCTGTCCCCGGTACGCGCGGTCGAGGATGGACTCGGAGCGATGCCCGTAGGAGTGCAGCGCCTCGGCGACGCCCCGCTCGTAGTTGTAGCCCATCACCACGAAGTTGCGGAAGCTGGCCACGCGCGGCTCCGGGGGGGCGTTGCACCAGTAGGCATTGCTGCCCAGCATGCGGGACTCGTACATCTGCACCCACGGGGGCGCCATCACCCAGACCTCATCCAGCTCGTTGGCCTCCATGCGGGCCTTGAGGTTGAACTCGTTGGCGAACGCCACGTAGTCGAAGCGGGGACAGGTGCTCTCCGTCCCGGGCGTGGTGCACCCGCGCAGCTGGTCGCGCTTCAAGGGGTCCGGCTCGTTGATGATGTTCAACAACCGGGCGGGCGTGTAGCGCGTGCCGTTCTCGAACCACGGCAGCCGGTCCGTGATGACCTTCACTTCCACGACCTGGTAGTCCACGGTGAAGTGCGAGCTGGAGCGCAGCCTCGAGCGCAGCGCGTGGGTCAGCGGCTTCGGATCACTCCAGCCCTTCAGCGTGTGAAGGGGCGTGCCTGAATAGGAAGGCTCGTAGACGAACAGCAGCACCCGCGGACGGAAGAGGTCCGTGCCCGCGGAGGCGTAGCTCAGCCCGGCCTCCTCCGCACCGGCAGGGGGCGCGCCGTCCTCTGCGCCCGTGGGCGCGCAGCCCGCCAGACACGACAGCGAGAGCCACAGCGCTCGCGCCATATTCAAGATTCTTGTCATTGAAAATCCCTGTCTCAATAGAAGTTGAAGCCCTGGAGATAGGTCTGGTTGAGGACGCACGGCAGGTACGCGTGCTGGGTGGTTTCCGTATCCAGGTGGCAGAGGTAGATCTCCGTCCGCTCATTGCCCCACAGGTCCGTGGCCATGATTCCGAACATGAACTGGGTATCGAGGCTGATGCTCGTGTCGAAGAAGAAGTTGTAGAACCAGGGGCCCTGCGTCAGCGTGACCCTGAAGGTGGGAGGAAAGAGCAGGCCTCCCTGCAGGACGACGCTCTTCACCCCCCGAGGGTCGCTGACGGCGTTGGCGGAGACCTGGTACGTGTGACCGCTGCCGTAGACGCTGAAGAACTGGATGCCGGGGGGCGTGTTGTCCGCGATCACCGTGCGCGTCTCCGGTGAGCTCCAGGCGCCGTAGATGTCGAAGCACTGGAACAGCACGGTGTAGTTCCCGTCCGCCCGCGCGGAGGTGTCGACGGCGAACTGGTAGGGCGGGGTGTTGTCCGTCTGCAGCACGGCGCCGTTCTCCCGCATCTCGACGTGGTGCACGCCTTCGGTGTCATTGCACTGCACGGTGAACTTCGGCTGCTTGGGCTGGCTGTCGTCGCGGACGACGGCGGAGATGGCGGGCGGGGTGTAGACCTTGGTGAACGTGGTCGCGTACTGGGTGGTGTTGCCGCAGTTGTCGGAGACGACGGCGTGGAAGGCGTGCACGCCGACGGACACCGCGCTGCTGGCCAGGAGCACCACGTAGCCGGGCGTGGTGGGCTGGCCCACCAGGATGCCATCCACATACAGGGCATACGGGTACAGGATGCCGCAGCTGTCGGAGGTGCCCACGGTGAGCGTCATCGTGCCCGTGTAGCCCTGCTGGGCGCTGAAGGTCACCGCGGGAGCAACCCGGTCCTGGGGCGCGGTCTGCGTGGCGGTGGCCTTGTTGCCGAAGGCGTCCGTCACCTCCACGGTGAGGGTGTGGACCAGCGGGTCTGACGGCGAGTACGACGCCTGGTAGGGCGAGCCGGTGTCGCGGGTGGCGAAGACGAGCCCGTCCACCTTGAAGTCGGCACGCACCAGCGCGGAGGCATCCGTGGCCGTCGCGCTGAGGTTGAAGGGGGGGCCACTGGTGCCCACGGTCAGCGTCAGCGCCGGGCGGGTGTTGTCGACGGGCAGGGCGTGGTTGAGGACGGTGACGTTGCCGTATTCGTCGTACACCCTGGCGACCATGGGGTGGGTGCCGTCGGTCCAGGTCGAGGTGTCGAAGGTCTTGTCGTAGGGCGACGCGAACAGCGTGTCCATCAACTGGGCGCCCTTGAGGAATTCAACCTGGAGGATGCCGGAGGGGTCGGTGGCCAGGACGCTGAGCAGCGGCTGCTTGGGCGGGCCGAAGCGGCTCAGCGTGGCCTGGGGGCCCGTCTTGTCCAGGTTCACGGTGACGGTGCGGGTGGCCAGGTTGTCCCACCAATCCCAGGCCCGCAGCTGGAGGGAGTGGTTGCCGGAGGCGAGCGAGGTGCCGGAGATGCGCTGCGTGAACTGCCAGCCCGGCAACGTGTAGACCCCCGTGCCATCCACCACGATCTGGGGAGGCTTGTTGAACTGGTCGGGATACAGCGGGTCCGAGACGGTCCCGGTGCACTCGATGTCCAGGTCCACCTGATGACAGGTGAGGGTGGTCGTGGGAGGCGTGAGGTCCGGCGGGTCGCCCACGCCCACGGCCGCGAAGGCGGAGGCCACGACCTTCTTGTGGGAGCCCATGTGGAGGGGGTCCACGATCCATGCCGCCTCGAGCGCCAGCTCGCGAGCCAGGTGGAAGTCGCCGCCGTCCGGGAGGGCCTCCACGGTGCTCGCCCAGATGCGCGCCGCCTTCACGGGGCCAATGCCACTGAAGCCCTTGGGAACCAGGGGACAGTGCTGCTCCGTGTAGGGGCCCGAGTCGGGCATGGGCTGACAGCCGTACGCGAGCAGCACGAACATGCGGGTGATGGGGCCGGCCGCGGCATGCGGACCCTCCAGCCTGAGTTTGTCGTACCACTCGTAATGGACCGGAGAGCGGATGTTGCGGGCGACGGTCCCCGTCTCCTCTCCCATGCTGAAGTGGGAGGGCTGGGGCGTCATCTGGTCGATGGAGGACGGCAGGCCCCCGGCCCGCATGGCGTCGCGGGTGAGCTCGGCGAGGAAGCCGATGATGTCTCCGGTGGCCTCGTTCATCGCGGCCATCTCCGAGTAGCTCAGGTCCGTGTCCGCCGGATCCTCCCAGACCGCCGTGCCGAAGAAGTCGTGACCGATTTCATGGCCGACGATGTCGGTGGTCGCCATCGGGGTGCGCCGCAGGGTCGGGGGTGCGATGGCGCTGCTGTAGCCCACCTGGAGCCGGGGCTTGGTGCGGTGGGGGAGGTACTGCGCGCCGTACATCGGGTAGTGGAGGTTCACGCTGAGCGGCCTGCCCGTCCCGCTGGGCCCGTTGCGCAGGAGGATGGCGTCGAAGACGGTCCAGGTCGTGTTGACGGCATGGAACGCGTCCACCGCCGCCGTCTCACCGTTCACGCTGTCCGGCTGCGAGCTGGCGAGGAACTTGAGTCCGTCACCGAAGGAGGCGTCCTCACTGTAGTAGAGGGCGTAGGAGTAGGTCCCGCCTCCCTGGGGGAAGGTCGCCAGGTACTGGTTCTTGTGCGTGTCCTGGAGATCGTAGGTGCCGTCGGCGGCGTTGAAGAGCGTGAGGAAGGTGCGGGTGCCGTTGAAGTAGCCGCGGCCGGTGACGGTCCGGAAGTCGTCCGCGTCGAGCGCGAGCGGGTCCAGCCGCAGCACCTTTCCGGAGCGGGCGTCCACCTGGGCCATCCAGGTGTGGGCGGAGTCGGGCCCGCCCTCGCCGGTGGACAGCTCCAGCCGGTAGATGAGCGTCATCCCCGTCACGACCCGTTCGAAGTGCGCGGCGTTGGGACGCGCGGAGGCGGGGGCGTCTGGCTTCCGCCGGTGCTCCTCGTGGGGCAGGAGCATGAGCCGGGCGCCCGTGAGCTTCGCGGAAGGGTCCTTCAGCTCCGCCAGGACCGCGCTCACCGCCTGCTCCTGCGTCAGCTGGGGCTTCGTCTCCACGCGCACGCCGGGGGCGAGGCGGACGTTGGTGAAGTGCGTCTCGCCGTGCGCCGTCCGGGCCTCCAGGCCCAGCACGGGCACGCCCTGGAGGTGCAGCCGGTGCCGGTCCCCCTTGCCGCCGGGTGCCTCCACGAGCGTGGCTTCCCGCAGGTTGAAGCCACGCGCTTCGGCCAGCCGCTCGGCCCGGGTCCGGGCCGCCACACCGGGTGTTTCGGGTGCCTCCGGCGTTTCCACCTGTGTGGCTTCACACCCCGCGAGCACGCACACGAGCCCACCCAGCATCCACTGCATGAACCGCATCGGACTTCCCCCTCCAAGAGAAAGTTCGATTGTCGGAAGAATGGGGAAAAAGGTGTTTCGGTGAGAAAGTATTTGGTATCCGCGTCAGGGAAATTCCGACTTAACCGGCGAACTCGGCTAAAGCCGCCAGATTCCTGGCCGCTCCCCGTCGAGACACCTTGCGAGGAGACACCTTGAGGCACCTGAAAGTCTTTGCATCCCTGGCCCTGGCGGCCGCGCTCTCCGCTTGCGGCGGCCCTCCGGCGGAGGCGCCCGAGGCGCCCGAGCTGGCGTCGTCCGAGTCCGCGCTGGACTGCGCCGCCCTGAGCGGCCCCGTGTATCACCGCATCAAGCCGAGCACGGGCGACAGCCTCTACACGCTCAACGTCAACGAGGCGGCCAACGCCGCCACGACGTACGGCTACACCGAGGACCGGGGCGTGGCCTTCAAGGCCGCCACTTCCTTGGCGACGGGCCTGTCCCCTGTCTACCGCATCTACAGCCCGAGCCGCGCCGAGCACTTCTGGACCATCGACGCGACGGAGAAGCAGAACCTCGTCGCCACGGGCGGCTACACCACCGACGAGGGCATTGGCTTCTACGCCTCGAAGACGGCGGACCCGTGCCTCGTCCCGGTGTACCGCTACGCCAACGAGACGCTGCGCAAGCACCGCTTCGCCATCACCGCGGCCGAGCGCAGCAGCCTGAGCGCCGCCGGCTGGGTCGACCAGGGCATCAAGCTCTACGTCGCGCCCACCACGCCGGCGCCGGTGGACACGAAGTTCAGCTTCGTCGTCATCCCGGACACGCAGAACGAGGTGGTCAGCAACTCGACCCTCATCGACCACCGCATGCAGTGGCTCGTGGACAACCGGGCCGCGCTGGACCTGCGCTTCGTGACGCAGACGGGCGACATGCTGAACTGGGACACGCCGGACCACATCCAGTACGTGCGCGCCAGCAACGCCCTCAAGAAGCTGGACGACGCGCGGATTCCCTACGCGCTGGCCATTGGCAACCATGACACGGCGGCCACCTGCCCCGGCGGCAGCGCCTGCCCCGGCAACGTGAATGCCAACCTGCGCAACACCACCACGTTCAACACCTACTTCCCGGTGTCCCGCTTCCAGGCGCTGGCGGGCGTGTACGAGACGGGCAAGTGCGACAATGCCTATCACACGTTCAGCGCGGGCGGCCTGGACTGGCTCGTGCTCAACCTGGAGCTGTGGGCGCGCACGGGCGCGGTGGACTGGGCCAAGACGGTCATCGCGGCGCATCCCCGCCACAACGTCATCGTCATCACCCACTCGCACCAGACGAGCAGCGGCGGCATCGAGCAGGGCAACGGCGGCTACGGCAACAACAGCCCGCAGTTCGTGTTCAACAACGCGCTCCGGCTGTACCCCAACGTGAAGTTCATCTTCTCCGGTCACGTGGGCTCGCACGCGTACAGCGAGACCACCGGCGCGCAGGGCAACAAGATCTACCAGATGCTCACCACCTACCACGACGCGTCGTCGAACCCGACGCGCATCATCGAGGTGGACACCGCCGCCAACACCTTCTCCTCGCGGGTGTACTCGCCGTACACGAACGTGGAGAAGACGGACGGCTCCAAGTTCACCATCAGCAACGTGTCCTGGGTCCGCTGACCCGGCCTTGGCGTCCTGGCCTCCGCGCAGCCTCATTGCGAGGGCTGCGCGGAGGGAGCACGGCGTCCGGCAACCCGCTCCCGTGGCCCGCGTGAGTCACCCTCCGCGCTGCTGGGCTTCCCCGGGGGATTCCAGCTCCCGCACCAGCGAGGCCATCAGCTCCGTCGCCGTCCGGTGGCGCAGGTTGGGCGCGCTCTGCCCGCTCCACAGCGAGATGAGGTCCGTGCGTCCCGCCTTGATGGCGGCGGGCCTGAGCTTCGACGCGAACCAGCCCTGGATGGGGAAGGGTGGCAGCTCCGCGACGCGCGGCCCCATTTCGTCGCTCCAGCGGTTGCGCAGGCCGCGCGCCAGCCGGCCGGAGAAGGCGCGCGTCAGCGCCGTGTGTTGGGACTGGGGACTGAAGAGGGCGGCGCGGTGCTCGGCGGTGGCCCCGGACTCCTCACACGCGAGGAAGGCGGTGCCCAGCTGTCCGGCCTGGGCGCCCAGCGTGAGGGCCGCGCGGATGCCACGCCCGTCACTGATGCCCCCGGCGGAGATGACGGGCGCCTTCACGCGGTCCGCGACGAGCTGGGTGAGCGCGAAGGTCCCCAGGAGCGAGTCCTCCGCCCGCGCGAGGAAGGACGGCCGGTGTCCTCCCGCCTCGAACCCCGTCGCCACGATGAGGTCCACGCCCGCGCTGTCGAGCGCCTGTGCCTCCGCGATGGACGTCGCCCCGCCGACGGTGACGATGCCGCGCTTGCGGCACTCCGCGAGGATGCTCGCCGAGGGCACGCCGAACACGAAGCTGAACACCGGCGGCCGCGCCTCCAGGAGCGCCTCCACCTGCTCCTCGAACCGCCAGGCGTAGCGCTGCGGTCGCTCCGGCTTCTCCACGCCCAGCTCGCGGTAGTAGGGCTCGAAGAGCGCATAGACGCGGTCGAACTCCGCGGGGCTCAGCTCGAGCCCTCCCGGATCATGGTCGGAGACCCACAGGTTCAGCGCGAACGGGTTCGACGTCAGCGACCGCAGCTCCTGGGCCAGCCGGAGGATTTCGTCCGGTGACACGGTGTAGGCCCCGTACGACCCGAGCCCACCCAGGTTGGACACCGTCGCCGCCAGGCGGGGCGTGGAGAGCCCCCCTCCGAACGGACCCTGGATGATGGGATACCGCACACCCAACCGGCGCACCGCTTCGGTCTCGCTGCTCCGCTTCTCGCTCATGGCGCCAGGATAAGCGCCACGCCATCAGATGCGGGGCCTATGCGGCCGGTCGGGGCTGGCGGCGCAGTAGCAAACCTGCCACCACCACGAAGGCCACGGCGGACAGGCCGAGCGAGAGGTGGATGTTGGTCACGCTCCCCAGGAGCCCCACGGTCACCCCGCTGAACGCTCGCAGGCCGGAGGCCGACATGCTGAAGAGCCCCAGCACGCGGCCCCGGATGGTGTCCGGCGCGTTCAGCTGCACCAGGGCCTGCGTCATGCTGCTGAAGGACAGCTCCAGGAACCCGGCCACGAACAGCACGCCAATGGCCGCCGGATACCAGCTCATGAACGAGAACATGAAGAGCGAGCATCCCCACAGGAACGCAATCTTCAACGCGGAGGCCGCCGTCATCGGCAGCCATGTCCCGCGCGTCTCGAGCAGGACGCCCGCGAGCAGCGCACCGGCCGCATCCGCGGCCAGCAGGAGCGTGTAGGCCAGGCCCGGGTCTCCATGGCCCAGCTCATGGGCGAAGCCCGGCATCTGCGCATGGTAGCTGTTGCCGATGAAGAACGAGGCGCCCCCCGCCAGCATCACCATGGGCGCGACCACGGGCAACCCACGCACGTCGCGGACGGTCTGGACGATGTCGGCGAAGCCCCGGACGGCAGGCTTGGGGCCTGTCGTCCCTCCTCGAAAATGTCGGCCATGGGGCGCCCCCACCAGCCAGAGCAGGAGGGGCAGATAGAACGCCGTGTTGATGAAGATGCCCCAGGTCGGTCCGAACATCCGCATGATGATGCTGCCCACCGCGGGGCCCACCAGGAAGCCGAGGTAGCGCGCCGTAGCGTTCAGGCGTACCGCGCTCGCCAGGGAGGCCGTGCCCACGATGTCGTAGAGCAACATCTGGCTGGAGGTGCCCCAGAGGACTCCCGCGCAGCCGTGCAGCGTGAGGAGCACCATCGCGTGCCACATCTGCAAGGTGTCCGTGACGAAGAAGTAACCCCACCCCACGGAGACGGTGATGAAGAGCACCATGCCGGCCTGGATGAGGCGTCTGGAATCGAACCGGTCGTTCAGCGCGCCCACCGGCACCGAGAACATCAAGAACGGGAGCCAGTGGGACACCACCGCGAACCCACCCAGCGCCGGTGAGTTGAACTTCTGGAACGCCACCCAGTAGCTGATCACGTGCTCGATGTTGTCCGCCATCATCGCCAGCAGGAACGTGATGAGGAACGTCCGGTAGCCAGGGATGCGGAGCGCGCTCGTTGCCGCGGGAGGGGCCGTCACGGTGGAGGTCAAAGACATAGGTCGCGGTACTTTTCCGTCTGTAGTGTTTTGCTTGTATTACTGGTTAATGGATGCCCAGATGATGTCTTCCCATGGACCGCTGCCCTGTCCGGAGGTTGTCTGCCATGAAGAAGGTTCTTGCCGCCGCTCTTATCGTGACCGTGACCGCATGTGGGGGTGAAGAAGGCGCCCCGGGGAGCGGCGCGGAGGACACCGCCCCCGACGCGCTGGTGGGCGCGAGCGCCACCCTGGCCCAGCCCGCTCCTGCCTTCCTCCCGCTGCCCACCGGCCCCTGCCCCGAGTTCCAGGACGGGACGCTCACCTTCCGGCCGGCGGGGATCCCGGCCCGCGCGGTCCGCATCTGGATGTCGGCCGCGGCCCAGACCCTGGACGGCCCGCTCGTCTTCTACTGGCACGGCACGGGCAGCCAGCCGACGGAGGCCACCACGGGCATTGGCACGACGCAGATTGAAGCCATCAAGGCGCAGGGCGGCATCGTCGCGGCGCCGGCGCGCGATCCCGCCGCGGGCACCTTCCCCTGGTTCTATGTCTCGTCCACGTCCCGGGACGATGACTTCCGCGTGGCCGACGAGGTCCTGGCCTGCGCCCGGCAGAAGATTGGCATCAACGTGAGCCGCATCCACAGCATGGGCATGAGCGCGGGCGGCCTGAACACCACGCAGATGAGCTACCGCCGCTCCGGGTACATCGCGAGCGTGGCGACCTATTCGGGCGGCAGGATGTCCACCATCCCGACGCAGGATGCCTCGAACAAGTTCGCCGCGATGATCTTCCACGGCGGCCCGTCCGACCAGGTCGTCATCAACTTCCAGACGGCGAGCCAGAACTACTCCAACGACCTGAAGTCCAAGAACCAGTTCGCCATGCTGTGCAACCACGGCCGGGGGCACACCATCCCCACGGACGCGCGCGCGGCGGTGTGGCAGTTCCTCCAGGCCCACCCCTTCGGCACCGTGCCGTCGCCCTACGCGGGGGGCCTGCCGAGCACCATGCCCAGCTACTGCCAGCGCTGAGCGGCTGGGGGAGGGGAGGCGCACGGCTTCAGTCCCGCAGGCGCGCGGCGAGCCGCGTGAAGCGCTTCTGGGTGTCGCCGTTGCGCACGGCGATGCCCAGGGCCTTCTTGCTGCCCACCAGCACCACCAGCTTCTTCCCGCGCGTCACGCCGGTGTAGAGCAGGTTGCGCTGCAAGAGCGTGTAGTGCTGCGTGTGCAGGGGCAGCACCACGCACGGGTACTCGCTGCCCTGGGACTTGTGCACGCTGGTGGCATACGCGAGCACCAGCTCGTCGAGGTCCGACCAGGCGTAGACCACCGGGCGCCCGTCGTAGCGCACCACCAGCGTCTGCTCCTCCTTGTCGAGGGCCTCCACGCGCCCGATGTCTCCGTTGAAGACGCCCAGCTCGTAGTTGTTGCGCACCTGCATCACCTTGTCGTCCACGCGGAACGTCCGGTGCCCGCGGGTGAGCGTCTCCCCGTGGGGGTTCAGGTGCTCCTGCAGCGCGGCGTTGAGGTTCGCCGTCCCAATCAGGCCCCGGTTCATCGGGACGAGCACCTGCACCTCGTCCACCGGGTGCAGCCCGAAGCGGCGGGGGATGCGGTCCTTCACCAGCGTCTTGACGGCCGCGAGGATGGCCTCGGGCTCCTCCTTCTCCACGAAGTAGAAGTCGGCCATCGCGTCCGGGGCGGGCAATTGGGGCATCTGCCCCTGGTTGATGCGGTGGGCGTTGGTGATGATGAGGCTCGACTGGGCCTGCCGGAAGATGTGCTTCAGCCGCACCACCGGCACGTGCCCGGAGGCGATGATGTCCTGGAGCACGCTGCCCGGGCCCACGCTGGGGAGCTGATCCACGTCACCCACGAGCAGCAGCTGGCACGGGGACGGCAGCGCCTTGAGCACGTTGAGCATCAACACGGTGTCCACCATGGACACCTCGTCCAGCACCAGCACGTCGGCTTCAAGTGGGTTGTTGCGGTCGCGCTGGAAGCCGTGCGTGCGCGGGTTGTACTCGAGCAGCCGGTGGACGGTCTCCGCCTCGCGCCCCGTGGCCTCGCTCATGCGCTTGGCGGCGCGGCCCGTGGGCGCGGACAAGAGGATCTTGCGGCCCTTCTTCTCCAGGATGGAGAGGACTGCGTTGACGAGCGTCGTCTTCCCGGTGCCCGGACCGCCGGTGATGACGAGCACCTTGGCCACCATGGCCTGGCGCACCGCCTCCTTCTGCTCGGGAGCGAGCGAGATGCCCTGCTTGCCCTCGAACCAGGTGATGGCCCGCTCCACGTCCACGTCCAGGGGCCGTGCGGGCCACGCGGCGAGCGCCTTGAGGAGGTTGGCGACCCCGACCTCCGACACGTGCAGGGCCTTGAGGTACACCGCCTCGACGGCGTCCTCGGGGCGCGGGTGGGCCAGGGCGCTGGCCCCCTCCACGGCGAGGTACTCGGCGGCGGCGAGCCGGGTGATGGCCGCCTCGACGAGCTCCGGCGTCACCTCCAGCATCTCCACCGCGCGCAGGGTGAGCTTGTCGCGCGGCGCGTAGAGGTGGCCCTCCTCGGAGAACTCGCGCAGCACGTGCAGCACGCCCGCCTCCGCGCGCTTGGGCGAGTGCGAGGGCATGCCGAGCGACTGGGCGATGCGGTCCGCGGTGCGGAAGCCAATGCCATACACGTCGATGGCCAGCCGGTACGGGTTGTCCCTCACCACGTCAATCGACTGGGCGCCGTACTGCTTGTAGACCTTCACCGCGAAGCTGGCCGGCACCTCGTGGGACTGCAGGAAGACCATCACCTGGCGGATGTCGCGCTGCTCGGCCCACGTCTCGCGCAGCAGCTTGCGGCGCTTCTCGCCGAAGCCCTTCACCTCCGCGAGCCGCTCGGGTTTGGAGTCGATGACGTCCAGGGTCTCCAGGCCGAAGTGCTCCACCAGGCGTTTGGCCATGGCGGGGCCCACGCCCTTCACCAGCCCGCTGCCGAGGTACTTCTCGATGCCCACGAGCGTCGCCGGCTTCACCGTGGCGTACGATTCGACGCGGAACTGCTCGCCGTACTTCCGGTCCTGCACCCATGAGCCGGTGAGGCGCAAGGACTCGCCTGGCTGGACGCCCAGCAGGTTGCCCACCGCGGTGATGGGCTCCTGGCGACCGCGCACCAGCACCCGCACCACGCTCCAGGCGGCCTCCTCGTTGGTGAAGGTGATGCGCTCCAGGCTCCCCTCCACGGTGGTGGAGGGTGGGGCGCCACCCGCGTTGGCGGCGGAGGCCGGAGGGGAGCGGGGGGCGGACATGACACGCCAAGGTATCAGGACGCCCGGCCCCTGCCGTGGTGGCGAAGGCCCCTCAAGCGCCCAGGGTGGCCCCCTGCCTTCCCTCCAGCCGTTCGCCCCGGTTCCGTGCGGGGGAACGAAGAAGCGGGGCCGCCCCCCTGGCCGGCCCCGCCCCTCCACCGGGGCGCAGGGCCCCGGTGGTCTTCATCGCCCTGCGGCTACGGCGCGAGGATGCGCACCTGGAGCTGCCCCGTGCTGACTTCCGTGACGAGCACCAGCTCGCCGTCGTGCACGAACACCCGCTTCGCGCGGCCGGAGTGGTAGCTGGCCGAGAGGATGTCGAAGGTGCTGCTCAGCACCCGCAGCTGCGTCGTCTCCCCCACGGTGTCGATGAGGTAGTAGCGCCCGTCGTGGAAGGCGACATCCACGAACGACAGGCCCAGGCTGGTGCGGTAGGTCAGGTCCTTGGCGTTGAAGAACAGGCCGCTGCCCACCATGACGGCGGACTCGTCCGGCAGGAGCCGGAGGGGGTTGGGCAGGCTGTAGCTGCCGTGGTACGGCGAGTCCCGCTCGGCGCCCATCGTGCCCGCCACGGGGTCCACGTCCACCATCGTCACGTCCGTCGGAGAGACACCGGCATTGAGCAGGTAGACGCGCTTGTTCGCCGGGGAGAACACGATGCTGCGGGCGGAGTAGCGCCACTCGGCCGTGGCGACGCGCGCGCCGGTGGAACGCTGGTAGAGCGAGTGCGAATCCCACGCGCCAGAGCCGTCGACGGTGAACAGGTAGCTGCCCGCCACCACCATGCTCGACACGGTGTCCGGCGCCGCGGCGAAGAAGCGGGTGGTGCCGTCGAGCGAGAAGGCGTCGATGCGCCCGCCGGTGTAGCCGAGGTACGTGGTGTCCCCGTCCGGAGACACCGCCATGGACACGGCGTCGGCCGTGCCCGCGTAGGGGCTCAGGAAGCGGCGGTTCTCCACGTCGAGCCGGTGGACCTTGTCGGTCGCGCGGTCGAGGAAGTGGATGATGCCCCCGGCCGTCAGGGTGGCGTCGTCCAGGTTGAAGGCGAGCTGCGGGCCCTCGAGGACGAGGCCTCCATCCGGCAACGAGCCGCCGTCGGGCGTGCCCGCGTCGGTGGGCGTCTCGCCCGTCTCCAGCGTCCCCGTGATGTCGATGTCACCGGAGCCCGGCGCGTTGGGGCAGTTCTGGAGGTCACGGTGCAGGACGAGCTGGGCCGAGGTGACGCTGCCGGCCACCACCTCCACGAGGGTGCTGCCCGAGTACACCACCCGCCCGGAGGCGTTGAACGCGTTCACCCGCACCGTCCGCGCCGTGCCCGCCGGGACCTGGGAGATGCGGCCCTCGATGGCCGTCTCCGTCACCTGGAGCGCCACGGGACCGAGGGTCGTCATGTCCGGCGCGGAGACCGTCGCGTCCGCCGAGGTGACCGCGCAGACATCTCCCGACAGGGAGATCTCCATGCGGATGGTTTCGGAGCCCGTCAGCTCTTCCGGTGGCATTCCCTGACACGCCGTCAGCCATGCACAGGCGGCCACCATCCAGATCATTTGATTGGCAATCTTCATGTTCATTGCTTTCGTGGTCCCTGGGACCACGCCCCCTTCATGTGTCTGCGTTGGTGTTGGCGTCCGCGGCAGAGACGGGCGACAGGATAGACCCTGACAGGGGAGAATACGCAAGAGCCCAGGAGACCTGGTCGTGCGCTTCGATCCGGAGGCTTCGATGTTTGCCTTGGACGCCTTTCGCCCGTGCCGGTACAGTCCCCGGTTCACCCTGAGGAGGAACGCCCATGTCGCTGTCCACGCTGAAGCTCCCACCGCTTCTGGCGCTCGTGTCCGCGTTGCTGCTCGGGGCCGCACCGGCCCTGGCCGAAGACAGCATCCACACCCTCGTCGCGGTCACGACGGAGGGGGGCTGTGCGAACGCGTTGGGCTATGTGGTGGAGGTGGGTGAGCGCGACAAGGCCCGCCGCGCCGCCGAGGAGAAGGCCCAGGCGCAATACCCGACGCTGAAGCAGCGCAACCACAAGGACAACCTCAACAAGTCCAAGGTGTCGATGGGCCGACACCTGGTGGTGCTGTCCGCTGGAATCACGAAGGAGGGCTGCACCGGACGCGCCATGGGCGTCGGGTTTGGCACCGATGAGGCCTCGGCGCAGAAGGATGCGAAGAAGAACCTGGGGAAGAACTTCCCGTTCAATGACGGGGCGCTGAAGGTCGAGCACAGCCAGCGCTACTGATGTTAGAGGGCAGGGCGCCATGCCCCTGAGCTTCCTGCCGCCCGCCCTCGCTTCGCGCATCCGGCACGCCCCCTACGCTCCAGCGCTCACGCCGGAGCAGGTGGATCAGTTCGAGCGAGGCCTTCCACACCCCCTGCCGGCGGACTTCCGGGAGCTGCTCGTCCGGTTCAACGGCGCGCTCCTGGGAAACTGCTTCGCCGGGTTCCGCGACGCACTGGACCGGGAGGTGCGCATCGATGAGCTGCTCGGGCTGCGGGCCGAGGGCCGGTTCAGGCTCCAGCTCGGGGAGGAAGAGATCCCATCCGACGTGATGGTCTTCGCGAGCCAGTACGGCGCCATCAATCGCTTCGGACTCCAGCTCGTGGACCGGCCGGACTCGCCTCGGGGGACCATCTGGTTCTTCGACAGCAATGCGCCCAGCGAGACCGAGGACCTCTACGTCGCGCGTGAATGCGCGCCGTCCTTCAGCGCGTTCCTCGCCCAGCTCACGCCGCTTCCGGACGCCGCCGTGGATCCCGTGCCCCTGGAGTCCCCGGATGATCCGAACGACCCCTGGCGCCATCCCGAGGCCCTGGAGAAGGTCCCCGCGGACGTGCCCACCCCCCAGAGGCCGCTCGTCCTGGCAGGGCATGGGCATGCGATTGAATCGGCGCGCCTCACCGTCTACGTCAGCACGTGGATCCCGGACCTCGAGGCCCGCGCGTACCGCTACCAGCCCGACCGCGCCACGGTGATGTACTCGCTGGAGATCCAGGCAGAAGACAGCTCCGGCGAGGATGGCGTGCCGGAGCCCTACGCGAACACGCTCCCGGTCGCCGAGGCGAACGGAGGCCGGCATCCGAGCCTCGCGGAGTGGTCGACGCTCGTCGTCGGGCCGGAAGGTGACTGGGATGCGTGGTACGGCAACGACGCGCCGAGCCTGCAGGACAACCGGCTGACGGTGCTGGAGCGCACCGGGGCGGACCTGCGGCTGCGCTGGGAGGCGAAGTACTCGCAGTACGGCCGCGACTTCGCCTTCCTCTTCGAGGGCCCGGTCCGCTTCGAGGGCATCCGCTTCGACGTGAAGGACCCCGCGGACCTCGACCGCGTGCTCGCCTCGGCGTTCGGCGGCGGCCACCGGCCCGACGAGTGGACGCGCAAGGTGGGCGAGCGCCAGGACCGCGGGGCGCAGGCTTCGGAGGACGAGCGCTACCGCTTCCCCGTCACGCTCGTGCCCCGCGAGCCCGGGGCCCCGCCCACCTGACCGGCCGTCATCCGCCCGTGTCGGACGTCCAGCGGAAGTCGTGGTACCAGCTCGCCACGTCCACGCTGAGCCCCACCACGGTGGAGTCCTCCTCGTGGGGCAGGGCGTCGCCGCCCAGCTTGAGCGTCCACGTGTGCTGGACGAAGGCCTTCACCCACTTGTAGCCGACCTTGGCCGTCACCGCCGGCTCGGCGAAGAGCCACACGGGGTCCGTCACCTTGTCGTCCACGAGGAACTCCCGCACGCGCTCCTGCTCCGTGTAACCCCTCACGTCGAGCGAGGTGTACTTCACGGCGGAGAGGCGCAGGGAGCCGCCCAGTTCGAAGTACGGCGTGACGTAGCCCAGGTTCGGCTGCACGAAGGCGCGCAAGCCGCGAGCCTTGAAGCCGACGTCCCGGAAGGCACCTCCCTCCGCGGGGAGCTGGTCGCTGGCGGTGGACTGCCCGTAGCCCAGGCCACCGTAGGCTTCCCACACGCCGTTCTCCAGGAAGCGGCCGTAGAGTCCGCCGCCCGCCTCCGCCAGCAGACCGCTCGCCTCACGCCGCCCCTCGTCCTGGGACTCGTAGAAGCCATTGGCCAGCAGGCCCACGCCCTCGAGTGGTGACCAGGCGACCTGCACGTTGTTCGGGCCCACAGTGCCCTTCAGCTCACCCTGCTCCCGCAGGAGCGGCGCGCTGACCTGACTCGATTTGTACAGCGTGGTGGTGCAGCCGGTGGACACCAGTGTGCCGGCCACGATGACGCTGACTCGAAATGGGTTCATGGACGCCTCCTGAGCGGGGGCTACAGCAATGCCTGTGCCCACCTCCGAGACGCACTGCGGTGTAGAGGGGCGCCCTCTGACAAAGGCTCCGCGTCAGGCTTTTCACCCGGGGCCGCAGGCGCGAAGCCCGCGTCGCGGTGCGAAGCCCCGGAGGCAGGCCGCGGCCTTGTGCCTCCGCTTCGACGCGGATCCTCTCCAACACAAGCCAGCGGCCTGACAGGAGGCCGCTGGCGGTGTACGGCTCAGCTCACAGGATGTTGGTGACGATCTGCGTCTGGCACGTGTTCGGGTCGATGAAGGACTGGACCGCGTCGACAGTACAGACGGCGCCGCCGTAGGTGCCGGAGAAGACCTGCGCCGAGCAGACACCGGCGACGTCACTCACCTCCACCCGCCAGACGCACGTCTTCGCGCCAGCCGGGTTCGCCGGGTCGACCGTCCAGTAGTACTGCTGCGCGATCAGCGGCGCGGGGGCGGGGGCGCTGACCTGGAACCCACCCAGGGTGGCGGTGGGCACGGGGTAGGGCGTGAACACGCCATTGAACGTGCCCGTCACGACCTGGAGGCCCAGGGAGATGTTGAGGCCCGTCTGGTTGAAGACGAAGAGGTTCTCCAGGGCGGGTCCAATGGACGCCACCGGAGGCCCCCGCCGCGTGGGAACCTGGACCCCCTCCCCACGGAGGCTGACGTACTCGTCACGCTGGGTGAGGAGGTCGGGGAATCCAAACTCAGCCTGCCCTGCGAGCGCGATCGACGGCGTGAGGGAAAGCAACGACGCAGCCAGGAAACGCTTCACGTTCCTCGTCATGGACTCATCCTATGGTGATTGTGCGGGGTTGGCCGAAGCCAATGCCTTACTAACATTGGCCTCAAATCAATTGCAAGTATAGACGTGGAATTCGAGGACTTCCTGCGAACGTGAAGGATTGTGCCTCAGGCAGATTGTCCATTCAGTTGCATGTCAGTCTAAGGGGTTTCCGCAGGCTCGGCGGATGCGTGGGGCGCGGTTGCCATTGGCTCGGCGAGGGAGCGTGACCCATGGCAACCGGCCGTGTTCCGTCCCCCGGCTCAGGGGGGCGGAGTCAGCTCGTAGCCGAGGTCCACATCGAGGATGGTGGGCGCGCACTGGGAGTCCGGGCTGCGCAGCTGGGCCTTCCAGCAGAGCTGGAAGCCCTGGAACGGGGTGAGGTCCACCACGGCCTCGTTCTGGCCCGCCGACAGGGGAACGGGCACCCAGTTGGGCGTGGCATTGGCGGTGCAGAAGCCCTGGCTGCACACCCGGCAGTCCGAAGCGACGAAGTAGGTGATGAGGGGCGACACCGGGGTGCCGCAGGCGGGCTGGAGGTACTCCTCCGCGCGGAAGCGCACGCGGGAGACGTCGCAGACGTCCCCGAGTTCGGGGGGCACGTCCGCGGTGAGGACCGAGGAGCGCACCGTCCCTCCCGTGCCGGTCGTGTGGAGGCGGAAGACGACGTCGTTGAAGTCGCGGTCACCGCCGCCACTGACGTCCTCGAAGCCAAGAATCCACTGGCTCGTGGCGGTGCCAGGCGTCCCGATGAGGAGGTGCGGTGTGCCCCCACTGACAGGATGGGACGCCTCAGTCGCCGCCATTGGCAGCATGAGCTGGCCGTGGGCCGGCGAGCTGAGCTGATCAAGGGAGTCTGGCTCCAGCCAGCCACACATCCTCTGGGTGGTGCCGTTCAGGGTGCAGCTGTATCGCCCGGGCGCGTCCGGATCGCATGAGGGCTGGTAATCGCAGCCCATGTTGCGCTGGGCCACGGGCGTGCCGACGACGTCCGGGTCCAGGTTCCACCGCGACTTCGAGAAGAAGACGGACGTGGACGTCTTCAGATGCAGGGTGCACCGGCCATCAGCCGCCTTGCGCAGGCAGGGGTACACCATACCGGCTTCAGGCTCGTGCGGAGTCGAGTCATGGACGACGAGGAAGAGGACGATCTCCTTGCGGCCCTCCACCCAGCCCAGGTCCACCGTGCGGTCCTGGTCGCTGATGCCCGGGTCCGGGTTGGTGGTCCTTGGGAGGCCCGTGCCGTCGTAGGCGGACGTGTCGTAGTCGGGGATGCCGTCCCAGAAGTCGCTCACATCCGTCACCGCACCGAGCCGGTTGTGGACGGTGAGGTCGTCGTCATCGTCCGCCAGCAGGAAACCCAGCCGCCCAAGCCCCTTGAAGCCATTGGCGGAAGCCGCGGGCTCCAGCAGGTTGGGGATGCGCGCGTAGAGCCCGCCGTCCGAGAAGCCGCTTCCGGGAAGGGTCGTCGAGAAGGCGCCCACCACATCCGTCGTATGGAAGAGGTGCGTCTTCCCTGGCCGGGCATCCGCCAGGGACTGCCCCGCGGCGAAGGCGCTGCTGCAGGTGCTGTTCAGGGCCAGTTCGGGCTGGCTGTACAGGAGTCCCCCGGAGACGAACGTCCGCACGCACCGGCGGGTGCCCCCGACATACGGACGGGCCTGCCCCCCGGAGGGCGGCGCCAGGTTGTAGAGGTCCTCGTGCAGGTCCGCGACGCCGTTGGCATTGGCATCCCGCAGGACGTCATCGGCGGAGTCCCAGGGGGTGCCGCGCGTGTCGATGTAGCCACGGGAGACGAGGTCGTCGTAGTAGAGCCAGCCGAGCGAGTGACTCGCCTCCGACTGCTCGCTCACGAACGACGCGGAGAGCTGCCGCTCGGTCGCGAACAGGATGTGCTCCCCGTTCAGCGAGGGCCGGTGGTGGTTGAGGCGCAGCTGCGGCGGCGTGTGCTCGGTGAGCAGCACACCGTCGAGCCCGAGCTCCATTGGCCGGAAGTCGCCCTGGCGGTCCTCTGCCAGGTCCCGCTGCACGTCGATGGCGAACGACGCCGTGGCGGAGAGCCCCAGCGCGTTGGTGGCCGTGACGCTCACGGGCGCGCCGCCGGGAGCGAGGCACAGGGGTGGGCGCCACGAGACCTCGCTCGTGTTCACGCCGTGGGTCGGCGCATCCAGCCAGCCGGTGCTGGCGGACCAGGAGAAGGTGAGCGGACTGCCCTGCGGGTCGCTCGCGACGGCGCCGAACAGGGCGATGTCCTTCGGGCGAACCTGCGAGGTGGACTGCGAGACGCTGACGAACTCCGGCGGAAGGCCAGAGGGCTGGGCCTGGCTTGGAGACGCCAGGCCGGACAAACACAGGACAACGGACAGGAACGAGGGCAAGCGATTCATACGTGACGGCAATGCAATCTCCTCCGGGAAGGCATTGCATCCTGACCTCGCGCCCTGACACCGCAAGCCCCGCCCCGCGAGTCGCTTTTCACTCGACGGCTGGGTCGAAGATGTCCCCGCGCGCCCTGAAGCAGTGGCTACAGCACCTCTTCGAGGGCGCTCTTCCAGCTGTAGTTCCCGGCCTCCTTGCCCGCGATGCTGCTCTTCACCGGATCGATGTGGACGGTCAGCACGCTCCCGTCGAGCGAGACCCGGGTTCCATCCGTCGACAACCGGCAGACCGTCTTGGTGACCGCCTCCTTCACCGCCGCCTTGCCATCCTCCGTGCGGCAGACCTCGACCAGGGTGCCCACGGCCTGCTGGCATGCGCTCTGGGTCCGGTCCTTCATCGGATCGAAGGCGGGGTAGCTCGCCTTCTCGTAGCTGCTCTTCAAGGCGGACCCGCAGGCCTTGTTGACCGCGTCCTCCTTCACCTTCAGCTCCTTGTCGTAGTTCGCCCAGCCGTTCTTCTGGGCCACGGTGAGCCGGGCGGGCTTCGAGGAGGAGTCCTCGGCGATGGCGAGCGAGGCAAACAGGCAGAGACACACGGACGGAATGCGGAACATGGAGGCTCCTGGTGGAAGTGCGGTGCGGCCGTGTGGCCGCCGTTCCTCCTGGGAAGGGCCCCGGGGAATTCTTTTGCATTCTTTCCTGCCAGGTGCCCCATGGAGTCCTGCTTGAACCTGGAATCCCTGGTAGCATCCCGCCCCGCTTTTGATTCCGACGACCGGGAGTGACACATGAAGACCATGATGCGGGGACTGTTGCTGGCGACCTGTCTGCTGGGGGCCGTAGGCTGTGGCGTGGAGACCCCTGACGAGGCCACTCCGCAGACGGAGGATGCGCAGGAGGTGTCCGCCCAGGCCGGGTGCATCCCCGGCCAGACGCGGACCCTCAAGGTCGGCTGCTGCACGCCCACCCTGGAGCGCCGGCAGAACCAGATCTGCACCAACTCCGCGGGCTCCTGGAGCAACTCGGGCAGCAGCTACTGTGGTGGCTCGACCCTGAACTGCTACGGCGGGTGAAGTTCAGCGGGTTTTTGTGGCCTGGCTCACATTGCGGCTTTTACCTCTTTAGGGAGGGTTTGGCTTCGTTCTAGGGTTGTCGGGCGTGGATGCTGTCCCTCCACGCTTCGGCGCCCCCTCAGGCGTTTTGATTTTTCTGAGGGAGAAAGAACAACCATGAAGAAGCTTCTCCTGGGGCTCATGCTGGTCGCGGTTCCCCTCATCGGATGTGGTGGGGGGGCGGAGGACGTCTCGGCGGACAACGTGCAGACGGTGACGACCGAGGACGGTCAGAGCATCAACCTGGACTACGGTCCCATGAGCTCGGAAGAGCCGCTGGCGTCGATGCAGGATTCGAGCGGCGACGTCTCCGCGATGGGGGCCGGATGCTGGGTGACGCTCCTGTATTGTCGGGACCCGCGCTACAACGGGTGGGCGACCTGTCAGCAGAACGGTCAGTGCTCCCTCCAGCAGTTCAAGGACAACTGCATCGCGCTCTACAACAAGACCTGCTAGGGCTTTCGCAGCCAGGGTCTGATCATGAGAAGCCCGGCGCCCGCGAGGGATGGCCGGGCTTTTTCCGTCTCCTCGTCAACCTGCGCGACGTAGGAGACCCTGGCGGCGCGCCGCGTTGTCGGTTAGAGCCAGACTTCTTCCCCCAGGAGCCCCCATGCCCGTCAAGCGTCCCACGGTGTCGCTGTCGCCTTCGCTCCCCCGGTCCCCCTCTGCCTCGACGCCGCGCACCTCCACGCCGAAGGCCGCGGACGCGAGCCGGCCGCGCGCGCCAGGCCAGAGCCCCTTCGTCGCGAAGGATGAGCTCGCGGACCTGACGAAGCAGTACACGACCGCGCTGCGCAACTCCCGCCCGGACCAGACCGGGACGCCCAAGGACTTCAAGGCCTTTCTCAAGGAGAAGGGACTGCGCCTCGACGCGAAGGACGAGGGCCAGGTGAAGATGCTGCTGGCCAGCCAGAACCGTCCTGCCCAGTACCTGCAGGACGTCAAGGGGCGGCGGCAGGACGCCATCGAGGCCCGGCGCAAGCCCGTCATCGACGCCACGGCGGCGCAGACCTCGCCGCCCGCGCAGATCGCCAACCCGAATGCCATCAAGGAGATCTCCGACGCGGAGATCGCGCAGCTTCCCAACCGCGCCCTGCAGGACTTCGCGCGGCTGGGTTATGGCAATGCCGCCCAGTTCCTGGCGAAGAGCCCCACGGCCGTGAGCCGCCTGGATGAGACGTCGAAGGCAGGCGTCCGCGTCGCCGAGGGCTTCAGCAGCGGCCGCTCGATGACCTCGCGCCCCCTGGGCTCCAGCCAGGTGACGGTGTACATGAACCCCACGCTCAAGAGCGGGACCCACCAGGAGGCGGCGGGCACCTTCCTGTTCGAGATGAACAACGCGCACCGCTGGGACCGCTTCGAGGCGTTGAACACCGACGCGAAGAAGAAGGTCGGCACCGCGCCTGAGTTCGCCCAGAAGAAGATGGAGGTGGAGGTCGAAGGCATGCTCCACACCGGCAAGGCCGGCAGGGAGCTGGTGATGGGCAATCACGCGGGGCTGGCGGACCTGAAGGGCTGGTACGTGCCCGACTACCTTGACTACAACAAGAAGACAGGCGAACTCCCCAAGGATCTCAGCCCGGCGGACAAGAAGACCGCCCTGGGCAATCTCCGGTCGGACATCGCGCGGGAGCGGCTGGACGTGCGGCATGGCAACACCTCGCATCGCGAGGTGTACGAGAACCAGTTCAAGACCGCACGCTGAAGGCCACCCAGACGATCTACGGGGTGACCACCTTCGCCGCGTCACGGCGGAAGTAGACCTTGGCGTTTCCGCGTTCGGCGACCAGGGCGTACACCACGCCCCTGGCATTGCGCAGGAATTCGAACCGGAGCTGGGTGATCTCCACCGGGCCGAGGAAGCGCGTCGGGGACAGCGGCTGCAGCTTCCTCGGCGGTTGCTGGGTCTCGGTGACGGTCAGGGTGCCCTCGGTGATGCCCACTTCGAGCGTGTCGGACTCGAAGTGGCCGGCCAGGTTGCCGGTGAGGTCGTTCGGCACGCGCGCATCCAGGCGGTAGGTGCCGGTGTAGTTGGCAAGCACGGCTGGGGCCAGCTCCACCGTGCGCGCCACCGGATTGATGCCGCGCCCCAGTGCATCCGACAGCGCGTTGCGGATCTCCACCATCAGCCTGGAGCCCCCGGGGCTGTTGGTGAGGATGACCATGCCGTCGCCCGTTTCCAGGTAGCCCTCGATCCAGGCGCGGTAGCTGTCGTTGGAGCCGCCGTGGTGGAAGATGCGCGTCTGGCCTTCGCCTTCCAGGCGCGGCCCGAGGCCGTGAAGGCTCGGGGAGACCTCTGTCATCATCTGCAGGGCGATGGGCTGCGGCAGGAAGTCGCTCTTGCCCCGGTAGCTGTTGATCAAGGTGCCGACGAAGGCGCCCAGCTCGTTGGCGCTGGTCCACAGGCCCGACGCCGCCTGCTCCGGGAAGGTCTCCCAGCCGCGCGGCAAGGCAGCGCGCTGGCCGTCCTTGTCGTGAGCCTTGGCGATGTTGCCCAGGCTGGCCGGCAGCGGATTGACGAAGGTGCTGCGGCGCATGCCGACACGCTGGAAGACCTCGCCGCGGGCGATGGTTTCAAGCGGCTGGCGCGTGGTGTTCTCCAGCACCAACTGCTCGACGGTGACGCCGCCGCCGGAGTAGCGCATGCGCGTGCCCGGCTCGAAGTCGATGCGGACGGGCTCGTTCTTGGCCGGAGCCACGCCGTCGAGGGTCTGCACGAGGGTGGGCAGCTTCTCGTCCGGCAGGTAATCCTCGAAGCCCCACACCGTCAGGCCCGAGGTGTGTGACATCAGCATCCGCAGGGAGACCTTGTCGTTGGCGAAGGTCGGGGCCTTGGGAATCCGCCACGAGGTCAGGTAGGTGTTGACGTCGCGATCCAGGTCCAGCTTGCCCGCGGCCACCTTGCGCAGCGTCGTGGCGGCCGTCACCACCTTGCTGACCGAGCCGACGGAGAACAGGGTGTCCGCGTTCACGGCGTCCTGCGTGCCCGCTTCGCGCACGCCGAAGCCCACGGCCTGGACGACCTTGCCGTCCCTCAGCACGGCAATGGCCACGCCCGGCACGTGGTGGAAGGCCATGCGCTCCTGCAGCGACCAGCCCGGCAGCGGTTCCCCTGACTTGAGGGTGGAAGGACGCAGGCCGTGCTCCAGGGCGGCGAGCACGTTGGGGGGCTGGCCATTCCTGGGGGACGGGCCGGTCGCCTTGGGTTCGGCAGCGAAGACGTGGCCTGCGAACAGCGCGGTCGCGAGCAGGACGGTGGCGTGTTTCCGGGAGCGGCTCAGGAGCTGCGTGGGGGTCACGTCCATGCCTTCTTCCATTGGTGTGATAGAGCGCTCATGTATGCGAGTCGCTGTATGCGGTACTCATCGCGCGGGGAAGTCCACCCTCATCGACGAGTTGTCCGACCTCCTCCCAGCCTATGTGACGGTGGATGAGCCGTACCACCAGTTGGAAGAAGAGGGGTACGCGTTCGCTGAGACCCCGTCGGTCGAGGATTTCGAAGCGCAGCTCGCGCGGTCCATCGCCGACCTGGACGGGGGCCCTGGCGACGTGTTGTTCGACCGATGTCCGGTGGACTTCCTCGGCTACCTGTTGGCCCACGAGGATCGCGACGCGTTCGACCTGGATGCGTGGCTTCCGCGCGTCCGCGGCGCGCTCCGGAAGCTCGATCTGATCGTCCTGGTCGGGATCGAGCGGCCGGACCGGATTGCGCTCTCCGCCTCGGACGACGGGGCGCTGCGCCTGGCTGTCGATGAGAAGCTGAAGGAGCTCCTCCTCGATGATTCCTACGCCTTCGGTGTGGAGGTGCTCGAGGTCGAAGGTGCGACCCGCGCGCGTGCGAAGCAGGTTCTCGAGCACCTTCCTGAGGCGTCCCGGTAACTCTCACGCAGGCAGGGGAATCACCACGAGCTCGCTCCGGCAGGTCACATAGATGGCGCCGTCGTGCAGGAGCAGGCCTTCAATGTCGGCGTGACCGACGTCGTGGACGGCGAGGCACTCCGGCGAGTGGAGTGACCAGACGCGGACGGTGCCGTCGGAGCTGCCGGTGCACAGCAGCCCGCGCGACGGCTCGACCGCGACCGCACAGACCCAGTGCGCGTGGCCATGCCACTCCCGCACGACGCGGCCGGTGTCGCGGTGAAACATCCTGGCGACGAAGTCCCAGCTCCCGCAGAGCAGGTGTTCCCCGTCGGGATGCCAGGCCAGCGCCTGGATGTGGTTGCGCGCGCCGTTCCATGTGCTGCCCACCTGCCGCTTGCGCTCGTCCGAGAGCGGCTCGTGTCGCGCTGACGCCATCGGCAGGTGGAAGCTGGCGCGGACGTCGAGCGTGGGGCCGTCGAGCACGATGACGGAGCCCTGGCCTCCGCCAACGGCGACGAGCCCGCCCGCCTGGAACTCGGAGAGCGCATAGAGCGGCAAGGTATCGAGCGTGCGGAGCTGCTCACCCGTCCACGCGTCCCACAGCTTCGCGGTGCTGTCGCTGCTGATGGAGAGGATGCGCTCATCGTTGACGAACGCGGCGGTCTGCACCGGCTCACCGTGCCCGCGGAAGGTCTGGACGCAGCGCCAGTCGGTCGAGTCCCAGAGGGCGAACTCACGAATCTTGTGGGCTTCGAGCACACGCCCGAGCACCGGTTCGGACGCCAGACGGAACGTCGGCTCGCCGTCGCGGCAGATGGCGGTGCTCTTGAGCACCTGCGAGCACTCTCCGGTCGCAAGGTCCCAGAGGAAGATGCGACCACGTCCGTTGGCGGCGACGTGGCGCCCGTCGGGCCACAGCATCGGAGGGCCCAGCGGATCTCCGACAGGGTCGTCCGGGTCGAGCTTCTGGCGATAACGCACGGACGTCATGGGCAGGAGATTTTCGCGGAACTTCCGCCCGATGGCCACGGGGTTGTCGTTGCCGCTTCAATGCGCCTGGCCGCCGTCGAGCCTCGCTGCACGGAATCGCCCATCTCCTCTTGTTGCTCCTTCCTCCTGAACCACCCCAGGATGCCCCATGTCCCATCTCCATCGTCGTCGCGGGTCCGCCGCGGCCCTGTCGCTGGCGGGGTTGTTGATGCTCGCCGGCTGTGAGCCGGAGGCCCGCGAACCCGCCTCGGTCCCTCGTGAATCCCTTGCCGCCTCTGCGGCTCCGCTGGCCCTCGGGCTCGGCGGGGATACCTCCTGCGTCTGGGGAAGCCCGGACTGCAATCTGTGCAGCCCCGACGTGCCGCGTCGCTTCCAGGAGCTGCGGGATCACGGCGAAGCGCTGGGCTTCCATCCCGGACCGTTCAACCTCAACGTGGCCTATCCGGGCAGCAACCATTGGCAAGGCATCCAGCGACTGTCGGCACTCTCGGGCCGTCTCCTCGTCCTGTCGAAGCGGGATGACGCTCCCGGGGGGAACGTGGGGCACCTGGTGCACATGGCCACCCGCAACGGGGAGGGGAGGCGCTTTCGTTCCAACCGGCTGTCCTTCTCCATCAAGCAGCCCGAGGACACCGCGCCGCCGGGTGGGGACACCGCGGTGGCGGCGCTGCCGGTGCTCGACGGCTACCGCCACGGCGGCGGCATGCAGGCGGCGGGCAACATCCTGGCGCTTCCCATGGAGGAGGGGCCCGGCCTGGGGCGCATCGCGCTCTATGATTACAATCAATCCCTGGCGCCAGCGCCGTTCGCCTCTGTCCAGGGGGACACGGCGAGCGCGGGCACGGCCTCGCTCACGAAGCTGTCGGATGGGCATTTCCTGCTCCTGCTCGGGCAGGTGGACGCGAGCACGCTCGAGGTCTTCCGCTCCACGCAGACGGACATCCGCTCCGCGGCCAACCAGTGGCAGCGCGTGGACACGTGGCAGAAGTCGGAGCTGCCGGATGGGCAGTGGGGCGCCTTCCAGAACCTCAACTTCGTGACGGACTGCAATGACTCACAACTCTACCTGGTGGGCACGCGGCTGGGAGGCCTGCGCTGGGGCGCGGTGAGCGACGACTACGCCCACCTGTACCGGGTGCACCTGGACGGCCACCTGCGACTGGAGCACGTCGCCTCCAAGCACCTGTATTGCAGCAACGAGGGTTCGCGGCAGTGCAACCTGGACGCCGCCGCGGGCCTCTTCGTGGGCCCCGACCGCGGCCTCATCCTCTACGGCACCGAGCACGCGGATGACGGCCCCGGTTCCACGGTGAAGATGGTGGAGTTCCGCAGCATCTGGGCGGACACCTCCTGCCGCGCGGACCTCCAGCGCGCCTATGTCGACTTCTACGACGACTCCAACTTCAGCGACCGTGGTGTCATCCTTGATTACGAGGACCAGGGGCTGAAGAACTGGGCGCGCTTCGACGACGTCGACGGGTTCAACGACAAGGCCTCCGCGGTCCGCTGGTGCATTCCCCCGGGCTCTCGGGTGCGGCTCTACAACGACTCGAACTACAGGGGCAGCTTCAAGGACCTCGTGGGCGACGGCACGCTCCACGAGGTCAACCTGAACAGCAGCGGCTGGAGCTTCGGCGACAAGGTGTCCTCCGCGCGCTGGCTGGACTGGTGATCAGAAGCTGAAGCCCACGCGCAGGATGTCCATGTTGATGTCCACGATGCGCCCGTTCCTGGGCGCGTCGCCCCACGGCAGGCTGGACTGGCCGCCGAGGTCCAGCTCCTCGCGCTGCTGGTTCCAGCTGTAGCCCACGGCCGCGCCGAACACCGCGGCGAGATAGAAGTTCGAGCGTGCGAACGTCTTCCGGTAACCCAGGTCGAGGCCCAGGGTGAGCTGGCCTCCCGTCGTGCTGCGATGGGCGGGCTCGCCCTCGTCGGCGGCGGGCCGGTCCTTCTCGTTGCTCACCATGCCGCTCAGCTTGGGCTGAAGGAAGAAGCCGTCGCCCCGTGCGCGAGGCCACGGCGTCCAGGCCACGCCCGTGGAGAGCGTGAGCGCCCGGACCGTGCCGCAGTTGCCGACGTCATCCGTGCAGCGGCGGCGCGAGTACCGGGGCGTGACTTCAAGGACCAGGTCGGTCCGGTCCGACAGCTGGAGGTTCGTGCCGAGGGGAAGTGCCAGGTGGAGCGTGCCGCCCACGAGGGGCCCCGTCAGCATGAGGGAGCCGGTCACCAGCGGTGAGATCCAGAGCGCATGCGCGGGCCGCTCTCCCACGAAGGGCCGCGGCCCCGGCGGCTCCACGGCCTGGGCCTGGGTCGCGCCGAGGAGAAGGAGCACCGGAATCAGCATCGCCTTGTTCAACGCATGCCTCCTGCCGCGGATGGGGACTCTTGCTGGAGCAAGGGGCGTTCCACCCGCGCGCACCAGGCCCGCTGAGAGGGGCTCCCCGCCGTCGCATGACAAGGCTGTCAGGGTTTCCGCGCGCGGAGGCCGGACATGGGTGTCACACGCGCCGTGTACCGAGCCTCGGCTACAGTGGGGCGCGTCGTTCAGGAGGGGGAGCCTCTTCATGGCCACTGTGAAGTCCTTGCGTTTCGTGTTCTGTGCCGGTGTCTGTCTGCTCATGCTGGAGGGCTGTGTTTCGAAGGCCTCCAACCCCCCGCCGGATGCGGGGACTGTCGCGGACGCGGGCGCACCTCCTTACCCTCCCGTCATTCCGGAGGGCCACGTCCTGCTGACGTCCTCGGAGACGCAGTCGTTCCGCTTCACCGGTGTGCCCCCGTACCGGGGGGCATTCGTCGCCCAGGCCGGACGGCACTACGACCTCTTTGGCTCGGGCCTGGAGCAATGCAGCCTCATCCTGCGGGACCCCTCGGGGGCGACGCTGGGTCGTTACACTCCGTACAGCGACCCGTCCTACCGCCCCCGCCGCCTTCACTGGTCGGGGCTTGCCGGAGGCGCCGTCTACACCGTGGAACTGGAAAGGGCAGGCTGCCCTTCGGAGATCTTCTTCGTGGACCGGGGACCGGATGATCACGGCGACCTGCTCCCGTTGGTGACTCCGGGGCCAACGCCAGGGCAGGCGCTGACGGGCGTCAGCGAGCATTCCGGCGACCTGGACCTGACCTCGTTCGACACCGTGGCGGGCCACATCTATTCGCTCGGCTGCACCTTCGCGCCTCCACCGCCCTCCTTCCCGCCGACCTGGGACCTGTACTTCCAATCCCCCACGGGGGTGCCCTATGGCGGCACGAGCCTCGTCTCGGTGGCGGAGTCCGGTGACTACTACACGGCCTTTGAATCCCCAGGAGGCGTGGCGGTGGTCTCCATCAGCAACAGCCGGCTTGAGCCATCACCCGTCCCGTACAGCTGCACGCTGAGGGACATGGGCACGGATGATCACGGAGACACCGCGCCGGCCGCGACCGTCCTTGCCGCGGACACGGCCTCCGTCCAGGGGAAGCTGGAAACAGATTCGGACAGTGACGTCTTCTCCCTGTCCGTCCATCCCCAGCACCTCTATCGGGTGTCGTGCGACATCGGGAGCCTGCATGCGTGCAATGTCACCGGCGCCGCGTCGGAGGACGCGTCCACCGCGCGCACCGTGTACACCGGCTTCAAGGCCTCCCAGTCCCTGCACTTCCTGCATGTGTACGGCGACCGTGGCGGGGCGAAAGGATGGCTGGAGGCCCGCTACACCCTCGAGTTCGAGGACCTGGGCGAGGACGACCACGGCGACTCACCGGCGACGGCGACGCTGCTCACGGGGACGACGCAGGAAGTCCAGGGCCGCCTGTCCATCACCGAGGAAGAGGACTTCTTCTCGTTCCCGGCCATCGAGGGACGGCGCTACCGCGTCAGCCCGGCGTGGAGGGAGGTGGCCGCGCAGGAGCGGCTGTTCATGTCCATCAAGGACGCCCAGGGCAGGGAACCTCCGTCCACCTACGAACGCGCCGGGGCCCAGTGGATCCACACCTTCACCGCGCCGACGACCGGGGCCTACTTCATCAGCCTGGCCGCATCCGCCGGGACCCGGGGCGACTACACCCTCCAGATTGAAGACCTGGGACCATGATTACGGCAGGGGGCCTGGGCCCATGGGCCCATGCGCTGAGTCCTGGCATCACGACACAGTTACCTGGGGGGCTCCCGAGGGCCAGGTGCCAGCACGCGCAACGGGGCGTCCCGGCCCAGGACCACGAAGGGAGCCCAATAGTGCGGATGGGGCTTCGAGGCCCGTAGCCAGAGCATGGCTTCACGCAGGGCGGAGGCTCGGCCTTGTCCCGTCAGCAAGTTGCGGTAGTAGGCCTCCATCAACTGCGAAGTGGTGTCGTCCTTCACCTTCCACAGGCTCATCACCACCGTCTCTGCGCCCGCCACGATGAAGGCGCGGCGCAGCCCATAGACGCCTTGGCCGAGCTTGACGTCTCCGCGCCCGGTGTCGCAGGCGGAGAGGACGACCAACTGGGTGCCCCACAAGTCGAGGCCGGCCAACTCCAGCGCCGTCACCACCGCCGTGTTGGGTGGGGGCCGGGTGGGGCTGGAGGTGGAGGAGGTCAGCGCGCCCGCCCCCGAGAAGAGCAGCCCGGAGCGCAGCAGGGGATCCGGTGGGCGCGATTCGCGAGGGTTCTCGCCCAGGGCCCCGAAGTGACCGACGGCTCGGGAGTGGGGAGAAGCGGGAGTGTCATCCAGGAAGAACCCGTGGGTGGCCAGATGGAGGATGCCTGGGGCGGGCAGGGACAGCAGCCGCTCCTTGGTGGCAGCGGGGCCGAGGAAGAGCTGGGCATCGGGGAGCAGGCGTTGGATGGCTTTGGCCTCCTCGCGCGTGCCGGGCAGTGGGACCGTGGCCCAGGCCCGGTGCGTCTGGCGCTCGCCCAGCGAGGCGAAGAAGCGCCCGACGGAGGAGGAGCGCTCGGCTGACGCTTCCGCGATGGGGGAAGCAGGGGGTTGAAGCGCCGCGCTGAAGTCCGGGTCCGCGAGGACGACGGCGGAGGCCTCGGGTGCCGTCTGCTCGGGACGGGGCAGCAGGTCCTTTCCGGAGGTGACGTAGGTGAAGTCGAAGCTGTCGACAAGGAATTGGTGGGAGTCGTGGAGTGCCGCGAAGGGCACCAGGGCCAGTTGGCCATCCGGGGAGAGGAAGAGGTGGCGCCTTCCTCCCAGCAGTGGAAGCAGGGGCTGGAAGACAAGCGCGTAGAGCGCCTGTGCCTGGGTTTGGAGGGAGGCGTCTCGGTTGGCCAGGGCGTCGCGCAGGTGTGAGGCGGCGGAGTCGATAGGCTCGGCGAGGCCAAGGTCGAGGACCCGGGTGGTGGCGTCCGGGAAGAGCACCAGCGCCAGGTAGCGCAGCTGTGCCTTGGGGGTGCCGGGTCTGGGCAGCAGGGGGCGGTCCTCATAGGTGATGAACTCGACGAGGGCGCCATCCTGGGGAAGAGCCTGCGCGACATGCGCGACGATGTCCGCGAGCGCTGGCAGCGCGGCCAGCGTGCGAAGGGGCGCGGAGCGCCTGGCAAGGTCGGCTTCGAGGGCATCTCCCTGCTCGACGAGCGCTTGAAGCTGTTGCTGGTAGGTTGCCGGTGGGCGCGAGCCAGGGCCTTCATGAGAGAGCTGGGCCAGTTGGGTGCGCAGCGAGCGCAAGCGCTCGAAGGTGTCGTGCTCCTGTTGGCCCAGGCTTCGGTAGACAGCGCGGGAGATGTCGGCGGTCTCTTCGACGGAGCGGCCCTTGAGGAGCAGGGCCGCCCCCAGGGCCAGGCGTCTGACGCTGGCGTTGTCGGGGTGGGCGCGCAGCAGCGCGTAGAGGCGCTCCTCATCGGTGCGGAGAAACTGGAGGAAGCGGGCCAGGCGCGACTCGGAGAAGTCGAGTGCCTCCTGGCGCAGGCGCCGCTCGGATACGGAGAAGGCGCGCGTGAACAGCGGAATGGCCGCACCGAGGCGACGCTGGCCCAGCTTCAGCAAAGCGAGTCCGTTGAGCTCCCGGGCAACGTGGGGGTGGTTCTTGCCGAGCGCCGCTTCCAGCATGGGCAGCGCGCGTTGGTAGAGCGGCTCGGCCCGGCTGTATCGGCCCTGCTGGACGTAGAGATTGGCGAGGCCGCTGAGCGACTGGGCGGCCTCGGGATGGTTCTTGCCGTGGGCCGCTTCCAGGAGGGGCAGCGCGCGTCGGTAGAGCGGCTCGGCCCGGCCGTATCGGCCCTGCTTGACGTAGAGGTCGGCGAGGCCGTTGAGCGATTGGGCGACGTCGGGATGCTTCTTGCCGAGGGCCTCTTCGCGAAGGGCAAGCGCACGCTGATAGAGCGGCTCAGCGCGGTCGTACAACCCCTGCTCCGAGTAGAGGAGGGCGAGGTTGTGGAGCGGGATGGCGATGCTGGGATGGTTCCTGCCGAGGGCCTCTTCCTTGATGGCGAGGGCGCGCTGGTAGAGCGGCTCGGCCTGACCGTACAACCCCTGCTCATGGTAGATGTTGGCGAGGTTGGAGAGTGTGCTGGCGATGTCGAGATGATGGGTGCCGAAGTCCTCTTCCCGGATGGCGAGCGCGCGCAGATGGAGTGCCTCGGCCCGGCCGTACAACCCCTGCTCCGAGTAGAGGATGGCGAGGTTGCTGAGCGAGGTGGCGACGGAGGGATGATTCCTGCCGAGGGCCTCTTCCCGAACGGCGAGGGCGCGCTGGTAGAGCGGCTCGGCCCGGCCGTACAGCCCCTGTTGGTCGTAGAGGACGGCGAGGTTGTTGAGCGAGGCGGCGACGAGGGGATGGCTCCTGCCGAGGGCCTCTTCCCGAATGGCGAGCGCGCGCTGATGGAGCGGCTCGGCCTGGCCGAACAACCCCTGCTCCAGGTAGAGGTTGGCGAGGTTGTTGAGCGATTGGGCGACGTCGGGATGCTTCTTGCCGAGGGCCTCTTCGCGAATGGCGAGCACGCGCTGAAGCAGGGGCTCGGCCCGGTCCAACTCCCCTTGACGTCGGTGTGACGCACCGAGCAGGTCCAGACAGTTGGCGACTTCTGGATGCGAGCCCCCGAGCACCGCCTCCAGCAGCGCGAGGGCATGTCCACCCTGCGCCACGGTCTTGGCGTACTTGCCTTCCTTGTCGGACTTCATCGCCTCGGCATATGCCGCCCGGGCCTCCTGCAACCGCACATCCGGCTTCTCCTCTCCGGCCGGGGATCCCGCCGCCCAGAACAAGCACACCACCACGACCCACCCGGGAATCCGCCGCATGTCTTTCTCCCCTTTGGGTCCAAAGAGTGCCATTCCCGAGGGCCGGTTAGAAGTGCGCGAAGAGGTGTCGCCACCCCCTGGGATGCATCCGCCAACGGGTCGCGCGCGGATTCCCTGCAGCACCTGCTGTACCGCACCGGATTGATGAGACACTAGGTGGGTCGTCATCAGGCCGCTTGCTTCTGCATCAGTTCCCGCCGGGCCTGACTCGGCGAGAGGAAGTGGTGACGCTCCAGCAATCAGTGCTCGTTGTCCCGGCTCGTCATCCACCCGGTGGCGCCGGGAAGCTGGCTCCGGCTGTTCCCGGTGTGCGAGAAGCCGATGAACCTGCGCCTGGTCAGCACCCCGCGGTTCGAGAAGGGCACCGTCGCGCACGTCTACCAGCCCGAGTGATTCAGGTCGCGCGCTTCAGCGCGTCCAGGTCCGCGCCACGGATGGCGTCGAGGTTGCGGGTGAGCTTCTCGGCGTCCCAGTCCCACCAGCGGATCGCGAGGAGCTCGTCGTCATGGTGCATCGGGAACAATCGTTTTCAACGACAGGGATGCTGTCGGGCTATGGCGCGGCGGTATTCGAGGTGGCGGGGCGTGGGAGGGCGAAAACGGGCGTATAACAAACGCCCTTGTAGACAAAGGAGTCCGGGTCGCAGTCCTTCGGATCGACCGGTGACTTCATCCAGCATCCGCCATGGATGGCGACCTGGGCCTTGCCGGGGCAGCGGCCGTTGGCATCAGGCCGTCGCTGCCCCGGAAAGGGCTTCGGTGGCATGTCCACCCCAAGGGTCGACCACGCGGACGGTTCCCGGGTGGGCGCCACCGGGGTTGTCATCACCGAGTCCCCGACGGCCACGGTGCCGCCATCCTCCGCACCCATGCGCAGGGAAGTCGGCTCCTTCGCGGAAGCCGCTCCGGGATGCACGCGCAGCATCCCCCCGGCGCCAAGCATGAGCGCGCCTCCCACGCTGCCTGCCACGAGCCATGGGCGCCAGCGAGGCCTGGTGCCTCGAGGCAAGACAGGTGGGGAGTCGGCCCATGTCCTCAAGGGGTGAGACACCTCCGCGATGAAGAGCGGCGCATCCGCCTCCGGCCCCGCCTTCCTCGCGGTCTGCTCCAGCGCCTCCGCCAGTTCGCGGGCACCGCCGCGCGCCTCGGGGCGCACGGAAAGCATCCGAGACACGAGCCCGCTCAGCTCCGGGCAGCAGCGGACGTTGAGCGCTCGCGGAGGCGGAGGGCCCGCGCCCTCCAGACTCCAGACAGGGCACTCCGGGTCCTTCGGTGCCGCCGCCGGAGGGTACTCGCCGGTCACCAGCCTGTACGCGGTCACCCCCAGCGCGAAGACATCATCCGCCGTCCCAGGGGCATAGGGCACGGCCGATTCGAGGAGGGGGAAGCGCACGGAGCGCCACGCCTCGGGCGAGCGGTAGGGCGGGGTCCCGGGAGGAAAGGGCGGTGACGTCAGCGGAGCGGCGCCCACGAAGTGCCCGGAGCCGAAGTCGGTGAGGAAGGCCCGTCCCTCCGCGGCGCTCACGAGGACGTTGTCGCCCTTCACGTCCCGGTGGATGCCGCCCACGGCATGCGTGGCCTCCAGGGCCCGAGCGAGCTCGGCGAGGACGTGGAGCACCTGCCGGGAGGAGGGGCGCTGCCTCCGCGCCCACGCATACAGCGACACGCCCTCCACGTACTCCATGGCGAGGAAGGGGTGGGGCGGGCCCCCTGGCGGCAGCCAGCGTCCATGGTCCAGCAGGCGCGGGACGTGGGGGTGACGGAGGCGGGAGAGCAGCTCCACCTCGCGCGCGAAGCGCTCGTCGCCCGGGTACAGGGCCAGCTTGAGCGCCACAGGTCCGGGGTGCCCCTCGGCGAAGGCGCGGTAGACGGCGCCGTAGGCTCCCTCTCCCCGCCGCTCCATGACTCGCCAGTGCCCCACTTTCGTGCCCGGGGGGAGGCGTGCTGGATTCAGGTGAGCAGACGCCATGCCGTGTCTCGCGAGGGGGGAAGGGGCAGCCCGGCGAGCCTACTGACGGCATGGGCATGTGTCAGCGCCATCTTCCGGGCAGGCAGGGGGCCCGGCGCGTCATGGAGCGGGCTTGGGGATGGCTTTAGGAAACACAGCAGCCCGCCCCGAAAGCCCGGGGTGAGCCGCCGCATCTACAGAACGAGAGGTGTTCCCTCGGCGCCTTTGCGGCTACCCGCAGACGCCGTCGCGGGTCGAGCAGTAGCCGACGCAGGACGAGGGATAGACGCCAAGGATCTCGGTGCCGTCGCAGCAGTAGCACATGATCCAGGCAGCGCTCTTCTCATCAGCCGCCTCGCTGGGACCGCACGTCGCCTCGCACTCGGCGGCGGAACCGGTACACGTGGTGCCGTTGGCGCACGCAACGCCCATCTCTCCGTCGGACGTGCCGCCACAACCCGCCAACAGTCCCGCTGCCATCAGCCCCGCGATGATTGCCATTCGCATGTGTGTATCTCCCAGGTGAGTGCTGCCCGGCCACCATATGCCAGGGTGTCTCCCGCCAGGAGAGAAGTGGTCCCGGGTCACGAGCACCTCATGCACTGACGGTTGCAGCTCACCCGTGTGCCGTGAGGCTCAGGCGCCGTCCTCGTCCCCGGCGGCGAGCCCGTACTTTGCGCAGCTTGTCGTGCAGGGTGGCGCGGCTGATGTCGAGCCGCCGCGTCGCCTCGCTCCGGTTGCCCTTCGCGCCCTCCAGGGCCGCAACGATGAGGTCTCGCTCGTAGGTGCCCGGGGCCTTGCTACATCTCTTGCTACAGTCTCGCGGAAAGCTGAGTCCTTCCCGGGAGATGCTCAGTGGAGGCGGCGAGAATCGAAGCCTCGTAGGCGGATTTGGTCCCTACTCGGACCAACGCCTGTCCGCCCGGTTTTACCTCTGAAAGGGGGGCGGCTTCCTGTCCGGGCGAGTCCAGACCCGTCCATTGGATTTGGTTCTTTTTTGGTCCCTGCGGAACACCAAGCCGGGCGGAGCCCTGCGTCGGACAGGGCCCATGCGCGGTGGTGACCAACGCCCGCGCTGAGCGCCACCTCGGAGCCATGGAGCTTATCCCTAGACTTCTTCAAATTCCGTCCCTGTGGCCCCCATGTGTTCCAGGGCTTCTTTGATATCGTCCCGGACAATCAGCGCGATAGCCCAGCCCCGGGGGCGGAATATTTTGGCGTCACCTACCTGCGCCGGGTCGATCCGCATCCCTCGCACGTCCCGGTACTTCCCCAGCTTCTCGGGCCGCCCATCTTCTGGGGTCCATTTCCTGACGTGCCTTGATGCTCGTTCGTCAATGCACTGAATGAGTTGGGTCGCCACGAGAATGAAGAACGGCTCAGGGTGGCCCTCTATCTCCACGGGCAGGGTCTGCACTTCCTCGGGGGCTAGCTCCGTGAGTGCGGAAGCCACTCGGGCGTGGACCACCGGGGCCGCGAACGCCGCTTGTGAGAAGTCGAGCGCCCTGCCGGGTACATCCATGGGAAGTTTCAAGCGTCCCAGGTCTGGAAGTTGCTGGCCCCGATAGAACATCCAGGGGTCGTCCACCTCCCGGCCTTGAGCGTCCGTGGGAGTGCCGAGCACCCACCGGCCTGGAATGGTCATGTCGTCGCTCAGATCGAAATAGCGCCTTACCATGCGATCCATTGTCGTGATCCTAGGTGCCGGTGACCAGCCTGTTGAGGTCGGACCCGTGGGTGGCGATTTCCCCCGCCAAGTCACGCAATTCCGTAGTCAGCGCTTCGCGGCATTGCTGCATGGTGCGACACCCCTCCGTTGCGTCAGACAGGCGGCGGAGAATCGCCTTGTGGTACGCCTGCGGGTGAGGTCCCTTGTGGCCCTTGACGTGGACGATGTTGGCCGGATCGTCCAGCGACATGCCCGCCTTATCGAAGATCCTCTGGAACCTGGGAGACCACGGACCTTCATTGTTCGTGGACTTCCACCACTTGTTCGTGGCGATGTGGTGGTCATGGCCCTTCGCGTCTACCGGGGCGGCAGCCGCGCCCCCCATGGCCCGTGCCGTCATGGCCACCGCGTTGGGGGCCAGCGCCACGGTGACAGCCTCGCCCGTCACCGCCACCGCTCCCACTTCGCCCACGGCGGCAAGGCGGATACCCGCGCGGCCCCCGGCCAGCGCTGCCGCCTGGGCGGAACCAGGCAGCGTCGGCACCTTCGAGGCGAAGCCCGCAGCCGTGTTACCGACGGCCACCGTCGCCAGCAGCGCGAAGGCTCGCGCCGCGTTCCCGCCCATCACCTTGCCGTAGCGCTCACCCGCATCGCGGAGCTCGTCAAACGTGGTGGCCCGGTCCGCCTCTTCCACCAGCCGTTTGAAGCCCGCTATCAGCGTCCAGAAGGTGTCCACCCCGAGGTAGACAATGGCTGTCGCCGTCATCACAGCAGCCAGGCCCTTGCTCACCGGCTCGGGCACCGACCAGAGGACCAGATAGAGGGTCATGGTCCACAGCGCCGCCGAGAGCGCCGCGTGCGGGTCGGCCATGTCTTTGAAGGCATCTAGCATCTCCTCTAAAACAACACCTTGAGCCATGGCCATGGCCAGCGCATAGCGCCCGTCTCCGGTGACGGTGGGACTCTCCGCCAGCAAACGCAGACAGTCGCCCTTGCGCCCGGTGCGCTCGCACCAACGCAGATATGCCCGCGTCAGCTCCACCTCCGCTGGCGGCATGTCGGAGGCCAGTGCCGCCCCCTCCAGTGGCGTCATCTGCCGGGTGCGCGGATCGAAGAGGTACGTGCCGCCTCGGGCGTCCACTCCCATCAGGCGCCGCGCGGCCTGCTGGGGATTGGCCGGGAGCCTCACGCCCCGCGCCAGCCTCGCCATGGCCGCTTTGAACTCGCGCCGCTCCACCTCCACCGGCCCGGCTTCGTCGTTGTGAGGCGTGAAGACGACTGGCGGCCCCTGGCCCGTTTCCAAGCGCACCACGCGCCCTGAGGCACAGCCTGTCAACCAAACCAGCAGGAGTAGCGCGAGAGCGCGATGTACCCTCATCAAGTCCCCCAGCGGGAAAGAGCTTCATCCTCCAGGGCGAGGCAGGGCCACGGCCAGAACCCAGCGGATCGGGCCTCCCCGAGCGCCACCTCAGGGCGAGGCATCTGCGAGGTGCGCAGCGGCGGCCAGGGTCCATGCCGAGCACTACCTCGGGGCCGTGGCGCCTGCCGGTGCATGGTGGCCGCCAACGTCCGTGCCGAGCGCCACCTCGGGGCCGTTGAGCCTGCCCGCGCCGAGCACCACCTCGGGCTGTAGAGATGATCCGTGCCGAGCAACACCTCGGAGCCGTGGTGCCCTCCCTGTATGGAGTGACTGCCAGCCTCCGCGCCGAGCACCACCCGGGCGCCGTGGAACTTGCCCGGTGCGCGGCGAACACTCGCGCCGAGCGCCACCTCGGCCACCGTGGTGTCCATCCCATGCGCAATGGTTGCCAGACCCAAGCCCCGGGCCACCTCGGACGCGAAGCGCTGCGCCGAATCGGCCTATGAGGCAGGCCGAACAATGCAAAGCTCGCTATGAACACCGCATGCGCAGAGGTTTTTCGGCCCTACTCGGCCAACGGGAAGAGGTGTCCAAGGGCTGAAGCATCCCCTCATTTGGGGGCCGCAAGTCCTTGATTTTACTGGGCTCCCGAGGGCGGGGGCCCGCACTTGAGGCCCTGCCCAGAGCGACAAGGCCGTCGGCGGCCATGGCATGGATTCTAAGTTGCTGAAATTATTGCGGTTTCCGGCTCGAAAATGAGGGGATGCTTCAGGTCCAAGGGCCAAGGGGATGAACCACCGTCAGGCGAAGGAGACAGAACGCGAGCCCGTTGGCGTGCTGGAGAGCGGGAGGCTTCACCTCTCTTTGTCAAAGGCGACCTTCGCGGAATTCGAGCGCACATTTCTGGAATACCAACAAACATGGCTGCGCAATGCCAAGACTCCGAAAGAGCGGCTTGTCATCAAGCGAAGGACGGCCGAAGACATTCTGATGGGCGCTTGCAGCACCTAACGAAAGTCAGGCATGGGCTGGTCAGCGGCAAGGGGCGTCCTCAGCTTGAGGGGCATGGTCCGTGAACTCGTCCCCGACGCCTTCGCCGCGCACCCCGAGCGCTTCTCCCACGGCCCGCCGAAGCCTCAGGCCCTTCCGAACGCCGTCTGGATCAACAACCCCGCGCCGCTCCTCAACTCACAGGTGGCTGCGCACTAATCTCTCAGTTTCACTGTCTCATTCGCGTTGACAGGTTCCGCTGCTCCGCCGGCTGGCCAGCCTGGTGCCTCCTCCGAGGGCAAACCTGACGAGGTTCCACGGCGTCTTTGCCCCAGGCGCGAAAGTGCGTCCATTTCTGCTCCCTCAAGCAGGGGCGGAGCCGGGGCTGGAGGGGGAGAGCCCCGCCTTTGCCGCGACGGTGGAGGAGCCGAGGAAGGAGCGCACACTGCGTTTGGACTGGGCCGGGCTGCTGCGCAGGACGTTCGCCCTGGATGTGTTCGCGTGCTTGAGGTGTGGAGGCAGGCGGCGGGTGTTGGCGTACGTGAAGGGAGCAGGAGGGGTGAGAGCGATTCTGGAGCACCTGGGGTTGCCCACGGCGAGTGCGCACCTGGCCCCTGCGCGAGGGCCGCCCCAGAGCGCGGGGTGTTGAAGCTCAAGCCGCCACAGCCAGCCAAGAGAGCCAGGCCCCTGCCGCGCCCCGCCTGGGAAGGCGGCTGGGCTGGGCAGGCGTGTGTCTGCTGGAGATGAAAGGCTTCTGCGCCGGCCCGGCGTGCGGCTCATGGGCTCCCCGTCAGCGTCCCTCACCTCCCGCTCTGCTCCCGCCCGCTACGCCCAAGAGGGCTCCTGTCCTTCCTATGCTCTGGGTCATGGGACAGTCCATTGACACGCACTTGGTGCTGGGCGCGCTCGACATGGCGCTCAAGCGCCGCAAACCGCCTCGAGGTCTGCTGCACCACTCGGAGTCCGCGCGTGGAGGGCGCCGTGTCCTGCCCGCTGCGGCCCGGTGCTACAGCACCTCCTCGAGGGCGCCCTTCCAGCTGTAGTTCCCGGGCTCCTTGCCCGCGATGGAGCTCTTCACCGGGTCGATGTGGAGGGTCAGCACGCCCCCGTCGAGCGAGACCTTGGTTCCCTCCGTCGACAGCCGGCAGACCGTCTGGGTGACGGCCTCCTTCACGGCCGCCTTGCCATCCGGGGTGCCGCAGACCTCGACCAGGGTGCCCACGACGGACTGGCATGCGCTCTGGGTCCGGTCCTTCATCGGGTCGAAGGCGGGGTAGCTCGTCTTGTCGTAGCTGCTCTTCTTCAGCTCCGTCTCATAGACGACCCAGCCGTTCTTCTGGGCCACGGTGAGCCTGGCGGGCTTCGAGGCGGACTCGTCGGCGATGGCGAGCGAGGCGAACAGGCAGAGACACACGGACGGGATCCGGAACATGAAGGCTCCTGAAGGAAGCGGGGCGCGAGAGTGCGGACCGCCGCTCCTCCAGGGATGGGCCCCGGGAATTCATTTGCATTCCTTCCCGCGTAAAGCCGCGCGTTCCGCCAGAACGCACCCGCGTGTCCAGGCAACGCGTCAGCCCTTGTTTCATCCCCGGGGCCCCCAGGCGTGCGCTCTCACGCCGCGCCTGGATGCGCGCTGGCACGTTCCACGCAGAGTCCCGGGCTGCGCGCCGCTGATCAGGGGCGCCCATTGAATCCCCTCCCTGGACCGTCATGCCCACCCCGCGCGCCCCCAATCAGGTCCCTCCGCAGCGTCCTGCCCAGTTCGCGTCGACCGACGTCGGCTCCCTCCGGCAGAGCATCAACCTCTTCCGAGGCTCGGTGAGCTACCAGCGCCCGCTGGTCCAGCTCCCGGGGAAGCTCGGAGACGACACGCTCGCGGTGGAGCTGGGCCTCTCCTATGACAGCTCCATCCACCTCGCCGCGACGCGCTGGAACCTCGACGCGCCCACGGGCGTGGTCGGCCTGGGATGGATGCTCCCCCGCGAGCGGATCATCGCGGAGTCCGACGGCGCCCTGTCGCTCGCCGCGCGGCGCTTCAGCATGGAGTCCGGAGGCGCTCGCAACCGGCTGGTGCCCACCCCCCGCCCATGGGTCCGCGCGCTGCTGGACGCGGCGCTGACCTCGCGGCTCGGCGGGCCCCACGTCTCGCAGGAACTCATCGCCGCCTTCGCCGGAGCCGGTCTGCCCCTGTCCTCCCAGGCCACCGTCAGCGGGCAGGGCCCCTGGGACGTGGAGGACCCCGTCCACGAGCAGTCCTTCGTCCTGTCCGAGCAGGCCGGCGCGGACGGCGCACGGGTGCTCGCGGTGGCGGCGGGCGGGCTCGGCTTCGAGCCGCAGGACTTCAGCTTCTGGCGCTTCCGCTATTACCCGACCTACGAGCGCTGGGTGGCGGTGGACGACTCGGGCACGCAGCGGGTCTTCGGCGGCGGCGTCTCCGCCACCTCCCAGGGCTTCGCCACCAGCACCGGCCACGGCATCGAGTGGGGCGTGCGCTTCGGCGGCGAGCGGGGCGGCTGGACGGGCAGCTCGGTGCGCCGGGAGGGCCAGGCGCAGTACGCGCACGCGTGGAACCTGGTCGCGCGCGTGGACCGCTACGGCGACCGGGTCACCTACGCGTACGACGCCGTCGAGCAGCGCGTGGGCGCCGAAGGGCTGCCGTACACCAAGGCCTGCTACCTCTCGAGCATCACCGGCGTGGGCGGCCGCGGCGTGGCGCTGGACTACGCGCCCAAGTGGTACACGGCCACCGTCCACGAGTACCAGGACCCGCACAAGGTGCTCGTGCCCGCCGCCGACGGCGTGGCGCCGGAGAACCTCACCACCCCCAACGCCTTCCAGGACCGCTACGAGACGCTGTACCTGGACCGGCTGCGCGTCCTGGACGACGCGGGCCGCGAGCTGTACCGCGTGAAGCTGGACTACGCGCCGCCCCAGGCGCTGCCCGGCACCCCCGCCGCGTCGTCCGCCGACCTCTGCAAGCGCTTCCTCACGGGCATCACCGAGCAGGACCCGGCCGGCCGGAGCCTGCCCGGCTACGTGTTCGGCTACGCGCTGGAGGCCGACGCGGCCCACCCGGGCGCGCTCACGCGCATCACCTATCCCGAGGGCGCCACCGGCACCTTCACGTACGACGGCGCCATCCCGCTGGACATCTGCGAGCGGGACCTGACCGTCACGCCGCCCGCGGGCTTCGGCGCCACCGGCAACACCCCCTTCGTCTGGCTGGGGCCGGACTACGCCGTCACCTGCTGGCTGGATGCACAGCGCAGGCGGCTGAGCCTCCAGGTCCACACGTGGACGGGACGCTGGCAGCGCTCCACCGTCAGCGAGGGGCTCGTCTACGAGGGGGAGCAGGCACTGGACGCGGCCTCGCTCGCGGGCGTCACCTCCACGGACTTCTTCGGGCTGACCTTCCGCGTCGGCGACGAGGTGCGCGTGCTCCCGTTCCGGCGCAGTACGCTGCGCGCGTGGGAGTGGGCGCCGTACTCGGGCGGGGACGGCACCTCGTGGCTCTCCTTCCCGCGGGCGACGGGCGCCCGGCTCGCCGCCGGAGAGCGCTTCCTGCTGGCCACCGTCTCCGGGTTCGACGGCGCCGGTGACAACCTCTACCGGCTCACCTGGGACTGGCAGCGGCGCGCCTGGAATGGCGGGGATGCGCCCGCGGTGCGGGGCCGGACGATGCAGGTGCTCGCTCGCGGCGAGCGCTACCTGCTGTGGCAGCACCTCAACGGAAAGGGGACGGTGTCGCTGGCGTGGCTGGACGGCGACCACCGGTGGAACGACGGCGGCTCCCTGGACGTGCAGCTGGGGCCCCGGCAGACGGAGATGTCCTGGGCGGACGGCCCGTCGATGGTGGCGTGGTGCGAGGCCACGGACTCCAGCGCCACCGGCCGCTACGCCCTGCGCGTGCGCCGCTGGGACGCGGACTACCAGTTCCAGGAAGGGCAGGGCGTGGACGCGCAGAACCTGCGCCTGTCCTCCGTCACGCAGGTGCCCAGGCCTTCATGGCCGCCGGTGCCGTCCGTGTCCGGCAACGAGCTGGTGGGGACCGACCGGTACCTGTGGCGCTTCGATGGCGTGGGCTGGAGCACCTCCGAGGCGCTGACCGACCAGGGGCGTGGCCGGCCGGGCTGGCTGGCCTACACGTACGGGCGCGACGTGGCGCTGCAGGTGCTCAACGTGTCGGATGGCATCACCACGCGGCTGCTCGCCTACGACGCCGACAGCGGCACCTTCTCCCGCGCGCCGAGGACGCTGCCGGCCCTGCCTCCCGCAGAGGACTCCGGCTACCCCGCGGCCACCGGCGAGGACTTCATCGTCGCCTCCAACACCGTCTGGTTCCGCGGCGCCACGCCCGGGTGGACGGGGCCGGAGAGCGAGCAGCCCGTCTACGAGGGCGCTCCGGAAGGCGCGGACTCCTTCAGCGTCGTGGACGCGGCCCCGGACTTCACGGGGTGGCGGTTGCCTCCGGGGCAGGGTGCCGCGCGCATCGCCCTGGCCCTGCTGGAGAACGGCCGCGCGAAGGCCACCTCCACCATCGCCGGCCAGACGTTCGTCAGCCCCCTGTCGCCCGAGGGGCTGCTGTCTCCCCCTCGCGCGGGCAAGAGCCCCGCGGGGCCCGCCACCCTCATCACGTACCCGCAGACGGCGCCCGACTTCGAGCGCGCGCCGAGCCTCACGTTGCACCGCTTCGTGGGGGGCGACATCCAGGGCGCGCTGGTGGACTCCCCGGTGCGCTCGCTGTCCATCGACACCGGCCTGGGCGAGCCGCTGCGCTCCGTGTGGAGCTTCGACCGGGTGAGCGCCGCGTGCGACCCGTCCGGCGAGGTCATCAAGTACTACCGCTCCACGGCCTGGGATGGCTGTGACGACCCGTCCGCCGCGCACGGCGGGCGGACCGTGACGACCTACGACAACGGGGCCACGGCGGAAGGGCTGAGCATGCTGGACGGCCAGCCCCTCCAGACGCTCACCTTCGAGGGCGCCGCGCTGTTCGCCGCGCCCACCTCCGCTGCCCTGGGCCTCACGCCCGACGTCCCGCCGGGCACCCCCGTGCCCCAGGCCCTGCGCGCGCTGTTCCCGGCCGAAGCGGCGCTGTCCGCCCAGGCCGTCTACGAGGCCCGCCGCGTCGACGGGCGCTACCTGTACTGGTCCGTCGAGGACCCCACCACCGGGCGCCGCTACACGGTGGACAGCGACGAGGACCCGAAGTCCCCCACGGCGGTGCGCGGCTACACCGGCCGCCTGGTCGCCAGCGAGACCAACACCTGGGACGTCTTCACGTCGCGCGCCGGCTTCACGTCGCTCCAGGACGCGGCCTCGGGAGCGTGGAGCGAGGTGATGCTGCATGGCGCCTACGTGCGGCCGGCGAGCATCCGCTCCACGAAGGACGGCCTCGCGCTGGAGACGCGCTATGGCTACCTGGGTGGCTTCCCCGCGCCGCTGACGGGCGGCACCACCTCCGAGTCGTTCGACACACGCGACGTCCACGGCGTGACGTGGACCACGGAGATGGCCACCACCTTCGCCGCCGCCGTGCCTGCCTGGCGCGCCCTGGCGTGGGAGAACGTGCTGACCTCCGTCGCGCAGATGCGCACCCGGGTGTGGCCGAAGGACGGCGTGGACTCCGTGTCCGCGTGCGCCGCCACCACCTACGGCCCCTTCGAGACGGCCGGCGGTTGCACGGTGCTGGACGTGTCCGCCCGCTACGACTGGGGTGGCCCGACGGCCTCGGACGGCGCCCGGTTCCCGTTCGGCGCGGACACCGTTCCCCCGGAGTGGTTCATGCGCACGCGCATCCTGACGCGCGACGCCCGGGGCATCGCCACGCTGTCGAAGGACGCTTCGGGCGTGGCGCACTCCACCCGGGTGGATGCCACCGGGCAGCTGCCGCTGCTGATGGTGACGAACGCGGACCTGGCCGCGCAGGAGGCCGACGCCTGCGGCTTCGAGTCGCAGGAACCGCTCTCCGCGTGGACCTTCACCGGAGGCGCCGCCGTCACGACGGAGCGCGCCCACACCGGCGTCCGCTGCGCGTGGCTGCCGGGAGGGGCCGCCGCCGTGGAGCGCGCACCGCTGACGCCCGCGGACAACGCGCGCACCTACGTCGCCGGCTGCTGGTATGCGCGGCCCCGCGACGCCGCGGCCGGCGCGTCGCCCGTGCTGATCATCACCGTGACCTCGGGAAGCACGGTGGTGGGCGAGCCCCTTCGGCTCGCGCTGAACGACACCTCCGGGCGCTGGACCTGGGTGCAGGCGGCCATCGCTCTGGGCGAGCATCACGCGCGCCTCGCGTCCGACGGCCCGCTCTCCGTCCGGCTGCGCGTCGAGGCGGGTGGCGGCGAGCTGTGGGTGGACGACGTGGGCTTCTATCCGCGCGACGCCAACGTCATGGCGCAGGCCTTCGAGCCGGGGACGCACAAGCTGACGGCCAATGTGGGCCCCGGGGGCCTGACGTCCCGCGCCGTCTACGGCCCCACCCGGCGCATGGTGGGCCAGGTGCGCGCCAACGGATCGCTGAAGGGCGTGCAGCTGGAGTTCAGCTCCCGCCAGCGCAACGCTGGCTTCGAGCCGGGGGACCCGAACACCCAGCTGGTCGTCCAGGCCACGCAGGGCGGCACCGTGCAGACGTTCCGCGACGGCGAGGCGTGGCGTGACGCATGGACGCCCTCGGCGGAGGGCGCGTGGCGCGCGGCCTCCGGCCTGCTGCTGCACGAGGCCACCACCGCCGCGTCGCTCTCCGCCACCGCGCCAGAGACGGAGGCGTGGGCCCTCTACGTGGAGCCCACCTCGGTGGACGGCGGCCCGGTGCGGCTGTCGCCGGGCTTCGGCTTCACGGTGGGCACCGCCGCGCGGCTGTCCTGGGATGGTGGATGGAGCCTGGAAGTGGGCGGGCAGGGGGTCTCGCCGGTGGGCACGGGCGCCTCCAGCCCGGCCTCGCTGCTGCTGGTGGTGACCGGAGGCCGGCTGCTGTTCTGGACGGACGGCGGCCTGGTGTTCTCCGTGGCGGCGGGCGTGCGCGGTGGCGCGGTGCTCACCTCGGGCACCGGAGCGCTGGGCCTGCGCAACCTGGCGTGGATGGAGGGCCCGGTGATTCAGGCGCGCCTGCAGGACTCCACCGGCGCGGACCGTCAGCTCCAGGCGCTCGGGGGGGACACCTACCTCGTCAACCAGCTCATCGAGGACGCGCTGGGGCGCACCATCGTGAAGACGAAGTCCGTGCCCGGCGACTTCGGCTCGGGCGCGGCGCTGGCCCCGCTGCTCTACCGGACGGGGCTGGTGGACCTGCCGGCCTTCCAGGCCTCGCTCGCGGGCAGCGGCGCCATGGCCGGCGATGCGGCGGACTACTGGAATGGCGAGGCGGGCCGCTCCGCGGACGGGGGCTACCCGTACTCGCGGCGCCTGCTGGAGGCGTCACCGCTGGGGCGCACCGTGGAGGTGGGCCTGGCGGGCGCAGCGTGGGCCATCGTCGACCCGTACACCACGCCCGCGGACTCACGGCCCACGGCGAAGGTGCGCTACGCGCCGGACGCGGCGGTGCTCCCGGGGCTGGACCTTCCGGCCACCGACTTCCGCGTCACCACGCTCGTCTCCCCCGTGGGCGAGCGGCAGCTGAAGGTGCGCGACGCGAAGGACGCCGCGCTCGCCGTGCTCGTGCCGCTGCGGGACGACTCCACGTACGTCTCCGCGATGGACCTGGGCATGCAGCCCACGGGCACGCGCACGCGCGTCATCCTCCCCGACGGCTGGCGGGACGGCACGGACACGGCCATCGTCCGCGACTACGACTGCCTGGGCCGGCTGCTGCGTGAGTCCACGCCCGACGCAGGGGAGACGCGCTACGTCCATGACCGGGGCGGGCGCGCGCGCTTCGCCCAGACCGCGGCGGACGCGGCCGAGGGCCGCATCACCTGGACGACCTACGACGCGATGAGCCGGATGACGGCGCGCGGCCACGTGACGGGCGCGTGGAACGAGCCGCTGCTGCTCGAACGGGCGGAGCTCCCGGGCTGGCCGCTGACGGATCCAGGTTCGGGCGCGGTGACGACGGGCGTGTGGCGCTACGACGGCGACGGCTGGGACGCGCTGGCGCTGGGACAGCTGGTGGACTCCCGCTCCCAGGACACGGGCGCGCCCGCGACGGTGGACTCCTCGTACCGCTGGACGCCGCTGGGCCAGCTTGAAGCACGCACCCTGCGCGTGACGTGGGACGACGGCGAGCAGGCCGCGCCGCTGGAGGTGACGTTCGGCTACGACAACACGAACGCGCTGACGCGGCTGGGCCTGCCGCGCGAGCTGTTCCCCCAGCCCGGGCCGCTGCGGTACGGCCGCGACGTCCAGGGCCACATCACCTCCATCCAGGACGAGGCGGGCACGGAGCTGGCCTCGTTCGGATGGGATGCGATGGCGCGTGTCCGCACCAGCCGCTCCGGCCCCGTCACCTGGGAGCTGGAATACGACCCGCCGGGCCACCTGCTGCACTCCACCGCCTCCGCCGGGACCAGCGCCACGCAGGCATACACCTTCGCGCCCGACAGCAACGTGCGTGGCGCCAGCGCGGTGCTCGGCACGCAGCGGGAACAGCTCGCGTATGGCTATGACGGGCTGGGCCGCATCACCACCTCCGACACGGTGGAGGGTACGGATGCCGCCGAGCGCTTCCAGTACGAGGGCGACCTCAACGGCAACATCCGCGAACTCTCCGGCGCGAGGCTGTCGTACGTGCCGGGCGGCAACCGGCTGGACACGGTGGCGTGGCCGGACGCCAGCGAGACGTCGTTCACCTGGCGGGCCGACGGCACGGTGTCGTCGCGCCGCACCCGGGGCGCCGGCCCGGTGGACCTGGACTTCGCCTACGCGCCGGGCATGGCGCTGCCCAGCCGGATCCAGATCCGCCCCGGCGCCAGCGACGCGCGCACCGTCGAGTACGCCTACGACGCCGACGGCGTCCGCGTGGCCACCCGGGTGCACGGCCCCGGCGGCGAGGAGCGCGAGGTGCGCTTCCCGGGTGAGAACCAGCCGCTGTTCGTGACGGGAGGGAAGAGCGGCACCGTGCTGTACGTGCCGGGCCCCACGGGCTGCCCGCTGGTGTACCGCGACGGCGTCCGCTACCACGCCTCGAGCGACCGGCTGCGCTCCACGCGCGCGCTGTTCGACGCGCAGGGCACGTTGGTGGAGGGCTTCGGCTACACCGCCTTCGGCGAGGCACGGGAGACGACGGGCGCCGCGCCGTGGATGCGCCTGCGCTTCTCCGGCGCCGAGTACGACGCGGAGACGGGCCTCTACAACCTCAACGCCCGCCTCATGGACCCGGTGCTGGGCCGCTTCTACGCGCCGGACCCGGCCGACGAGTTCCCCAGCCCTTACACCTACGCGGGCAACCACCCGACCACGCGGGTGGACCGCACGGGCGCCATCTCGGACAGTGGGCGGATGGTGGTCGTCGTGTTCTCGGGCGCCGTTGCCGCCGCGGGGACCGTGGCGGGGCTGGCGCTGGACGTGACGACGATGGGGAGGACGGCGGGGCTGTCGGCGCTCGCGAGCATGGTCTCCGCGGCCGGCTGGAACGGCATGACCTACGCGCTGACCGCCGACGACTTCAGCTGGGGGGAGTTCACCGGCACGGTCATCGTGGGAGGGGTGAGCGGCTTCATCCGCGGAGGCATCTCGGGCGGCATCCAGGGACGCGCCAGGGCGGGGCGCGAGGAGAAGGTGCGGGGCTTCCCGCAGCAGGCCGCCAGGCTGGCCGAGGACGCCGCGCGGCCGGACGCGTCGCGCATGACGAAGGCGAAGAAGTGGATGTCGGAGGCCACCTACTGGGACCAGCTTCAGAAGAAGCTCAACCCCGCCGAGGACGCGTGGCAGCAGTTCATGGTGGCGCTGCCGCACAGCGCGCTGGGCAACACCATCGGCTACACCGTCGCCGGACTGGTTTCGATCCCGCTGACCAACCTGGTGACGCTCGTCGTCACCGGCGAGAACGAGTTCGGGGCGGACTGGAAGGACGCCATCAACGTCCTCCTGGACGGGGCCTGGGGCCTGACCGTGGGCGTGGGCGGGACGTCCCTCGGCTACGTCGCGAATCGCTACAAGCTCAAGGAGCGGCTGACGCGCAAGCTCGGGTCCGCGGGCAGCGCGATGCTGGACGGACTGTCGAACCCGAGCGTGATGGGGAGCGCGGGTGGCCTGAACTTCGGGCCGGCCGGCCGGCTCGTCGGCGTCATGGGAATTTCCTGAGAAGAGGGGAGCGTCGATGAGGATCTGCGTGAAGACCGCGGTGATGCCCAAGAACAAGACCTGGGCGTCACCCATGAAGGTGGACTTCGGTGAAGACCTGCTGCCGGGCGAGCGCGTGCTCGCGGCGATGGCGGGGCTGAGCTACTTCCGGCTGTACTACGCCGACAACGGCTCCACCTCGGAGGCGGTGGGACAGGCCAGCGTGACGCTGGTGCCGAACCTCACCGAGGACGCCGTCCACGTGACGGCGTCGCTGGTGATGACCAACTACGACGGCGCCGAGGCGGCCAGCTCGACGGATGGCAGCGGGCACGACAGCTTCGTGCGCATCACCGTGGTCGCCGTGCTCGGGCTGACGAACCCCGCGTACCAGGCGGTGGCGGGGAACCTCTACGGGCTCGCCGGGCAGTGGGGAGAGGCCATCCCCATCGCCTCCGCGTCGGCGGAGGCCCGCGCGTTCCTCGCCGGCTTCTACATCGCGGGCAGCAGCGCGAAGGAGGTGAGCAGCCTGTCCTTCACCTCTTCCGTGGAGAAGCCCGGAGGCGCCCAGGCGAAGGTGAGCGGGACGGCGACCCAGAGCGGTGACGAGGAGCGGACGGGGACGGCGGACGTGGCCTTCCTGTCCACCGACGGGGTGACGTCCTACCGGGTCCTGTCCATCGACACGAACTCCAGCAAGTGGACGGAGGTCGACGACGAGCGCGACGGCGTGACGTGCGCCTTCAGCGTGACGCCCACCCTGGCCTCGGGCGAGACGGTGCGCCGGGCCGGGGTGCTCCTGCAGAACGTGAACATCAACTTCGAGCGGGACAAGACGAGCGACCTGGAGCTGTTCGAGGCGGGCGTCACGAGCGACACGCTGAGCATCTCGAATGGGAAGACCATCTCCGGGACGCTCATCCTGAACATCTTCAACTCGCGCTCGGGAGACGACTACGGAATCGCGCCGCCTCCCGACAGCAACCTGACGGCGTTCGTCATCGCTGAAATCGCAAGGCCGCGGCCTGGAGGTGCGTCATGAGCTGGCAGTTCAGTCGCAAGGAAGTGGCATCCGGGGACACGGCGACGTTCGACTTCTCGGGCGACGTGGGGCTCGCGCTGTATGGCATCTCGCGCTTCGACATCAACTTCGCCACGAAGGCTTCGGGAGGGAACCTGGGGGGCTCCCCCATCTCCGGGTTCGGCGTGAAGCTGACGCGGGAGAACGCGGGGGAGAACAGCCGGCGGCAGGTCAAGGTGAAGGCGGAGGTGACGGGCACGCCGCTGTCCTCCGCCAAGGTGTGGATCACCGTCATCGCCTGGGTCGGCGGTGAGTCCAGCACGCTGTATGTCGTGAGCGGCGAGGAGCTGGCGACGGGACAGATGTCCCGGCCCGAGGCCGTGGTGGCCTGGCCGGAGTTCTCCGCCGCCGTGCTGTCGGGCTTCAAGCTCGACTTCGCCTCGGGCAGCCACAACGTCGGCGGCGTGGGCGCGTCGGCGGGCATCTCGGCGTCCCTCACTGCCCCGGGCAGCGCCTACGTCACGGGCGCCGCAACGCTCACGGGCAAGGGCGCCTCCAACTGCACGGTGAGCCCGTCGGGGCTCGTGCTGGGGGAGGCCCAGGAGAACGCGTGGTTCGGGCTCGTCGCCGACGAGTCGACCTACACCGTGAACGACACCAACTGGGGGAAGACGAAGTTGCGGGTGGAGACGGGCGCGACGGTGCCGCTGCGGCATGCCGCGGTACTGCTCCAGTCCTTCTACGGGCGCTTCAGCGCGACGAGCATGTCCTCCAGCCCGCTCAGCTCGGTGACCATGGGCGCGGGCGAACCGGTGGCGGTGTCCGCCGAGTCCGGCGTCTTCGAGTTCGAGTCCACCCGGTGGCTGGCCGACTGCACGACCATCGTGAATACGGGCAAGGAGATCTGGACGGAGGCGCAGACGTACTCGGCCGTCTACCTCTGGGCCGCGCTGGGCTGAGGGCGCGGGCCTTCAATCCCTGGCGCGTGTTTCAGGTTGGCGCCGCCCACCAGCAGGTCGTGGTGCGACGTGTTCTGCCCGCTGCGGCACATGGCGTGTGCGCCGACATGAACTGAGCGATGCCGAGTGGAGCCGCATCGAGCCCCTGCTGGGCTCCCGGAGCGGCCCTCCCTCGAAGCGAGGGGACCGTGACTTCATCAACGCCGGGGTGTGGCGCGTGAAGACCGGGGTGCAGTGGCGGGACCTGCCGGAGCGATTCGGCCACTGGAAGACCGTCTACAACCGCTTCCACCGATGGGCGAAAACCGGGCGCTGGGAAGCCATCTTCCAGGCGCTTCGGCTCGACGTGGATGAGCTCCGCTCCCTCGTCGACGCATCGGTCGTCCGGGCGCACCAAGACGCCGCGGACGGAAAAGGGGGATCCGAAGCAATGCTCTGGGGCGTTCTCGAGGAGGTTTTTCAACAAAGGTTCACGCCGTCACAACGACGGGCGGTAAGCCGCTCCACCTCGCGCTGACGCCCGGCCAGCAGCATGAGTCCACCATGGCCGAGGAACTCCTGGTGCACGCCGAAGGCGAAGCCTTCATCGCCGACACGGGCGATGACGCCGACCGCATCCGCGCCAACGTCCAGAAGCCTGGAATGAAGCCTGTCATCCATTCGAACCCGAGCCGCAAGAGCCCGTTGCCTTTGGACCGGTCCCTCTACCGGCTGCGCTACCGGGTCGAATGCTTCTTCCTCGACCTCAAACACTTTCGGGCTGCCGCCACCCGCTACGACAAGACGGCGACCAGCTACCTCGCCGTCCTGCACGTCGCCTCCATGCTTCTCTGGCTGCGTTGATCAGGGAACGCCCCTGGAAGACGCGGCGGCAATCGAACCCGCCGCCGTGAAGGCACCGCTCAGCGCACGGCGGCGCGCTGCAGATGGATCATCGCCTCATCCAGCAGCGCGGCCACGCCCCGCCGCACCACGTGCACCACCTTGTGGTGATGCGCTGGCGGGCCGTGCGTGTAATGGCCAGACACCTTGTGATGCAACTCCGTGGCACCCCACACCAGCACCAGGTCCGCCCACTCCAAATCACTCTTCGCGCGGTCCGACGTGCGCCGCTCGGTGCCGTCCACCATGCGCAGCTGGATGTGATTGCCCAGCTTCGTCTCCAACTCCTCACGCACCGCGGGCGAACCACCCACCACCACCACACGGCGGACGTCCAGGCTGCGGCACACCTCCAGGAACGCCACCTCCGCTCTCCGGTTGGCGGACCCTCCGCACCGGGCGCAATGGGTTCGGGGCTCGACTCGCAAGGGCTCACGGCCGCTGGCGGTCGCCACCTGGAGACACGCCGGGTCGGCGCACACCTGGAAGAAGCGCTCGGTCAGCACCTCGGCCGCGCGCATCAGCTTGGGCTCGCTCATGCGCGCCTTGCCCGGCCGCGTGAGCCCTGCCTCCTCCAGCACGCCCCGCGCCCGCACGCGCGCGTCCATCAGCGTGACGCCCCGCTCCGCCAACCACCCGTCGATGTCCCGGTCCGCGCTCATCGCTTCGCCATGGGAGTGGGAGTAGCGGCGAACAGCTCCGTCTGCATGGGAACAGACTCGGCGGGCTGCCCCAACCCGAGCGCCTCGCGCACCGGTCCGAAGCTCCGTCGGTGGATGGGCAGCACCCCCAGGGCCTGGATCGCCGCCACGTGCTGCGCGGTGGGGTAGCCCTTGTGGGCCGCCAGGCCGTAGCCCGGATAGCGCGCGTCCAGCTCCGTCATCAGCCGGTCGCGCGTCGTCTTCGCCAGCACGGAGGCCGCCGCGATGCTCAACGACAGCGAGTCGCCCTTGATGATGCCCCGCTGCGGCGCCACGCACTGCGGGATGGTGCGCGCGTCCACCAGCACGTAGTCCGGCGTCAGCCCCAGCCCCTCCACCGCGCGGCGCATCGCCAGCAGGCCCGCGTGGTAGATGTTGAGCTGATCAATCTCCTCCACCTCCGCCCGGCCCACCGCCCACGCCACCACGTCGCGCTTGAGGGCCTCCGCCAGGGCCTCGCGCTTGTCCGGGTCGAGAATCTTCTTCGAGTCGTCCAGCCCCCGGAGCCGGTAGCCCCGGGGCAGGATGGCCGCGGCCGCGACGACGGGGCCCGCGAGCGGTGCCATGCCCGCCTCGTCCACGCCCGCGACCTTGAGCAGCCCCTGCTCCCACAGCTCCGTCTCGAACTTGAGCAGGTGCCGCAGCCGCTGGCCCTCCGCCCGGTTCTTCTCCTGGCGCGAGCGCAGCCTCTTCGCGAGCCCCTGCGCTGCCTGGCGGGGGTCGGCTTCCAGCGCCTCCAGCATCCCCTGGGGGACGGGATGGGCCTGGGCGACGAAGCGCTCCGTCAGCTCGGAGACCGAGCACCGGAGCAGCGTTTCCACACTGTCTGCTGGCATGGGGGACCTTCGGAATTGCCTACCCGGCGGGTAGCGCGGATGCACGGCTTACTGGAGCGGGGGAACACCAGTGCCGCGACAACACATCCGAAGTCCCGTCGTCAGGCCCACCGAGCGGGCGACCTGGCGCAAGGAATGCCTGACCGGAGCGGAGGCGCGCATGCAGGTCTGACGCATGGCGCAATCCGTACCGCACGCAGGCGGGTCAACACAACCGTCCCACAGGCTGGGACGGCGGATTTCCCGCCGCTGGAGCCTGAAGGGAGCCTGTCCTCGACGTCAGTCCCGCAGCTCAAGGGTGAGGCTCTCGGGAACGGGCGTGCAGTGGCACGCGTCACACGTCCACTCCACCTGCTGCGCGGGCGACACGTGCGAGCCTGAGGTGGCCATCACGCGGATGGCGCTGGGCGCGAGGTTTTCGTTGATGGCCGTGGTGACGCCCCGGTCATCCGTCACGCCGGTGATGCTGACGTTGCTCTCCAGGTTGGTGGCCGTCACGGTGGCGCCCTGGATGTACGCCCCATCCGAGGACAGCACCTCCACGCGCAGCGACCTCGGCTCCGCGCACGGGTCCTCCTGGCGATTGGCGCTCGGGGCGTCGTCACAGCCCGTCACCAGCACGCTCGCGAGGAGCCCCAACCATCCATACGTCCGCAGCTGCTTCCCCATCCCCACGCCCCCGACCCATCCCATGGGGGCAATCTGGTACCGGAGGACGGGTGCGGCAATGCTTGTGTCACGCGGCGGGCTTCAGCCGCGCGTGGGCAAAACGGGCGGCCTCCGTGTCCGGATACCGGTGCAGGACGTACCGGTAGATTTCCTCCGCACGCACCGCGTCTCCCAACTTCTCCCCCTGCACCCGCGCCAGCAGCACCAGGGCCCGGGGCGCGAGCACGTCGTCGGGCGCCGCGTCCGCCGCGGCCTCCAACGCGACAACCGACAGTGGGAAATCTCCTTCCACTGCCGCGGCCTGCCCGATGAACAGATGGTGCGCGGGCGAAAGCTTCAGGCGGGGCAGAACACGCAGGACGCCGTACAGGGCCAACGCCCGGGCCACGTCGCGCCCCTCCACCGCCGCCGTGAACGCGGCCAGCTGTTCGGCCGGGGAGGTGTCGCCGGGGGCCGGTGCTTCGTCGGGGGTG
>NZ_RAWG01000089.1 GCF_003611735.1 Corallococcus sicarius | reverse complement strand
CCGGAGCGCTGCGCCCCTGGTGCCGGCGCCCGTGGCTCCCGGCCTTCCCGTGCTGTCGCCTCCCGGGCTCATGCCGCCGCCGCCGGCCGCTCGGGCCGCTCCGTTCCCGCCGCTGGTCGTGCCCCCGGCGAGCCTCTCCCCGGTGGACCCGGACGAACCGGAGGAGCGCACGCTGATGGCGATCTCCGCGGTGGACTTGCCGGAGCCCACCTTCACGGGCGCCCCGGCGGTGGCTGCCGAACTGCCCTTGGTGGACTCGGATGAGCCGGAGGAGCGCACGCAGATGGCGATCTCCGCGGTGGACTTGCCGGAGCCCGCCTTCACGGCCCCCCCGGCCGAGGCCGCCGAACCGCCCTTCGGAGAATCGGACGAACCCGAGGAGCACACCGTCCTCGATCTCCGGCCCCTCGCCCGCGTCAGCCCGCTCGTTGCGCCCCCCGTGCTCCACGGCGCGTCCGCGCCCAGGGCCGTCGCCTCCGCGGCGGCGGGTTCCGAGGAGCCGCCCACGTTCGTGGGAAAGGACGCCGACCTTTCCCCGGCGCCGCCCGTCGAAGCGCCCGAGCCCCCGACGTTCGTGGGCAAGGACGTGCCCGGTGCGGCCCCCGCCGTAGCGCCGCCCCCGCCTCCGAGCGCGCCTGTCGCCCCGCTGGAGCCCGAACCCGCGACGTTCGCGGCCCAGGACCCCCGGGGCGTGGCGGAGCCTCCCCCGGCGCTGGATCCCGGACTGCTCCTGGGCGAGGCCGACCTGCTGGCAGCGCACTCCCCAGCGGACGCGAACGCCACGGAGTCCGGCCCCGCCGACCTGGACGCCTCCGCCGAGCCGGTGCGCTCCGGCCCGGTGACGGTCGTCGCGAAGGTCGAGCCCTCGTCCGCGGCCGACGAAGCCCGCCGGCGGCGTCGGCTCGCGCGCTCCCTGGGCGGTCAGGTCGTCCTCTTCTGGCAGCGCCAGTCCCTGCCGCGCCGCATCGGCTATGCATCCCTGACGGGCCTCGTGCTGCTGGCGGCGGTCGTGGGTCTGCTGTCCGTCGTGTCGCCCACCTCGCTCGGTCTGCCCGGCCGGGAGCCCTCCAAGCTGGGGCTCTCTCCGGTGACGGACTCGTTCGGCCTGGGCGAGCGCGTGCTCTGGACCCACGTGGACGACAAGGCCTTCGACTTCCGCTTCATGTCGCCCACGCGCGCGGTGGCCGTGCTGCACTACCAGGCCAGCAACATCTCCAAGGACGAGGTCAACCTGTCGCTCAACGGCGTGTCCCTGGGCTGGGTCCCGCCGGACACGGCCCAGACGGCGGAGCGCGAGCTGGAGCAGGTCCTTCCCCCGGGCCTGCTGCGGCGCAACGAGAACAACCAGCTGCTCTTCGACAACGCCCTCAACCCGCCCGGCCGCGAGACCTGGCGCATCTGGAACCTGCGCCTGGAGATCATCCCGGTGCCCGAGCTGCCGCCGGATCAGCTGATCGCCTCGGCGAGGGAATCCGTGAAGGCGGGCGCCCGGTTCTACGAGCTCCGGGACGTGGGCGCGGAGAACCTCTTCAAGGCGTGGCGGGAGTACCGCTCCGCGTGGATCACCCTGGAAGCGCTCGACGACAAGCCGGACCTGTACGAAGACGTCCGGGAGCGGATCGCCCAGATTTCAACGGAGCTGGACCACCGCTGCGGCCAGCTGATGCTCGAATTCCAACGGGCCGTCCAGTACCGCAGCCGCCGTGACGCGGTCGCGACCCTCGAAGACGTGCGGAGACGCTTCCCTACGACCGAGCATCGCTGCCACAATCTCGCGCTGGAAAAAGCCTATGAGCACGAGCTTTAGGGCCCGTGCCCCCCTCAGCAGGATGCGGTGAACGCCATGTCGAACGGTCCTCCCCCAGCCCGCCGAAGGCCCACTTCGGGTACGCCCTCATCCGGGACCGGACAACGCGCGCCGGTCCGCCGGCCGACCGCGGGGGCCTCCGCGGTGAAGCCCGCGAAGCTCGTGGTCATCGCCGGCCCCAGCGAGGGCGAGGAGTTCCCGCTCTCCGACGCGGAGTACACCGTCGGTCGCTCCGCCGACAACCCCATCTGCCTGCAGGACACGTCCGTCTCGCGCAAGCACATCACGCTGCGCCGTGAGTCCGCGGGCTGGATGGTCAGCGACATGAAGTCGGGCAACGGCACGCTCGTCAACGGCGAGCCCGTCACCGACGAGACGCTGCTGGCCAACGGCGACGTCATCACGATGGGCGACTCGGAGTTGCGCTACGAGGACACCGCCAACAGCACCGCCAAGGTGCAGGCGCCCTCCAGCCCCCGTCCCCGTCCGTCCTCGTCCGCCGGTCGCGCCCCCACGGCGGTGCCCGCGCGTCCCGGCCCCCGGGGTGAGGGCCGCGCGCGCCCGCAGACGTCGCGCGCCTCCGCCTCCGCGGAGCTGACGCCGGAGGTGCAGCGCAAGCGGATGCGGCTGAAGCTCGCGGGCGTGGGCGTGCTGGTGCTGCTCTTCGCGGGCCTGGGCGTCGCGCGCTCGCGCATGCGGCACCAGCAGGAGGTGCGGGGCCGCATCGAACAGGAGCAGCGCCTGTACCGCGAGCAGCTGGGAGGCCTCTTCCAGGAGGCCAAGAACCTGGTGCGTGAAGGCCAGTGGCAGCAGGCCAAGGCGAAGCTGGAGGAGCTCCAGAACCAGGCCCCGGACTACCCCGGCGTGGCCGACTACCTGAAGGCCGCGGAGAAGGAGATCCCCAACCAGGGGCACCTGGCGGCGGCCCAGAAGGCGCTGGACAAGGGCGAGATCGTCACCGCGCAGGCGGCGCTCGCCAAGGTGAGCGCCGACACGCAGCTCTACGAGCAGGTGAAGACGGCGCGCAGGGCGCTGACGGACGTCGCCGACAAGCGCACGAAGGAGGCCAACACGCTGATGGCCTCCCGCCAGCTCGAGTCCGTGCAGAAGGCGAAGGCCATCACCGACGACGTGCTCGCGGCCTTCCCGGAGCACCGCGACGGCAAGCTCATCAACGACGAGGCGGCGCGCATCATCGCGGACCTGACCCGTCCGGGGCCCGTCCGCGTGGTCGCGGCGCCCAAGCCTTGGGAGCCCGCGGTGGACCGCTTCCGCGACGGCGACATCTCCGGCGCGGTGGCCATCCTCAACGCGTGCGCGGCCAAGACGCCCCAGTGCAAGCAGCTCATGTCGCAGATGACGGAGTTCGGGGGCCTCTACAAGAAGCTGGAGGACCTGGAGGCCAAGGGGCTCTCGCGGCTGCTGGCGCTCGACAAGGACATCACCGACGGCCGGGGCAGCAAGATGGCGAAGAACGCCGGTACCCGCGCGGCGACGACCTTCTACAAGAGCGCCTCCGGCGCGAAGGCCGCGGGCCAGTGGTCGCGTGCAATGGAGTTCGCGCGCCGCGCGCTCCAGGCGGATCCCAACCACACGGGCGCGGCCAACATCGTCAACGACCTCAAGGGCAAGGCGAAGGACCTGTACCTCCAGGCCTACTCCATCAAGGACGCGAGCCCCGAGGACGCGCTGCCCAAGTTCCGCGACGTCGTCGCGATGACGCCGCCCGACGACGAGCTGCACGGCAAGGCCCAGGGCTGGGTCGAGAAGCTGTCGCGATGAAGAAGCGCAAGGGCGTGGAGCCGCCGCCCCCCGAGGAGCCGGGGCAGGGCGATCTCTTCGGCACGTCGCTCTTGCAGCCGTTGCGCCCGGCCCCCCCGGCGGCGAAGGCCTCCGGGGAAAAGGCCCCGCCCGCGCTGCCCGGGGTGCCTCCCAGGGCGGAGCTCCCACCGCCGTCGGTTCCCCCTGTGTCGGTGCCGCGCCCGGAGCGCACGGTGCTGACGGTGGGGGAGCTCACCCGGCAGATCAAGCAGACGGTGGAGTCGCGCTTCCCGCGCGTCCTGGTGCGCGGCGAGGTGTCCAGCTTCCGGGGCGCCAACGCGCGCGGCCACTGGTACTTCACGCTCAAGGACGCGGACGCCTCCATCGACGCGAAGGTCTGGGCGTCCATGGCGGGGCGGATCCGCTTCGCGCTGCGCGACGGCATGGAGGTCCTGGCCGAGGGCAGCGTGGACCTGTACGAGCCGCAGGGCCGCTACAGCCTCATCGTCTCGCGGCTGGAGCCGGTGGGTGAGGGCGCGCTGGCGCTCGCGTTCGAACAGCTCAAGCAGCGACTGGCGGCCGAGGGGCTCATCGGCGACCGGCGCGTGCGGGCGCCCCGGCCCGTGCCGTTCCTGCCCCGGCGCATTGGCGTCGTCACCAGCCGCACGGGCGCGGCGCTCCAGGACTTCCTGCGCGTGCTGCACTCGCGCAACCCCCGGCTGGGCGTGCTCCTGGCGGACGCGCGCGTGCAGGGCGAAGGCGCCGCGGAGGACGTGGCGCGGGCCATCGAGCGGCTGGGGCGCACCGACGTGGACGTCATCGTGGTGACGCGCGGCGGTGGCTCCGTGGAGGACCTCTGGACGTTCAACGAGGAGCGGGTGGCGCGCGCCATCTTCGCCTCGCCCGTGCCGGTGGTGTCCGCCATCGGCCATGAGATCGACTTCACCATCGCGGACTTCGTCGCGGACCTGCGCGCGGCCACGCCCAGCGCGGCGGCGGAGCGGCTGTCTCCGGTGCTGGCGGACCTGGAGCTGACGCTGGCCACGCAGTCCGGGCGGCTGCGCCGGGCGATGGAGCGGCGGGTGCTGGAGCTGCGCGAGTATCAGGGCCAGCTCGCCGCGCGGCTCACGGATCCCCGCCGCGCGGTGAACCAGCAGCGCCTGCACCTGTCCGAACAGGTGGAGGCGATGATGCGCGTGCTGCGCCCCCAGGCCCGCGAGCACCGCGAGCGGCTGCGCGCGCTTCAGGAGAGGCTGCAGCGGGCGCGGCCCCAGACGCGGCTGGGGGAACAGCGCTCGCACCTGCTCAAGCTCGCCATGCGGCTGTCGGAGGCGGCGCGCGCGGGGGTGTCCCGGCGGCGGGGCGCGCTGGCGGACGGGCGGCTGGGCCTGGAGCGGGTTTCGCCCACGGCGCGGGTCGCGGCCGAGCGGGCGCGGCTGGCGGCGGCGCGCTCGCGGCTGCTCGAGCTGCAGCGGGGGGCCCTGGCCTCCTCGCAGACGCATTTCGGACGCCTGGGCGGACGGCTGGACGCCCTCAGCCCGTTGAAGGTGATGTCGCGCGGCTATGCGGTGACGTTCCGGCAGAAGGACGGCGTCGTGGTGCGCTCTACCGCGGATGTGGCGGTGGGCGACGTTCTGGGCATCAAGCTGTCCGCCCACGGGGCGAAGACGCTGGGCGGGTGTGAAGAAATCGAAGCCACCGTCACGGGCCTGAAAGGGCCGGTGGACTGCTAGCGGGCCACCCTCTACATTCCGCGCCCCGCTCGGGGAGGTGGATGGCCGTGGCGAAGTCCGAAAAGAAGGTGGAGGCGGCCCCCGAGCAGTACGGGGACGTGGTGACGCGCCTGGAGCAGACGGTGGCGCGGCTGGAGAGCGGCGACCTGTCGCTGGAGGAGTCGCTCAAGGCGTTCGAGGAGGGGATCCGCCTCGTCCGCCGGGGCGAGAAGCTCCTCACGGAGGCCGAGCAGCGCATCGAACAGCTGCTCGTGGACGAGGACGGCCAGGAGGTCGTCGCGCCGCTGGCGGTGGCGGCCCGGCCTGCTCCCCAGGCTGCCCCCCGAGCGACCGGCGCAGCCCGTCCACCACCGGAGGACGACGTCCCGTTCTAGTTGGCAGGGGAAGGGTGGAGGACGGGAATGTCGAAGCCGAAGATCACCATTGTCGATGACGACCGTGACACGCGCGAGCTGCTCGCCGAGGCCCTGGGCTCAGAGGGCTTCGACGTGACGTCCGCGGCGAACGGGCTGCGGCTCGTCGCGTCGCTCGAATTGCACCGGCCGCACGCCATCCTCCTGGACGTGAACATGTCCTGGATCAACGGCTTCGAGCTGTGTCAGGCCGTGAAGCAGAACAAGCAGTTCCGGGACATCCCCATCATCTTCATCAGCGGGCGGGGAGACCCGGAGGACAAGCGGCGCGGCATGGAGGTCGGCGCCGCGGACTACTTCGTGAAGCCGCTGGACCTGGACATGCTCGTCCAGCGCATCCGCCAACTCATCCCCAACGACGCGACGCAGGAGCCGTGAAGCCGATGGCCGTCTTCGAACTGGACCCCTTCATGCGCTCGCGTCAGGCGCGGGTGGAGGCGCTGCTGCGCGAGCGCGCCGACCGGCTGGCCCCCGCGGGCACGCCTCCCCGGTTGGCGGAGGCCATGCGCTACTCGCTGCTCGCGGGCGGCAAGCGGCTGCGCCCCGTGCTCTGCCTCGCCTTCGCGGACGCCGTCTCCCGGGCGAGCACCGACACCGCCGTCGTCGCGGATGCCGCGTGCGCGGTGGAGTACGTGCACACGTACTCGCTGGTGCACGACGACCTGCCCTGCCTGGACAACGACGACCTGCGCCGGGGCAAGCCCACGAACCACAAGGTCTTCGGTGAGCCGCTGGCGCTGCTCGCCGGGGACGGGCTGCTCACGGAGGCCTTCACGGTGCTGGCCACCGGGCCGGAGCCGGTGCGCGGCCTGCTGTGCGCGGAGCTGGCGCGCGCGGCGGGAGCGGCGGGCATGGTGGGCGGACAGGTGCTGGACATCGCGCAGGATCGGGCCGCGACGCTGGACTACCTCCTGCGGCTGCACCGGATGAAGACGGGCGCGCTCATCCGCGCGGCGTGTCGCATGGGCGTGCTGGCGGCCGGCGGCGACGTGGCGGCGCTCGGGAGCGCGGAGACGTACGGCGACGCGGTGGGCCTGGCCTTTCAGATCGCGGACGACGTGCTGGACGTGACGGCGAGCGCGGAGCAGCTGGGCAAGCCGGTGGGCGCGGACGCGGAGGCCGGGCGCCACACGTTCCCGGCGGTGGTGGGGCTGGAGGAGTCGCGGCGCATGGCCCGGGACCTGGTGGCGCGGGCGGAAGCCGCCGTGCGTCCGCTGGAGGGTGGGGACGGCCCGCTGGCTGCCCTGGCCCGCTACTCGGTGGAGCGGACCTCCTGATGCCGGACGTGCTGTCCGGGGTGACGTCTCCCGCGGAGCTGCGCGCGCTGCCCGAGGACGCGCTGCCCGGCCTGTGCGCGGCGTTGCGCGAGGCCATCATCACCCTGTGCGGCCGGGTGGGCGGACACCTGGGGGCATCGCTGGGCGCGGTGGAGCTGGTGGTGGCGCTGCACCGCGTCTTCCACACGCCCCAGGACGCGCTCCTCTTCGACGTGGGGCACCAGGCGTACGCGCACAAGCTGCTCACCGGCAGGCGCGAGCGGATGCACACGCTGCGGCAGGCGGGCGGCATCGCGCCGTTCCTGGATCCGCGCGAGAGCCCGCACGACGCGCTGGCCGCGGGCCATGCGTGCACGGCCATCTCCGCCGCGCTGGGCCTGCTCGCGGGCCGGCGGCAGCTGGGCCACCGGGGCCACGTGGTGGCGGTGGTGGGCGACGGCGCGCTCACGGGTGGCCTGAGCTTCGAGGGCCTCAACAACGCGGGCGGCAGCCACCTGCCGCTGGTGGTGCTGGTCAACGACAACCAGATGTCCATCAGCGCGAACGTGGGCGCCATCCCCGCGCTCCTGCGCACCCGCAACGCGCGCGCCTTCTTCGAGTCGCTGGGCTTCACCTACCTGGGCCCGGTGGACGGGCACGACCTGGGCGCGCTCACGCAGGCCCTGCGCGAGGCCAAGGCGTCGGGGCGTCCGGTGGTGGTGCACGCGCTGACGAAGAAGGGCCGCGGGTTTCCCCCCGCCGAAGCGGACGAGCAGACGCGCGGCCACGCCATGGGCCCGTACGAGTGGCGCGACGGCAAGCTCGTGCGCTCGCGCGGCGGGCTGCCCACGTTCAGCGAGGCCTTCGCGGCGGTGCTGGGCGAGGCCCTGGAGAGGGATCCGCGCGTGGTGGCGGTGACGCCCGCGATGCTGGAGGGCTCCGCGCTCACCGGCCTCAAGGCGCGCTTCCCGGACCGCGTGCACGACGTGGGCATCGCGGAGCAGCACGCCGTCACCTTCTGCGCGGGGCTGGCCGCGGCGGGCGCCCGGCCGGTGTGCGTCGTCTACTCCACCTTCCTGCAGCGCGCGTACGACCAGGTGGTCCACGACGTGTGCCTGCCGGGCCTGCCCGTCGTCTTCGCGTTGGACCGCGCGGGCCTCGTGGGCGCGGACGGGGCCACGCACCAGGGCGCATACGACGTGTCCTTCCTGCGGCCCCTGCCGGGCCTGACGCAGTGGGCCCCCGTGGTGGGCGAGGACCTGGCGCCGCTGCTCACCACCGCGCTCCAGGCGCCGGGCCCCTCCGTGCTGCGCTTCCCGCGCGGCACGCTGCCAGCCCTGCCGCCGGAGCTGGTGATGGGGGACGCCCCGGTGTCGGGGGCCCGCTGGTTGAAGCGCGCGGCCACGCCCCGGCTGACGCTGGTGACGCTGGGCCCGCTGGGGCTCGCGGCGCTGGAGGCCGTGCGGGACGAGCCGGACTGGAGCGTGCTGGATGCGCGCCGGGTGTGGCCCCTGGATGACGCGGCGCTGCTGGAGGCCGCGGCGGGCGGGCACGTGGTGGTGGCCGAGGAGGGCACCACCCGGGGCGGGTTGGGCAGCGCGGTGCTGGAGCTGTACGCGGCGTCGGGCATCGCTCCCCGGGTGCGGCTCCTGGGCATGCCGGACGTGTTCCTGCCGCACGGCGACGCGCGCGTGCAGCGTGCCCAGCTGGGCCTGGACGCGGCGGGCCTGCGGCGTGCGGGCCGGGCGCTGCTCCTGCTCGGAGAGGAGGCCCGGTGAAGTCGAAGAAGGAGCGGCTGGACGTGCTGGTGGTGGAGCGCGGGCTCGCGGAGTCGCGCACCAAGGCCCAGGCGCTCATCCTCGCGGGCCAGGTGGTGGTGGGCGACCAGCGCGTGGACAAGCCCGGTGCGCAGGTGCTGGTGGAGTCCGAGCTGCGCCTCAAGGGGGAAGTGCTGCCGTACGTGTCGCGCGGCGGCCTGAAGCTCAAGGCGGCGATGGACCGCTTCGGCCTGGACGTGACGGGCCGGGTGGGCGCGGACATTGGCGCGAGCACCGGCGGCTTCACCGACTGCCTGCTCCAGCACGGCGCGGTGCGGGTGCACGCCATCGACGTGGGCTACGGCCAGCTCCACGAGAAGCTGCGCACGGATGCGCGCGTGCGCTCCCGCGAGCGGGTGAACGCGCGCTACCTCACGGAGGAGGACCTGCCGGAGAAGGTGGGCGTGGTCGTCATCGACGTGAGCTTCATCTCGCTCACCCAGGTGCTGCCGTCGGTGCTGACGTTCCTGTCGCCCGGGGGCCTGCTGGTGGCGCTGGTGAAGCCCCAGTTCGAGGTGGGGCCGGACCGGGTGGGCAAGGGCGGCGTGGTGCGCGACCCGGCCGCGCGTCAGGACGCCATCGACACCGTGACGGCGTTCGTGCGCGCGCAGGGGCTCGCCGTGCGCGGGGTGATGGACTCGCCCGTGCCCGGGCCCGCCGGCAACGTGGAAGCGCTCCTCGTCGCCGACCGGCCCTGACGGTGTCCCTCCGCTACGGGACGACCTTGCGGTAGTCGGCCAGGGGCAGGGCCTGGACCAGGTTGTTGCCGGTCCGCATCCACAGGCGGTTGTCGTTGTCCACGGAGCACGACAGGCTGCTGGAGACCTCGTAGCGGAACAGCTCGCCCTTCTCGGCGGAGTCCACCGCGACGATCTCCTGGGGCAGGGCGCCGTCCACCGCCGGGCCGTTGAGCAGGTAGAACTCGGAGCTGGTGGCCCGGCCGAGCTGCACCTGGATGACCCGCAGGTTGCCGGACGCGTCCACCGACTTGCCGTCCTTGTTGGCGATGGCGCCCGTCTCCGAATTCAGGAACCACACGCGCTGCGCGCCGATGGCCGCCACGCGCGACCCGGCCGCGAAGGGGAGGATGAACTGGAGCGGCACGGGCAGGTTGCCGCTGGTCCACTTGAGCGCGGAGCCCTCGCAGCCGTTCATGTCCGTGCGGCAGGCCTGGACGCGCGACTGGCCGCTGCCGAAGGGGAAGCCCAGGTAGAGGATCGAACCATCCGGGCTGAACGACGCGAGCGGCGGCGTGGAGAAGTTGCCGTTGTAGTCGAGGATGACGCGCTCGCTCACGGGGTCCTTCATCTCGCCGGTGCCGTTGGCGTCCAGCCGCGCGACGACGATCTGCAGCACCGTCGCCGTGGAGACGTCCGGCTGCTTCACGAACGCCACCAGCACGTCGGAGCCCTTCTGGAGGGGCGGCGCGATGATGGGCCAGGGCGAGGGGAAGTCCCACTGCGTGGAGCCGTTGTTGGACGTGTGCTTCAGCCGGGACACGATGTTGTTCTCATCCATGATGAGCGCGTCGCCGTTGTCCATCACGGACAGGTTGGCCAGCGAGTACGTCGACCGCGTCCGCCCGCTGAGCGTGAAGTCGCTCTTCACCGCCACCGCACCCACGCCCGGCGTCCACACCCACCGCTTGTCGGTGGCCGGGTTCACATCCGTGTTGACGGTGAAGGGGCTGCACGGCAGGCCCAGCTCCACGCTCTTCAGGAGCTGGCCGGCGGCATCCACGCGGAACAGCGTGCCGATGCCCGTGGTGGGGTTGCCGCACCCGATGAAGTTCACGTTCGTGCCGCCGCCCTCGGCGATGAAGAAGTCCGTCACCACCTGGCCGTTGGGGTCCGCGTCCTTCACCACCTTCGTCACCGGCAGGAACGTGGCGGCCTGGGGCTGGGACACGTTGGTGCGCCCGTCGTTGCAGGTGGCCTGGGCCTTCAGCGCCAGCTTCGCGGCCATGCCGTTCGGGTACTTGAACTCGTTCGCCGCGATCTCGAAGTCCATCGAGCCGCTGGTGTAGGGCACCGTCTTGACGAACGTGCCCCGGTCGTCGATGGCCAGCTGCGACACCGTGTCGCACCCGGACACGAGGACCCGGATCTTCAGGGTGGGCGCCGCCGTGTTGGGCTCCGGAATGGACAGGGTCACCTGCGGTGGATCCGGCGTGGGCGGCGGCTTCGGATCGCCACAGGCGGTGAGGACGGAGACGGTGAGCGTGGCCACCAGGGCCCGCGGCGCGAGCAGACGCGGAAGAGCGAAGTGCATGGTTTCGCACTCTACCTGCTCCTGGGGAAGCGGGCGTCTCCTGGGCCTGCTCCGGGGCCGTGACAGCGACGATTCCAACGCGATTCCTGATCGCGAAGCGCGTCCGCAGTACTTTTCAGGAGCACGGGGGCGTGCCTCCACCCCACGCCCGAAGGCCGCCCACCCTGCTTCCAGGCAGGCTTCCTCAAACGGTATGGGAAGAAAGTCACAGCCCTGATGTTCCCGCGTGGGTCCAGACATCACTCCCCCCGAGGGAAAACGGACCCGGATTCCCCGCGTCACGGGATCGTCATGCACGCACGGAATCCGGGGCGTGAACGTCGGGCCGGGGTATACGTCGCGCCCTTTCTCTCACCTTCTCACTCGGAGAGGCCCGGCCATCTGCTGGCCCAGAGTCGGGTTAGACGGCATGATCCAGAATCGACCATGACTCCTGACGCACCCAACGGGTATTCGCAGTGTCGTTCCCTGTCCGGGCGGGGCGGAGGCATGCCGTGAGGATCGAGATGCTGTCCGAACAGCGGGGCCGGGTGCTGGTGCTGGCGGCGAAGGCCGCCGGTGACGCGCTCGTGGAGCGACTGACGGCGAGCGGCTACCAGTGCGCGTCCACGGAGCGGGAGGCCGGGCTGGCGGAGATGGTGGATCAGCTCCAGCCGGAAGTCGTCCTCCTGTCGGTGACGGCCAAGCGGGCGGCCGAGCTGCTGGAGACGGTCCGCAAGGTGGACAAGCTGAACCGGCTGCCGGTGCTGGTGGACCAGGGCCGCGCGCGCTCCGCGGAGGCCTTCAAGCGGCTGGCGGTGGACGACTTCGTGCGCGGCGCGGATGAGCTGGTGCCCCGGCTGGAGTCGGCCCTGCGCGCCTGGCGCTTCAAGGAGCGCGAGGAGCGCATCCGGCTGCGCATGGGGATGCTGCTGGAGATCACCCAGGCGGCGACCAGCTCCCTGGAGCTGGAGGAGATCCTCCGCATCGCGGTGGAGAAGGTGGGCCAGGTCACCGGCACGGACCGCTGCTCGGTGGTGCTGGTGGAGGGCAGCCACGCGCGCACGGCCACGGTCGTCGCGACGCAGGAGGACCCCAGCCTCGTCCAGCTGGACATCGAGGTGGCGCGCTACCCGGAGCTTCGGCGCGCGCTGGAGACGCGCCAGCCGGTGTTGATTGAAGAGGCGCAGCGCGATCCGCTGATGGCGGAGGTGCGCACGTCGCTGTTGCCGGTGGGCGTGAAGTCCATCCTGGTGCAGCCGCTCATCTGCCAGGACGACCTGCTGGGCGCGCTCTTCCTGCGCGTGTCGCGGGGGGATACGTCCATCGGGCGCGACGAGCAGGAGTTCGCGCAGGCGGTGGCGGGCGTGCTCGCCAACTCCATCCGCAACGCGCGCCTGCACACGGCGGTGAAGAAGAAGCGCGAGGACATGGAGCTGGCGTACGTGGAGCGCTACCGCGAGCTCAACGACGCGAACCGCCGCCTGAAGGAGCTCAACCGCCTGAAGGACGAGATCATCGCGGTGTGCAGCCACGACCTGCGCGCGCCGCTCCAGGTGCTGCTGGGCCACGGCCGGCTGCTGCTCGAAGGCCCGCTGGAGACCCAGCAGAAGCAGTCCGCGGAGGCGATGATCCGCCAGGGCCGGAAGATCCTCACCCTGGTCGAGTCCCTGCTGGAGAAGGGCAAGGGCGAGGCGGCCCGGCTGTCCATCGAGCCCCGGGTGCTGGACGTGGCGCAGCTGTGCCGCGACGCGGTGGCGGAGCTGGAGATCCTCGCCGCGGAGAAGCCCGTGGTGCTGCGCTCCGAGTGCCCCGACAGCCTGATGCTGATTGGCGACGAGGTGAAGCTGCACGAGGTGCTGCAGAACCTCATCAGCAACGCCATCCAGCACGCGAGCGACACCAAGGGCGAGGTGGTGGTGCGCACGCAGCGGCTGTCGCGTCCGGACGGCGACGCGGTGCGGGTGATGGTGAGCGACAACGGGGTGGGCATCCCCCCGGACGAGCTGCACCTCGTGTTCGACCGCTACCGCCACGGGCCCAAGGGCACGGGGCTGGGGCTGGCCATCTGCAAGGAGTTCGTGGAGCTGCACGGCGGGGAGATCTGGGCGGAGAGCCCCACCGACGGCGGCTGCACCTTCGTCTTCACGCTGCCCCTGGCCCAGGAGGCCGCGCGCAACCCCCGGCCCCAGCCGGCGGCCGGCGCCGCGCCCGAGCAGCCGCGCGTGCTGGTGGTGGAGGACGAGCCGGAGATCGCCGCGGTGCTGTCGGAGGTGCTGCGCTCGAAGTACCGCGTGGAGGTGGCGCGCGACGGCGCGGAGGGCCTGGCGAAGGCCCGCGCCTCACGGCCGGACCTCGTCGTGATGGACGTCTTCCTGCCCAAGCTGGACGGGTTGGATGCGGCCATGGCGCTCAAGTCCTCGTCGGACACGGCGCACATCCCCGTCATCCTGCTGTCCGCCCACCAGGGCGTGGCCGACAAGGTCCGCGCGCTCAACCTGGGCGCGGTGGACTACATGGCGAAGCCCTTCAACGCGGTGGAGCTGCTCAACCGCACCGAGCGGGCCCTCAAGCTGCGCCAGGGGGAGAAGGAGCAGCAGGACAAGTCGGCCCCGCTCCAGAAGCGCACCGGGAGCGACCCCGCCACGGGGCTGCATGACCGGCGCGGCCTGCTCCTGCGGCTGGAGCAGGAGGTCGCCCGGAGCCGGCGCTACCACCGCTCGCTCACGCTGGCGGTGCTCCGTCCGGACCGCTCCCTGGAGGCGCTGCCCTCCAACATGGCGGACGTGATGCGCAAGCGCGTGCGTCACCCGGACGCCATCGCCCACCTGGGGCAGGGCGTCTTCGCGGTGGTGCTGCCCGAGTGCAACGCGGACGCCGCGCGCACGGTCATCAACCGCCTGATGCCGGACGTGGAGAAGGTGACCTCCATCGAGTACCGCGCCGCCCTGGCGGACGTCAGCCAGGACAGCGACCCGGTGGAGAAGCTGCTGGAGAAGCTGGGCGCGCCGCCGCCCGAACTCCTCTAGCCCTGGAGTGCCCCCTGACGGAAAATGGGGGCGCTCCGCGCTACACTGGCCCCGCGTGCTCCCGCTCCTCACCCGCGCCTCCGTGCTGTGCCTCGCCCTGGCCACTGGAGGCGCGAGCGCGGCGCCTTCACGCAAGGCCCCGGCCGCGCACGTCGACCGCGAGGCGATGCGCGAAGCGATGGACTCGGCGGCCCACGACGACCCCGCCGCGTCGTCCGCCAGCTACGCGCACTACCTCCAGTCCCGCCTGCTGCACCTGGAGGGCGACCACCGGGGCGCGGTGGACGAGCTGCGCCTCGCGCTGGCCACCGACGACGGCAACCCGCAGCTGCTCACCCAGCTGGGCGAGGAGTACGCGCGCCTGGGCGACCTGGTGCGCGCCGAGCGCGAGCTGCGCCGGGCGGTGGAGAAGTCCCCCACGTACCACCCCGCCCACGTGCTCCTGGGCCGGGTGCTGATGGAGTCCGGCCACCTTTCGCGCGCCCGCCAGCACCTGCGCCGCGCGGTGGCGCTGCGCCCTCGCGACCCGGAGGCCTACCTGGTGCTGTCGCAGCTGCACCTGGACGCGAAGGCGCCGGATGAGGCCGTGAAGGTGGTGGAGGCGCTCGCGCACGCGCTGCCCGGCGAGGCCTCCGGCTACCGGCGGCTGGGGCTCGCGCTGGCAGAACGCGGCGACACGGCCCGCGCCGAGCGACTGCTCACGAAGGCCGCCGAACGCGACCCGGGCGACGTGGAGGTGTGGTCCACGCTGGCCCGGCTGCACGAGGAGGCGGGGAGGGCGAAGGAGGCGGAGGACGCGCTGGCGCACGCGCTGGAGGCGGATCCGGACAGCCGGGAGGTGCTGCTGTCGGCGGGCCGGGCCGCGCTCAAGGGCGGCTCGGTGACGCGGGCCCGGGCGTACTTCGACCGGCTGCTGTCGCTGTCCTCGTCGCCGGAGCTCGCGGTGCGCGTGGCCTTCAGCTACCTCTCCGCGCACCAGTCCGCCGCCGCGGAGGCCGTGCTGGCCGCCGCGCGCAAGGACAGTCCGGGCGAGCCCCGGCTGGCGTACTACGCGGGCCTCGTCGCGGAGCGGATGCGCCGCTTCTCCACCGCCGCCACCGCCTTCGGGGAGGTGCCCCCGGACGCGGAGGTGTTCCCGGATGCCCGCGTGCGGCGGGCCCGGTGCCTGTCGCTGTCGGGCGACCACGCCCGGGCGCTGGTGCTCTACCGCGCCGCCGTGAAGGAGACGCCGGCCGACCTGGAGCTGCGCATCGCGCATGCCCGGGCGCTGGAGCGCAGCGGCTCGCCCACGAAGGGGGAGGCCGTGCTGCGCGAGGCCCTGGGCGGGGAGGGCGCGGCGATGGCGTACGACGCGCTCGCCGGCCTGCTGGAGCGTCAGGGGCGCGCCAAGGAGGCGCTCGCCCTCCTGCGCGACGCCGTGGCCCGCTCGCCGAAGGATCAGGACCTGCTCTTCTCCCTGGGCGCGGCGCTGGAGCGCCAGGGCGACGTGACCGGAGCGCTGGCGCGCATGCGGACGGTGCTCCTGGTGGCGCCGGACCACGCGGCGGCGATGAACTTCATCGGCTACCTGCTGGCCCAGCATGGCATGGACCTGGACGAGGCCGAGCGGCTGGTGCGGCGCGCGCTGGCGCTCCGGCCCGACAACGCGGCCTTCGTGGACTCGCTGGGGTGGGTGTACTTCCAGCGCGGCGAGGCCCGGAAGGCGGTGGAGCTGCTGGAGCGCGCCGTGGACCTGGCCCCCGACGAGCCCGCCATCCTGGAGCACCTGGGAGACGCCTACCTCAAGGCCGCCCGCGCCACGGATGCCTCCGTGTCCTGGAAGCGCGCGCTGGAGGTCCTCACCCTGGAGCCGGAGGCCGCCGAACCGGCCGGCCAGCGCACGGCCCTGGAGCGCAAGTTGAAGGCGCTACCCTCGCCCGCGGCGGGCCGCTAAGGTCCCATCACCCATGGCCCGCCACGACGAAGGCTTCTTCACCGGCAAGGACAACACCCGGCTGTTCTGGACGCTGGACCTGCCGGACTCGGGCACGCCCCGCGCGCACGTCGCCGTCGTCCACGGCTACGGTGACCACATCGGGCGCTACCGCCCCGTCATCGACGCGCTGGTGCAGGACGGCTTCGCGGTGCACGGCTTCGACTACCGGGGCCACGGCCGCGCCGACGGCCGCCGGGCCTACGCCAACAAGTGGACCGACTTCCTGGAGGACCTGGACGGCTTCTGGCAGCGCGTGCGCCGCGCCGCCGGCACCGACAAGATCTTCCTCCTGGCCCACAGCCACGGCGGCCTGATGGCGGTGCACGCCCTGGCCAAGGGGCTGGAGGGCCTCTCCGGGGCCATCCTCTCCGCGCCCTACCTCAAGCTGGCCATCACCCCTCCGGCGGTGAAGGTGTTCGCCGCCCGCATGGTGGGCTCCGTGGTGCCGTGGCTGTCCGTCAGCTCCGGCCTCACCCCGGACATGCTCACCACCGACCCGGAGCTGCAGAAGGCAGTCGGCGCGGACCCGCTGTACGTGCCCTTCGCCACGCCGCGCTGGTTCGTGGAGTCCACGCTGGCGCAGGCGGAGGCGCTGCTCCTGGCGCCGAAGATTCAAGTGCCGCTGTTCGTGCTGTGCGGACAGGAGGACGGGGTGGCGCTGCCCGCGGCGGCGCGGAGCTTCTTCGAAGCGACGGCCACGGCGGACAAGAAGTTCAAGGAGTACCCCGGCATGCGGCACGAACCGCTCAATGAGCGGGAGCGCTCCACGGTGTTCCAGGACATCTCCGGCTGGATCTCCGCGCATCTCTGACATAATCAGTCCGCCCCGCTCCGGATGGGAGCAGGCGCTGGCGAGGATCGCCTCATGGCACAGGGTGAAACGGGCATCATTGGCAAGGGCATCGTCATCAGGGGCAACCTCACGGGCGGAGGCGACCTGGTCATCGAGGGACGCGTGGAGGGGCAGATCGCCCTGAAGAACCACCTGACCATCGAGGGGACCGGCCGCGTGCAGGCGGACATCCGCGCCGAGGAGCTGACCATCAACGGCGAGGCGAGCGGCAACATCGATGCCTCCACGCGCGTGGCCATCAACGCTTCGGCGAAGGTGGCGGGCGACATCAAGGCCCCGCGCGTCGTCATCGAAGATGGGGCCGTGTTCAACGGCTCCATCGAGATGGACGTGAAGTTGCCGGACGACATCTAGCATCCACCGGGGTTCGTCCCACGAGCCCCCCCAGTCGCAAGCTTCGAGAAGGCGGACAACACTCATGGCGAATACGGTCATTGGTTCGAGCATCGTCATCGACGGGGAGATTTCCGGTGACGAGGTCCTGGTCATCCAGGGCACCGTGAAGGGCAAGATCTCCCTCAAGGAGAGCCTCTACGTGGAGGGCTCCGGCGTCGTCGAGGCGGACATCGAGACGCAGAACGTGGAGATCGCCGGCCGCGTGACGGGCAACATCGTCGCCAGCGACAAGGTGGAGCTGAAGACGGACTGCCGCGTCGTGGGCGACATCAAGGCCCCGCGCATCCTCATCGCCGACGGTGCCTCCTTCAAGGGCAACGTCGACATGGACATGAAGGAGCGCTGATCCGTGGCCACCGCCAAGGAGCTCGCAGGCAATACCGTCGACAACACCGTGGTGGGGCCGTCCATCCTCATCAGCGGTCGTCTCACGGGTGACGAGGACCTCACGGTCCGCGGGCGCGTCGAGGGTGAGCTGACCCTCAGCCGCACCCTCATCGTGGAGCCCTCGGGCGTGGTGAAGGCCAACGTGGCGGTGAAGAACGCCATCGTCAGCGGCGTGGTGGTGGGCAACATCAACGCCACCGAGAGCGTGGAGCTCACCCACGAGGGCCGCATGGTGGGCGACATCCGCGCCCCCCGCGTCATCATCGTGGACGGCGCCAGCTTCCGCGGCCGCGTGGACATGGGCGACGTGGAGCCGGGCCGTCTGCCGGCCGAGCGCCCCGCCGTGAACCGGCCGCAGGCCACCACGCGCCCCACGGTGCGTCCGGGCGCCACGCCGCCCCGGCCTCCGACGCCGCCCGCGGCGCCCCCGCGTGCCGCCACGCCGCCCGCGCCGCCGCCTCCTCCCGCGCGCACCGCGCCCGCCACCACGGGGCCGGCCACGGTCGTGTCGCGTCCGTCCGCCAAGCCGCTGCCTCCGCCGCCCCCCGCGGCGCCTGCGTTCACCCCGCGCGCGGCCGAGCCGCCGCGTCCGGCGTCCACTGAGCAGGCGAGCAGTGCGTCAGCGCCCGTGTCCCGCGTGGTGGCGGCTGGCGCGAAGAAGAAGGTCGTGGTGAAGAAGTCCCGCTAGAGCCCGCCCACCGCGCCGTCGTTTCCGGCGGCGCGGGGGTGGAACAGACCGGGGGTGCCACCATGGACGCCGAGCACAGGGCCGAGGGACAGGAAGGAATGTCAGGCACACCTGGGGAGAACGCGACGCCGTCCCAGCACGAGGGCGCGTCCGACGCGGCCCCGCCGGAGCACGGCGAGGGCGCGGCAGGGACCCCGCACGCGCAGGACGCGGGCAGGGAAGTCATTTCCGAAGGCGCCTCTCAGGCGGGAGCGGGTGGCGAGGCCGTGAGTGGAGCGCAGGTGGAAGCGACCGGGACGGACCCTGCCGGGCAGGGTGGTGTGGCCGACGGTCCGGTGAATACCGGCGCGGAGCAGGCCGAAGCAGGTGGCGCGCACCCGGGCAGCGGTGCCGCTGACGCGACCGGGTCCGTGGAAGGCTTCGCTTCTGCGAAGGACGCCGCGGAATCTGGGGAAGGCGCGGGCTCGTCGAAGGGCGCTGCGGAGTCCGAGGAAGGCATGACCGCCTCGAAGGACGCCACGGAGCACGGCGAGGATGCGGGCACGGCGAAGAGCGCCGGGGCGGCCGAAGACGACGCTGCCTCCTCGAAGGACACCGCGGAGCACGCAGAAGGCGCGGCGTCCCCGACGGACACCCAGGCCTCCCCGGAGCCCACGAGCACCGGGCGCTACGTGGAGCTTTCGTCCGGTTCGGGCAGCGAAGGCGGTGGTGAGGCGAAGGACGTGCAGGACGCGTCGCGGTCCGGCCCGGTGTCGGGGGTGGACGACGCGCTCCTGAACGCCGGCATCTGGGACGTGGCGAGCCGTGCGAGCCAGGAGGAGTCCGGCTCCGCGGGCCCTGACGGATCCGAAGACGCAGCGACCCCGGGCGAAGAGCCCCGCGTGGAGGCCATCGAGCCTCGCGTGATGGGACAGGTGACGGCGATGGTGTTGCCGCTGGAGCGACTGGAGGAGGACACCACCTTCCGCCTGCGGGACGAGGGCGACGTGTCCGAGCTGGCCACGGACCTGGCGCGCCTGGGGCAGCTGTTCCCGGTGGACGTGCGCCCGCGCGGCGACGAGCGCTACCAGCTCATCTGCGGCTTCCGGCGCGTGGCGGCGCTGCGCTTCCTCAAGCGCGACCACGTGCAGGTCCGCGTGCACGAGGAGCTGTCCGACGAGGACGCGCTGCTCTTGTCCCTGGCGGACGCCATCCACGCCTCGCCGGTGGAGCACGACGTGCTGGAGGCCAAGCGCGACTCGCTGGAGGCCGAAGGCCGGCTGACGGCGCCGGTGCGCGACATGCTGGAGAAGGCGCTCGCCACCGAGGAGACGCTGGCGCCGGAGGGCGTGGAGGAGGAGATCGACGCGGATGAGCTGGCGGCGGACGTCGCCCAGCGCATGGGCGCCCTCAACCAGGACCTGTCGCTGCTGGCGGACGTGTTCGCCGCGCTGGACGAGTCCCGCCGAGCGGAGTTGCTGATGCAGTTGCGCTACTCGGCGCAGCTGGTGGCGTACCTGGAGGGTCTGTAGCCATGGCGGAACCGCTCGTTCGCGATCGCGCCCGGCTCCTGGAGGTGCTCACGCAGCGCTCCTTCGAGCGCCGTCGCGTCGTCCTCTCCTCCGGCAAGGAGTCGGACTTCTACATCGACTGCAAGCGCACGGCGCTGCTCGCCGAGGGGCACTACCTCATCGGACGGCTGCTGCTGGAGGCCATCCGGCGCGACGCCCCGTCGGCGGTGGCCGCGGGCGGGCTGACGCTCGGCGCGGATCCGCTCGCGTCGGCGGTGAGCCTCACCAGCTTCCTGGAGGGCCAGCCGCTGCACGCGTTCATCGTGCGCAAGGAGCCCAAGGGGCACGGCACCGGGCAGTGGATTGAAGGCCTGTCCGCGCTGACGGCCGGCGCGCCGGTGGCCATCGTCGAGGACGTGGTGACGACGGGCGCGTCCACGCTCAAGGCCATTGAGCGGGCGAAGCTGGAGGGCCTGACGGTGCTGGGCGCCTTCGCACTGGTGGACCGGTTGGAGGGGGGACGCGAGGCCGTGGAGGCCACGGGCCATCGCCTCACCACGCTGTTCACGCGCAAGGACTTCATCCCGTGAGAAGGCTGCTGGGGGCCGTGGTGCTGCTGGGGGCGCTGGGCGGTTGCTCCAGCGCGCCGCCCGTCGTCGGGGAGCTCGCGCCCACGCTGGAGGATCCAAAGGCGGAGGCCGCCTACATGGCGGTGCTGGACCGGTACTCGGACCGCCAGGAGATCTACGACGGCTTCGACACGCGCATCTTCGCGGGGGCCACGCTCCAGACGCCCGCCTTCCGCGACGCCCGCGTCCGCCGCCGGGCGCTCTTCCAGACGCTGCCCGCGGTGAAGGTGGAAGCGCTGCTCGCCGAGGAACAGGCAGAGGCCGCGAAGTTCAACGAGTTCTTCCTGGGTGTGCACGTCAACGACTTCCGCTACGACGACTTCGCCCACAAGAAGAGCATCTGGCGGATCGCGCTGGTGACGCCCGCGGGCGAGGTGACGCCCATGGAGATCCGCCGCATCGGCCGGGTGGACCTCAACGTGCAAGCCTACTACCCGTACACCAGCCTCTTCTGGGTGGGCTACCGCGTGCGCTTCCCGCTCACCTTCACGAGCGGTGAGCCCGTCATCCCCGAGGGCACCGAGCAGGTGATGCTGCGCGTGGCCTCGTCGTTGGGGAACGCGGAGATGAAGGTGCAGGCGCGCTGAAGCGTTGGCGGCCCACGGACCTCACGTCAGGTCTGCTGGCCGTCCTTCAGCCACTTCGCCGTCACCGGCATCGTGGGCCCCGCGAGCAGGCGGTCCAGGAGCGCGTCCGCCGAAGGCTCCACGGCGAAGGGCAGGGCCTGCGTCTCCGGGACGAACCCGGCCTCCACCATGCGCCGCACCAGCGCGAGCAGCGGCTGGAAGAAGCCGTCCACGTCCAGCAGGCCCATGGGCTTGCGGTGCAGGCCCAGCTGGGCCCAGGTGACGATCTCGAACAGCTCGTCCAGGGTGCCGAAGCCGCCGGGCAGGGCGATGAAGGCGTCCGCGCGCTCGGCCATCAGCGCCTTGCGCGAGTGCATGGAGTCCACCCGGTGCAGCTCCGTCAGGCGCGGGTGGGCCAGCTCCTTCGCGTCCATGAAGTGGGGCAGCACGCCCACGGCCTTGCCACCGCCCGCGAGCACCGCGTCCGCCACCGTCCCCATCAGCCCCACGCTGGCGCCGCCGTAGACGAGCGTCAGCCCGCGCCGGGCCAGCGCGCTGCCCAGCTTCGTGGCCGCCTCGCGGTACTCCGGGCGCACGCCGGAGCGCGAGCCACAGAAGACGCAGACGCTGCGCACGTTCACCTCGCTCATGTCAGTAGCCTCCACGCCGCTCGGGGTGGGCGGCGACGAGCGCCACCGCCGCGGCGATGAACAGCAGCACGGGGATGGCGCGCGCGTAGAACTTCGGGCCCTGGCGCAGGGCCATGCCGCACGGCAGACCGAAGAGGAACCCGCCCAGGTGCCCCGCCCAGCTCACGCCGGGCAGCAGGCTGATGACCGCCACCTGCACCAGCCAGAAGTAGAGGTCCTTGCGGCCCTGCTGGGTCGCGATGGGCAGCATCGCGCCGCCCCAGCCGAGGATCATCCCGGACGCGCCCACCGTCACCACGTTGAAGTTGAAGAACAGCGCGAACGCGGAGCCACCCAGCGCGGTGACGAGCGACAGCGCCAGGAACCTCAGGCTGCCGATGCCGCGCTCCAGCGTCATGCCCATGGTGAAGACGACGGACATGTTGAAGAACAGGTGCAGCGCGTTGCCGTGCTCGAACACCATGCCCAGCAGGCGCCAGTACTCGCCCGCCTGCACCGCCGGGCCGAAGAGGGCCAACGGCGGCAGGGTTCCCACCGGCATCCCGTCCGGCCCCACCAGCGTCTGTCCCAGCGAGCGCCCCAGGAAGAACATCGCCACCGCGCCGGCCATCAGGCCGTAGCAGAGGTAGGGGCGGGGCAGGGCGCGCTCGGGACGGGGCGGGCCGGGAGGAGGACCGTCTCCGTCGCGGCCCCGCGGCGAGGGCGTCTCGTCGTCACCCAGGCCCGTGGGGCCCGGGAGGTCATGCGGCGTGCGGCGCGGGCTCACCATGGCGGCTCACAGCTCCCGGGAGAGCACCGTGTCGCGCGTGCCCTGGTGCTCGTCGGTGTGGGGGTAGTCCAGGGTGTAGTGCAGGCCCCGGCTCTCCTTGCGGCGGCTGGCGCAGTCCACGATGAGGTGCGCCACCTCCGCGATGTTGCGCAGCTCGATGACGTCGCGGGTCACCTTGAAGCGCCAGTAGTAGTCGCGGATCTCCTCGCGCAGCAGCTCCAGCCGCCGGCGTGCGCGCATCAGCCGCTTGTCCGTGCGCACGATGCCCACGTAGTTCCACATCAGGCGGCGGATCTCATCCCAGTTGTGGGTGACGACGACGCTCTCGTCGGAGTCCACCGCGCTGCCGGAGTCCCAGGCCGGCGGCTCCTCCTTGAGGTGCGACAGCGAGGCGATCTCCTCCGCCGCGACCTGCACCGCGCGATGCCCGAACACCAGGCCCTCCAGCAGCGAGTTGGACGCGAGCCGGTTGGCGCCGTGCAGGCCCGTGGAGGACACCTCGCCAATGGCGTAGAGGCCCGGCACGTTGGTGCGCCCGTGCAGGTCCGTCACCACGCCGCCGCACTGGTAGTGGGCCGCGGGCACGACGGGGATGGGCTGCACGGCCATGTCGATGTTGAAGGCCTTGCAGGCGGCGTAGATGTTGGGGAAGCGCTCGGTGAGGTACGCGCGGCCCAGGTGCGTCATGTCCAGGTAGACGCTGTCATTGCCCGTGCGCTTCAGCTCCGCGTCGATGGCGCGCGCCACCACGTCGCGCGGGGCCAGCGCGCCCATGGGGTGGTAGCGCTCCATGAACGTCTGCCCGCCCTTGAGCCGCAGCTTGCCGCCCTCGCCGCGCAGGGCCTCGCTGATGAGGAAGCTCTTGGCCTCCGGGTGGAACAGGCAGGTGGGGTGGAACTGGTAGAACTCCATGTTCGCGATGCGCGCGCCCGCGCGGTACGCCATGGCCACGCCGTCGCCCGTCGCGACGTCCGGGTTGGAGGTGTAGAGGTACACCTTGCCCGCGCCGCCCGTCGCCAGCACCGTCACCTTGGCGAGGAAGCGCTCGATGGCGCCGTCCTCCAGCAGCGCGTACACGCCCACGCACCGGCTGGCGCTGCCCGCGTGCGGACGCCGGTCCAACATCAGGTCGATGGCGGCCGTGTTCTGGAAGAAGGTGATGTTGGGCTGCTCGTCGCACGCGGCCAGCAGCGCGCGCTGCACCTCGCGGCCGGTGATGTCGCCCGCGTGGACCACGCGGCGGGCGGAGTGGCCACCCTCGCGCGTGAGGTCGAACTCGCCGCCGATGCGCCGGTCGAACTCCGCGCCCAGCGCCACCAGCTCCTTCAGGCGCGCGGGCCCTTCGCGCACCGTGACCTCCACCGCGTCCCGGTGGCACAGCCCCGCGCCCGCGACGAGCGTGTCCTCGATGTGCGCGTCGAACGTGTCGGTGGGGGCCAGCACCCCCGCGATGCCACCCTGTGCGTAGGCGGTGTTGCCTTCGCCTCGCTCTCGCTTGGTGAGCACGGCGACCGTGCCGTGCCGGGCCGCCTGCAGGGCAAACGACAGACCCGCGACGCCTCCGCCCAGGACCAGGAAATCAAACCGATGGGGCATGGCGAACAGCCATAATGGCGGTAAGTGCTGGAAACAAGGCGTTTTCTTGAGGACTTTCCGGCCGTTGTCTAAGGTTTGGGCCGCCGACATGCGTGCCCTGACCGCCCTTCTTGCCTTGCTGGCCCTCGCCCCCACGGCTTCCGTCGCGGACGGCATCTACAGCTACGTGGAGAAGGACGGCACCATCGTCTACACGAACGTGCCTCCGGGGGGCGCGCGCAAGGCGCGCAAGCTGTCCGGGACCTTCACGCCCGCGCCCGCCACCAACGCCCCCGTGCGGGGCCGCTCGCGCACGCCGCAGGAACTGGATCCGCACATCGCCACGGCGGCCCTGCGCTACCGCATCCCGTCGGCGCTGGTGCGCGCCATCATGCACACGGAGAGCAACTTCAACCCGAACGCGCTCAGCCACAAGGGCGCCAGCGGGCTGATGCAGCTCATGCCGGGCACCGCGTCGGAGATGTACGTGAAGGACATCTTCGACTCGAAGGAGAACATCGAGGGCGGCGTGCGCTACCTGCGCGTGCTGGCCAACATGTTCGACGGCGACATGGTGAAGATGGTCGCCGCGTACAACGCCGGGCCGGACGCGGTGAAGAAGTACAAAGGCCAGGTGCCGCCCTACGCAGAGACGCAGGCGTACGTGCGCAAGGTCCTCCAGCTCTACTCCCACTACAAGGAGCGCGAGCGGCTCGCCCAGGCCGAGGCCAGCAGCCGTGAGCCCACACCCGAGAATGACGACGCGCACGAAGGGGACGAAGGAGTCGGGCCCCGCTGACGAGGAGTTCCTTCAGCAGCTCTTCCGCGGTGGAGAGCTGCTGGGCGCCGGCAAGGTCATCGAAGCGAAGGACTTCCTGGAGCGTGCGCACCAGCTCCAGCCGCGTCACGAGAAGGCCCAGAACCTGCTGGGCCTGACGTACTTCAAGCTCGGCCACTTCGACCGCGCCGCGGACCTGTACGAGATGCTCGTGCGGGACAACCCGGTGGACCCCACGCTGCGCGTCAACCTGGGGCTCGTGTACCTGAAGACGAACGCGCTCCAGCGCGCCGCGCGCGAGTTCGAGACCGCCACCGACCTGGCCCCGGATCACAAGAAGGCCCACAACTACCTGGGCCTGACCTTCGCCCAGATGGGCGAGTACGGCCGCGCCCGCGAGCACTTCCTCCTGTCCGGCAGCGACGCCATGGCGGAGAAGATGTCGCGCGCCATCGCCGGCGAGGGCTTCAGCCGTCCCCCCGCCGCCCCGGCGGCCCGGCCGCGCGACGCGGAAGGAGGCCCCGAGGAGGGTGAGGCCACGCCCCACGCCGCCCCGCAGGGAGAGAACGACTGGGGTGCCCAGTTCGGCCTGGACGAGGCGCCCCGCGGTGCTCCGTCCGCCGTGGCCCGTCGTCCTGCCACGGCACGTCCTCCCGCGCGAGACGAGGAGATGCGCTTCGCCGAGGACGAGGGTCCCCCCGCGGCCCGGGCCGGTGCGACCGCCTCCGGGGACGACGAGGCCCGGGCGCTCGACGACGCGACGGACGCCGCTGCCTCGGGCGACGACGTGGAGGTCTCCGACGAACTGCCCCCTACGCCGGTGTCGGAGGAGATCGAGGTCTCCGAGGAGCTTCCCGTCCTCGCCTCCGACCTGGAGTCGGAGCCCGGCGCCGCCTTCGAGGAGACCTCCGCCGCGCTGGCCGCGAGCGAGCCCCGAGGGGCCCCGCCCGTGGCGCCCTCCGCGGCGGGCCCGGGTGGCACCGAAGCCCGACCGGGCGTGAACCCGCCCCTGCTCACCGAGTGGATCCCCACGGTGAAGCTGCCGGGCACGGAGCCGGGTCAGCCGTTCGTGCAGGGGCCGGTGAGCGTCGCCCTGACGGTGAACGGCGAGCTGCTGACCCGCCTGGACGGGCTCCTCGCCGTGCAGGGGCAGGTCACCTTCCAGCCGGAGATGAAGCGCTTCCGGGGCCGGTCCACGGACAAGCCCTTTGGAGAAGGCGTGCAGGGCATGGTGCGCGCCCGGGGGCAGGGGACGCTGCACGTGGCGCCCGGGGAGGGGCGGCAGCTCGTCTCCGTGGTGCTGGACGAGGAGTCCGTCTACCTGCGCGACGCGTGCGTCTTCGCCTTCGAGGAGCCGGTGGTGTTCGAGAACGGCCGCGTCCCGTCGGACCTGGCGCCGGACCTGGACCTCGTGCACCTGCGGGGACAGGGGCGGGTGCTCCTGAGCGTCACGGGGCCCCTGCGCTCGGTGCCGGTGTCCATGGACGCGCCGGTGTCGGTGCCGCTGGCGCACCTGGTGGGCTGGCTGGGCAACCTCACCCCCCGCGTGGTGCCGCTGCTGCAGTCCGCTGGCGGGGAGACACTGCGCTCGGCGGTGGAGCTGGGCGGTGAAGGTTTTGCCCTCATCGCAGTCGGGGTCCGGTAGAAAGCGCGCCCATGGCCTCGGACCGAGCTCTCAGGAAGCAGCGCAAGCGCGAGGAGCGGGACCGCAAGCGCGCCTCCCGTCGTCCCAGCATCCTGGTGCAGGAGTTCTGGAACCTGCCCAACATGCTCACGCTGGGGCGGATCCTCATCATCCCCGTGTTCGTGTGGCTCACCTACGACGCGGACCCCCTGCACTCGCTGCTCGCGGGCCTGGTGTTCGCGGTGGCCTCCATCACCGACGTGGTGGACGGCTACCTGGCCCGCAAGTGGAACCTCATCACCGTGGTGGGCAAGTTCATGGACCCGCTGGCGGACAAGCTCATCGCCATGGCCGCCCTGGTGATGATGGTCCGGCTGGGCCGCATCGCCGCCTGGGTCGTCATCGTGCTCCTGGCGCGCGAGTTCATCGTCAGCGGCCTGCGCACCATCGCCGCCAGCGAGGGCATGGTCATCGCCGCCGGCCAGGAGGGGAAGTGGAAGACGTCCCTCCAGCTCGTGGGGATCATCTCCCTCTGCGTCCACTACGTGCACCCGTTGGATCTGGGCTTCCGCACCGTGACGGTGGACTACAACCAGGTCGGCAAGGTGCTGGTGTACCTGTCGGGCGCCTTCTCCGTGTGGAGCGCCGTCGTCTACTTCCGTGCCTTCCTGGGGATGCTCGCCCGGAGGGGAAGCGCGGATGCGGATCCGGATGCGAAAAGTGTTTGACGAGTCCGAAGGCCCTCGGTATACCCCACCTCACTTCCGGCGCGGCACCGCCCGACGGAAAGCGCAGCACGCAGTAAAGCGGTCCTGATGCGGGAATAGCTCAGCGGTAGAGCATCGCCTTGCCAAGGCGAGGGTCGAGGGTTCAAATCCCTTTTCCCGCTCCAAAAACAAAGGCCCTCTGGGAAACCAGGGGGCCTTTTTCTTTATCCCCCTGGCTCCGGGATTTGGCTCGCGACAGCAGGCGGGCGCGCGAGGGGCGGACGGCCTGCTGTTTCCCGGGCCATTCGCCTCCGGCGGACCGTTTGCGGTATGGATACCGGCGCATGATTCGCAACTTCCGGGAACTCTACTCGTACCGGGGGCTCCTCCTCAGCCTGGTGCAGCGCGAGCTGAAGGCGCGGTATCGCGGCTCGGTGCTGGGCTTCTTCTGGACGTTCCTGAACCCCACCCTGCACATGCTGGTGTACACGCTGCTGTTCAGCGTGTTCATGAAGAACCAGATCTCGAACTACGCCTACTTCCTGTTCGTGGGCCTGCTGCCGTGGACCTGGTTCTCCACGTCGATTTCGGCGGGGGCCAGCTCCATCAGCGACCGGCGCGACCTGATGACCAAGGTGCGCTTTCCCGCCCAGGTGCTGCCGGCCACGGTGGTGGCCACCAACTTCTGCAACTTCCTCTTCTCGCTGCCGCTGATGGTGGTGCTGGGGTTGTTCTTCGGCGTGCTGCCGTCCTGGCACGTCGTGGCCTTCCCGGTCGTGGTGCTGGTGCAGATGTGCTTCACCTTCGCGGTGGTGTACGCGGTCAGCGCCTTCAACGTGACGTTCCGGGACCTCCAGCACATCGTGATGAACCTGATGATGCTGTGGTTCTTCCTCACGCCGGTGCTCTACAAGCTGTCCACCATCCCGGAGGACTACCGGCGGGTGCTGCAGGTGGTGAACCCGATGTCCATCCTCATCACCTCGTACCAGGCCATGTTCTACGAGCACCGGCTGCCGGACGTCGTGCCGCTCATGTCGCTGCTGGGCGTCTCGCTGTGCCTGCTGTGGGGTGCCACGCAGATCTTCGAGAGCCGCCGCGAGGACTTCGCGGAGTCCATCTAGATGGCCAACCCACCGACCGAGGACGCCATCGTCATCCAGGACGTGGTGAAGAACTTCCGGAAGAGGACCATCCGGGGGGAATACACCACGTTCAAGTCGGAGCTCGTGCGCTGGCTGCGCGGCAACCGCGCGCCCAAGCAGAACCGCTTCATCGAATCACTCCGGGGCGTCAATCTGCGCATCCCCAAGGGCCAGACGGTGGCCATCCTGGGGCGCAACGGCAGCGGCAAGAGCACGCTCTTGAAGCTCATCACCGGCATCTACGCGCCCACCTCCGGCAGCATCACGGTGAACGGGCGCATCTCCGCGCTCCTGGACCTGGGCGCGGGCTTCCACCCGGACTTCTCCGGCCGGGAGAACATCCTCATCAACGGCATCATCCTCGGCATGTCCCGCGCGGAGGTGCGCGCGAAGATGGACGACATCATCGCGTTCAGCGAGCTGGGGGAGTTCATCGACGAGCCGGTGCGCACGTACTCCAGCGGCATGTACATGCGGCTGGCGTTCTCCGTGGCCACGCACGTGGACCCCGACATCCTCATCATCGATGAGATCCTCGCCGTCGGAGACGAGCACTTCAGCAAGAAGAGCATGGCGAAGATGACGGAGTTCAAGCGCCTGGGGAAGACCATCGTCCTCGTCACGCACGACATGTCCACCGTGGAGCGGTGGTGTGATCAGGCGGCGTGGCTGGATGGCGGGCGCATCCGTCGCATGGGCACCCCCGCGGAGATCTCCGCCGAGTACCGCAAGGCGGTGTCGCTCGCGGAGGCGCGCTCCACCGTGTTCACCCCGCCCGCGCTGACCGAAGGGGGCGGGGCGCTGCCGGGCCTGCCGGAGGGTGCGCCCGTCACGGACGCGCCGCCGCCCGTGCCCCAGGTCGCCGTGTCCCGGGTGTGGCTGACGGGCCCTCGTGGGGAGGAGCTGGGCACCATCGCCCCGGAGACGCGGGCGGAGGTGTGCATCGACTACGTGGCGCGCGAGGCCGTGGAGGACGTGGAGTTCGTCCTCACGCTGGCGTCCGCGGACGGGCCGGTGCTGTACGCGACGAGCACCCGGACGGACCGGGTGCCGCTGCCGACGCCGTTGCCGCCGCAGGGACGGCTGCGCTTCGTGCTGCCGCGCGTGGGGCTCCTGGGGGGCGCCTACGTGCTGAGCGTGGAGCTGAAGACGGGCAACAACGCGAACCCGGAGGCGGGGCGCGAAGCGCGCTGCACCTTCTCCGTGTCGACCGAGCATGACGACCGGGGTGTCTTCCGGCCGGAGCATGCCTGGGTGGTGGAGGAGGCTCCGGCCGCCCCCGTCCAGGCCGTCTCCGTGCCCAAGCATGCCGCGGCCTCCTGAGGGGGGAGGCCTCCCCGCACGCCGCGGACCGGGGGCTTGAAAAGGGGAGGCGCCGGGAAGTGAGCACCTTGTTCCAGAGCATGCCCGAGGGGGGGCATGCATCGACGTCCGCCGCGGAGCTCGCCGAGCAGATCGCCGCCCTGCGCGCCGGGCCTGACGGCGCGAATGCCCCGGCCCTCGCGGTCCTGACGGAGCGGCTGCGCACGCTGGCGCCTCCGGCCAACGCGGCGCTGTCGCCGCTCGTGGCCGCGGCCCGGCTCGCCGTCCCCTTCGAGTTCTCCGTGCCGCCGTCGCACCGGGCCGCCGGAGGGCAGTGGGTGACGGCCGCCAAGCGCGCCTTCGTCCTGGGCCTGCGCCCGCTCCACGTCGAGCTGCTGCGGCCCCAGGGCGCCTTCAACCAGCGCGTCCTCCGGGTGCTGGAGCGGCTGGAGTCCCGGCGCGACCAGGGCCGCCGCGAGGACCTGACGGCGTGGGTCCGCGCGCAGCTCGACGCGGAAGGGCCTCCCGCGGAAGGGCCCACCGTATCCGCCCCGGTGGCGCGGCCCTGGAAGCTGGCGTGGCACGCGTGGCGCCGCGCCCTCAAGCCCGTGCTGGAGCCGCTGCTCGCGCGCCAGGCGGAGTGGAACGCGCTGATGCGCGAGACGCTGCTGTCCGTCGCCGCCGAGGGCCCGCCGGACGTCGTGGACGCCACGCACCGGGTGGCGCGGCTCGTGGCGCTGGCGTGGCCGCTGGCGCGTCCGGGGCTGCCCCGAAGCGTGCGGGCCTCCGCGCCCCTCTGGGGCGAGGTGCTGCGCCGGCAGTCGCGCTTCAACGGCGAGGCGGTGGTGGCGCTGGCCGCCATCCTCGGGGTGCGCACGCCGCCCCCGGCGCTGCCCGCGCTGGAGGACTTCCACGACTGGTGCACGCTGCGGGAGCCGGCGGACGTGAACGCCGCCCGGAATGCCCTGGAGCGCCTGCCGCACCGGCCCCGGCTGTCCCTGGTGGTGTCCACCGCGGGCGCCTGTCCCTCCCACCTGCGCGAGTGCCTGGCGTCGGTGGAGGCCCAGCTCTACCCGCAGTGGGAGCTGGTGGTGGTGGGGCCGGAGGG
>NZ_RAWG01000088.1 GCF_003611735.1 Corallococcus sicarius | reverse complement strand
GCGCGGGTGGGTTCGCGGGGTTCGGGTTGGAGGTGCGCGACTTCGCGTTGGGGTTCTGGCGTGGAGCACGCGCGGCGTTCCACGTGGAACAACCATGGTTCGAACCGCGGTGTTGCAAGCAGCGCCCACCGGGATGTTCCAGCCATGGACCTGAGCCGCGTGTTCGGCGTGCCGTTACGAACGTGACGCCGATGATGAGCGCCGCCGTTCCTGGCCACATCGATGCGGTCTGAAGACACGCTTTTGAGGACGCGGTGATTCGGTGGATGCGCCAGCACCGACGTCACATGGGGCGTACGCGTTCGTGGTGCGCTTGAGGTCCGGTGATGAACCGCTTCTCATGATGCGACCCTGGCCCACGGCGGTTGTTCCACGTGGAACATGCCCTTCGTTGGGATGCCTCAAGGCATGGAGCTGATGCTGGATCCGTTATCTCCAAGCCGTGGCCCGAAGCAGCCCTGGCTGTTGAAGCCCAACCCCAAGGAGGCTCCCGTCGTCGCGCATGTTCCACGTGGAACACGCATCCCATCCCCCGGTCCTCGCGCCCCTTCCCCACGCAGGCTGATCACTTCGTTGTGAGGCCGCGTGGAAGAGGCCTCGCACGGGCACCCTTTCAGGCCCGTCACTGAAGCGGTCTTCCATCTGCCTTGCGGAGACCCCGGGCTTCTTGGCCTACGCGTCGTCCTTCTTCAGGACCTCCACAGGACAGGTGTTCCACGTGGAACATGCGCATCGTCTTTCAGCCTGGGGAGGGAGCACCCCTACCGGGGAGTCGGCCCACCGCCTGGGATGTTCCACGTGGAACAACGACTGGCCGGGGCTCATCCGTGGCGGCATTGAAAGCGGTCACGACCTCCGCCCCGTGTTCCACGTGGAACACCGCCCTTCACCCGTGCCGCCCCCCATCGGCTCTCACCCTCCCCTTTCCTCCACGCGCCCATGCACCTCCGCTCCTCCGGGTTCCCCTTGTTCGTCGCCTTCGCCCTGTTGGGCGGTGGTCCTGCCTTGAGCGCGGAGGCTCCGCCCACGGTCACTCCGTTCAAGTTCGCCTGGCCCGTGCCTTCGCGCGTGGGCATCACGGAGCGGGTCGTCAGCGAACGTGAAACCGTCACGCTGAAGTACGACGCCGTGCTCACCGCGCGAAAAGCAGGCACGGGTTTCGAGCTCCAGTTCGAGCACCTTCAGCAGGTCGAACCGGATGCCCGGAAAGGCGCGACCGGGCCGAAGGGATGTGGAACGCCTGGGTGGAGACGTGGAGCGGTGTGGCGCTGGCGTCCGGACAGGAGCGCACGCAGACCATGCGGATCCGCCACCCCAATGGTCCGCTCGAACAGCGGTCCACGCTTCGCCACCGGGGCGCGGTCCCGGGCACACCCGGCGCGGTCCGCTTGGAATGGGAGACAGCGCTGGAGGGCGCGTCCTACCGCCAGGTCGTCGCGCGGAGCCGGGAGCTGCGGTGCAACACGGCGCTGGTCCGCAACGCGTCCGACCCGTGTGCCACGGAGGTCCTCGAGTCCGCGAGCAGCGTCACCACCGTGGAGCTGCTCACCGAACCGGACACCCTGCGCCCCCTGTCCGTCCGCACCGTGCGGACCGAAGCGTTCACCGTGAAGGGGCAGCCCCCGGTCCTGCAGCGTGAAGCGCGGTCCTTTGATTTCGAGTGGCCCCGGAAGGCGAAGCGGACGACGCCCCGCTGACTCCGCCGTGTGATGCGCCACCCGCGGGGGCGCGGATCCTGGTGGTGCGGGACATGGGATGAAGGGACGCTCTTTTCGCGGAGGCCACCCGCCGTCAGGTTGTGGCCATGACCTCGAAACAAGAACCCCTGCATTCTGGTTACGGCGCGCGGACGACGGCGCGCGAAGTGATGGGCAGCCGCCGGCTCGATGGCGTCATCGCCGTGGTGACGGGTGGCTACGCGGGCATCGGGTTGGAGACCACGCGCGTGCTCTCCGCCGCCGGTGCGACCGTCATCGTTCCCGCGCGCACGCCCGACAAGGCTCGCGCGGCGCTCGCGGGCATGGAGCGCGTGGAGCTGGAACACCTGGACCTCGCCGCCCCGGCCACGGTGGATGCCTTCGCCGAGCGCTTCCTCGCGTCCGGCCGTCCCCTGCACCTGCTCATCAACAACGCCGGCATCATGGCGACGCCGCTCGTGCGGGATGCCCGGGGGTTCGAGTCCCAGCTCGCCACCAACCACCTGGGCCACTTCCAGCTCACCGCGCGACTCTGGCCCGCGTTGCGACAGGCGAACGGCGCGCGCGTGGTCGCCCTTTCTTCCCGGGGCCACCGCCGCGCGCCCATGGACTTCGAGGACCCGAACTTCGAACGGCGCCCCTACGACAAGTGGGCCGCGTACGGTCAGTCGAAGACGGCGAACATCCTCTTCGCGCTGGCGCTCGATGCTCGCGGTGAGGCCCACCGCATCCGCGCGTTCTCCGTCCACCCCGGGCCCATCCTCACGGAGTTGATGCGGTCCATGTCGGAAGAGGAGGTCCGCGCCGCCATCGAATCCTCGAACACGGTGTCGCCCCTCAAGACGACCGAACAGGGCGCGGCGACGAGCATCTGGTGCGCGACGAGCCCCCAACTCGACGGCCTGGGCGGCGTGTACTGCGACGACTGCGACATCGCGGAGGTCGTGGGCGCGGACTCCCCCGTGCCCCGGGGCGTGATGCCGTGGGCGGTGGACATGAGCCTGGCCGAACGGCTGTGGACGGCGAGCGAGGCGTGGACCGGCGCGAGGCTCAGCAGGTAGCACGGGGGAACAACTTCCGCGCGCGCTCCAGGCTCTCCCCGGGACGGGGCGAGTAGAGCGAGACGCGGAGCACGTGACCGTCCGGATCCGCGTGCGCGAGCGTGACGTGTTCGAACTCCATGGCGCCCACGTCGGGGTGGATGAGCACCTTCACCCCTTCGGGGATTTCGACCACGTCATGCTCGCTCCAGAAGCGCGCGAACTCCGGGCTGACCTCCGCGAGCGCGTGGGTCAACGCATCGAACTCCGTCCGGTCCGCGGCGCGTGCGGCATCAAGCCGGAAGCCCGCCACGGCCCGGCGCGCATCGGCTTCCCAACCCGGCATACGGGCGCGCCGCTCCGGATTCATGAACAGCGCCCACAGGCCGTTGCGCTGCTCGGCGGGCATGAGGGCCAGGTCTCCGTAGAGGATGGCCGCCGCTTCATTCCAGGCGAGCACGTCCCAACGTCGGTTCGAAACCAACGCGGGAAAGGGATGCGCGTCGAGGATCCGCCGGAGCGTGTCGCTGACCACGACGGGCGAAAGCTCCGGACGCGCCGCCGGTCGTCCATGTGCGAGGTCGAAGAGGTGCGCGCGCTCCGTCGGCGTCAGGCGCAGCGCCCGCGCGAGGCGTTCGAGCAACGGCTCCGACACGTGGATGTCGCGTCCCTGCTCGAGCCACGTGTACCAACTCACGCCGACGTCCGCGAGGCGGGCCACCTCTTCGCGACGCAGGCCCGGCGTGCGCCGCCGAGCACCGGTCGGAAGGCCCACCTCCTCCGGATGAACCCGCGCACGTCGGCTGCGAAGGAACCGCGCGAGTTCATCGCGCCGAGGCATGCGTGGCGTACCCGTCGTCACGCCGCCGCACGTTAGGCGAACCTCGCGCGCGATACCGGCTCGTTTCCTCCGCGCCCCCGTCGCGAGCGCACGGATCCAGGTCGCCGGAACATGGGAGGAAGAAACGCGAACGGCCTCGAACGTCGGGCACGACACCGGCCCGTTTCCTCCGCGCCCACCCGGCGAACTCAGGCCGCCAGCTCGCCGGGTTGCCGGAACACGGGAGGAAGAAACGCGAACGGTCCTGAACCTCGAGCGCGACACCGGCCCGTCTCCTCTGCGTCCCACCGCGAGCGCAGGCCGCCAGAACGTAGGACCCGGAAACGAGAACGGCTCCGGTGAGGAAAGCTCCGGGGCTGCGGTGCTGATCAAGGCCTTGAGCGAAGTGCGCGCTCCCCTGCCCTTCGTAGGCAGAAACGCGAACGGCCCCGGAGGTGACGCTCCGGGCTGCGGTGCTGATCAAGGCCTTGAGCGAAGTGCGCGCTCCCCTGCCCTTCGTAGGCAGAAACGCGAACGGCCCCGAAGGTGACGCTCCGGGCTGCGGTTTAGACCCACGCCTTGCGCGAAATACTCGCTCCCCTCCCCTTTCGTGGGCGAAGCGCAAACGGCCTGGAGCGGGTGTTCCGGGGCCTCGGTGCTGATCAACGCCCTGCGCGAACCGAGCGCTCTCCTACCTCTCGTGGCAGAAACACCAACAGCCCCGGAGAGGAGGTTCCGGGCTGCGGTTCTGATCAACGTCTCGCGCAAAGTGAGCGCCGCGACCTGCTCAGCACGAGCTGGGATTCCGGGGCCGTTGTGCGGGCTCAACCCCACACGAAGTCCTCGCTCCCCTACCCCTCGCGGGCAGAAACACGAACGGCCCAGGAATTGGAGTTCCGGGGCCGCGGTGCTGATCAACACCTCGCGCGAACTGCGCGCCCTACTCCTCGCGGGCAGAAATACGAACGGCCCCGGAACAGGAGTCCCGGGGCCGCGGTGCTGATCAACACCTCGCGCGAACTGCTCGCTCCCCTACCCCTTCGCGAACACCGCGACCTGTCGCTCCGCCCCGGAGAACGGCAGCCGGTAGGACCGCGCGGACACGACGCGCAGGTTCCGCTCCGCCGCGCGCGCTTGCAGCTCCGCGTCCGGCTGCGCCTTGCCGAGCATCGCCACCACGCGCCCACCCTCCTCCACGTACGCGGGCGCCAGCCCCAGCCAGTCCGGCAGGTCCATGAACGCCCGCGCGATGAGCACCTGCGCGCGCGGAATCCCTTCCGTCTCCGGCTTGCCCTCCGCGCGCGCGTGCAGACCCCGCACACCCGTGAGCCCCAGACTCGCCGCCGCCGCCTTGATGAACGCGACCTTCTTGCCCACCGCGTCCACCAACGTCACGCCCAGCGTGGGCATCACCAGCTTCAACGGCAGTCCCGGGAAGCCCGCGCCCGCGCCCAGGTCCAGCAGCGTCGTCGCGCCCGTCACCTCCGGCAGCACCGCCAACGAATCCAGGAAGTGCTTCTCCAGCACCTCCTCCGGCGCGGTGATGGCCGTGAGGTTCACCTTCGCGTTCCACTTCAGCAGCTCCGCCATCAGGCGCTGCAGCCGGGGGCCCACGTCCTCGCCCACCGTCACGCCCAACGCACTGCATCCCGAGGCCAGCAGATCTGCGAACCGCGCGTTATCCACAACACCTCCACCACGAAGGGACCTTCAAGCCCCCGGAATTGCTCAGGGGACAGACATTCCCAGAATTGCCCACACCTTATCCACAGCCCTGTTCCTGATCACCCGCCGCCCCGTTTCCCCGCTTTAGCGCGACCAGCAGCAGCGACACCGCGGCCGGCGTGAGGCCCGGAATCCGGCGCGCCTGCCCCACCGTTCCGGGCCGGAGCGACGTCAGCTTCTCCACCGCCTCCGCGCTCAACCCCCGCACGTCGGTGAACCGGAACGCCTCCGGGATCCGCCACCGGTCGGACGCCTCCGCCTCGCGCGCCGCCGCCCGTTCCGCCTGGGCGATGTAGCCCTCGTACTTCACCTCGACCTCCACTTCCTCGGTGACGTCGGAGGACAGCGCGGGAAAGTCCTCGCGGCCCTCGGAGAGCTGCGCGTACGTCACCTCCGGACGCTTGAGCCGCAGGGACAGTCCGGTGCGCTTGAGCCGCGCCACCTCCCCCGCCACCGCGTGGGCCCGCGCTTCGGCCCGCTCCAGCGCCTCCTTCGGCAGCAGCCCCACCCGGTGCCCGTGCCGCGCGAGGCGCAGGTCCGCGTTGCCTTCGCGCAGCTTGAGCCGGTGCTCGGAGCGGCTGGTGAACATGCGGAACGGCTCATCCACGCCCCGGGTCACCAGGTCGTCCACGAGCACCGCGCCGTGGGCCTCGTCCCGGCCCACCGACAGCGCCGGTTCGCCCTTCACCTTCAGGGCCGCTTGAATCCCCGCCCACAGCCCCTGGAACGCGGCCTCTTCGTACCCGGAGGTGCCGTTGAGCTGCCCCGCGAAGTACAGGCCCGCGACGGCCTTCGTCTCCAGCGTGGAGTGCAGCTGCGTGGGCGGCGCGTAGTCGTACTCCACCGCGTAGCCGTAGCGGACCACCTCCACGCGGGCCAGCCCCGGGATGGTGCGAAGGAAGTCCAGCTGCACGTCCGCAGGCATGCTCGTGGACAGCCCCGCCGGGTACACCAGCGGCGACGTGGGGCCCTCCGGTTCGAGGAACACCTGGTGCCGTTCGCGCGCGGCGAAGCGCACCACCTTGTCCTCCAGCGACGGGCAGTACCGGGGCCCCCGCCCCACGATGTCCCCCTGGAACAGCGGAGAGCGGTGCAGGTTGTCGCGCAGCAGCTGGTGCGTCGCCTGCGTCGTCGCGGTGAGGCCACACATGACCGCGGGCTGGCGCGGGAACGGCAGCCCCCGCGAAAGCTCCACCTGCGTGCGCCAGGAGAGCGGACGCACCGCGGTGTCTCCGGGCTGCGGCGTCACGGCGTCCCAGTCGATGCTGTCGCGGGACAGGCGCGCGGGCGTCCCCGTCTTGAAGCGGCCCAGGGTGAAGCCCAGCGCGTGCAGCGACTCGGACAGGCCGCGAGCGGCGTCATCCCCCAGCCGGCCGCCGACCTCCTTCTGCTCGCCCACGTGCATGAGGGCGCGCAGGAAGGTGCCGGTGGTGAGGAGCACCGCGCGGGCGACGACCTGGGTCCCATCCCCCAGCACCACGCCCTTCACCCTCCCCTCCTCCGCGACGACGGAGGCCACTTCCCCCTCGAGCACCGTGAGGTTCGGCTCGGTGAAGAGCACCGCCTGCATCCCGGCGGCGTAGGCATCGCGGTCGCAGAGGACGCGGGTGGCCTGCACGGCGGGGCCCTTGGAGGGGTTGAGCGTCTTGAAGTGCGTGCCCGTGAGGTCCGCCACGCGGCCCATCTGCCCACCGAGCGCATCCAGCTCCCGCACCAGGTGGCCCTTCGCGGTGCCTCCCACGGCCGGGTTGCAGCTCATCACGGCGGCGCGTTCGCGCTTGAGCGTCACGCCCAGCGTGGACAGGCCCAGCCGCGCGCAGGCGAGCGCCGCCTCGCACCCGGCATGGCCCAGGCCCACCACGACGATGTCGTATCGGAGTTCCATCGGCTCGCGTGGGGTATCACGCCCAGGCGCGTCCATGGCAAGCCGGGGTGGAAGGCAGGCCGTCCGCCTGACGGTCCCCTCCCCTGCCCGGAAGCGGCCCCGGGGCCGGAAAAGACAGACATGCTCCCGGAAGGGAAGCAGCGCGAGGCGGACAGTGGGAGGGGTAACAACGACGCTGCCCGCCCCGCGCAAGACGGCATCCCTGGGATCTGCTTCAGGCACGAGTCCCCCGGTCTCGTGCCTTCACAGGGCGTCGCGCACACGGGGAGACGGGCCTGCCCGTGCGGTGAGGGCGCAGCGGGTGTCGGACTCGAACCTGCGAGGCCGGCCACCTTCCCGTGTGCGCGACACGGGAAGGTATAGCGAAGGGGTCTGACATCCCGGCTTCCAGGCCCCGAACTCCGAGCGTGGGAGCCGAAAGCCCGGGCCTCCGCTCAGCGCGTGGCCGGCGGCTTCGCGGTGGGGCAGTGCACGTTCTCCGGGCAGCGGCCCTCCGAGCGGGGGATGCACGCGCCGCAGCACTCCATCTCGTCCGGCTTGCACGCCGGCACGCACGGGCCGCACTGCACCAGGCCGCCGCAGCCGTCCTGCGCCGTCCCGCACCGCAGCCCCAGCGAGGAGCACGTCGAGCGCTGGCAGATGCAGCGGTCGTCCACGCAGGACTCATTGGGTTTGCACCCGGGCTTGCAGGTGCTGGTGGGGGCGCCGGACTCCTTCTTCGGCCCCGCGGGCACCGACGGCGCGACGCACCGGCCCTCGGAACAGGTGCCGGCCTCGCAGTCTCCACAGTCGATGAAGCCGCCACAGCCATCCGGCGTCCGGCCACACGAGACCATGGCCTGCGAGCAGGTCGCCGGCGCACAGCCGTCCAGCACCATGTTGTCGCGCGACACGCTCCCCGAGCCCCGCACCGCTTCGCCCCGGCCCGACGAGCACGCCGCCGACAGTCCCAGCACCACGAACAGCCCCGCCCACCGGCCCAGGCTCCGCACCGCTTCCATGTCGTCCACTCCTCGCTCCCGACGCGTGCGCGCCCGGGAGGCTTGAACGGGCGAGCCGCCAAGGAGGTCTTGCGCGGGCCCGGGCCGCATCATGCGCACACCCGGGCCACTTGTCCGGAGTCAGTGGGGCAGGGGAGTGCTCAGCGCTGGATGAGCGTGCGCGCGGCTTCGATGCGCTTCGCCGCGGCCGCCGCATCCTCCGGCTTGCGAGGCGTGGGCACGTCCAGGCCGCGCTGGGCAGCGGGCCGGCTCTCGATGGCGGCGAGCCACCGCTGCACGCCCGGCAGTCCCTCCACGGACACGCCGGCCCAGTCGTGCGAGCGCACCCAGGCCCAGTTGGCGATGTCCGCGATGCTGTAGTCCCCGGCCAGGTACTCGTGGTCCTTCAGCTGGCGCTCCAGCACCGTGTACAGGCGGCGCGTCTCGTTCTGGTACCGGTCGATGGCCGGCTGGAGCTTCTCCGGGAAGTAGCGGAAGAAGACGTTGGCCTGCCCCTGCATGGGGCCCACGCCGCCCATCTGGAACATCAGCCACTGCATCACGCGCGAACGGCCCTTCACGTCCGTGGGCATCAGCCGGCCCGTCTTCTCCGCGAGGTAGACGAGGATGGCGCCGGATTCGAAGACGGCGAAGTCACCCTCCGCGCGGTCCACGATGGCCGGGATGCGGCCATTGGGATTGATGGCGAGAAGTGCCCACGTCTAACGGGGGCAGGGGAGGGGCGCTCGCCCAAAGCTCACGTCCGCTTCGGCGGCCGGAAGCGCACGACGCGAACATCGAACGCGGGGGCGTCCCCCAATGCCTCACACATCAGCTCCAGGGCCCGCGCTTCGTCGAAGCTGCCGGAGCCCGCGCCGATGATGGGAAACGCCAGCGACTGGAAGCCATGCTCCCCGGCCCGCGTCAGCGCGTGGTGCACCGAGTCCTGGATGGAGCGCGCGGACGCCCGCCACAGCATGTCGATGCCCGCGACGTGGATGATGCCCTTGAAAGGCAGACGTCCCGGCCCCGTCACCACCGCGGAGCCCAGGGGCATGGGCCCCACGCGCGCCAGTTCACGGAACGGCTCCGTGCCGCCGCGCCGCTTGATGGCCCCTGACACCCCCTGGGGCAACAACAGCCACCAGGGGATGATGTTGCGGTTCCACGCGTTGACGATGGCGTCCACCGGCTGGTCCAGCAGGTCGCCTTCCACGAGGTCCACGGGCATGGGCGGGAGCCTTCCTACACAGACACAGTGCTCAAGGTGACGTCGGCACGCTGACGGGCGGCTGCGCCTGCTTCGCTGCTCCCGCGAAGTCTCCCGCGCGCACGACGGTGGCCTTGTTCCAGTCCACGTGGTTCGCCAGGGCCTTGCGCACGTCCTCCGTCGTCAGCTTCTGGAGCTTCGCCTCCAGCTCCGCGTCGAACTTCAGCGTGCGCCCGAGGAAGAGATAGTTGGCCAATTGCTGCGCCAGGTTCCCGTCCTGCGCCCGAGCCGACTGGCGATACTCCAGGAGTCCCGCGCGAGCCTTGTTTAGCTCCTCCTGGCTGAAGCCCGTCTGGACCGCGCGGGTGATCTCCTCACGCATCGCGGCCTCCAGCTTCTGGGCATTCTGCGGCGCGTGGATGGCATAGGTGACGAACGAACCCACCGCCTCCAGTTCGCCCGCGTCCACGCTGCTGCCCACGCCATAGGACAGACCTTCCTTCTGGCGCACGCGCGTGGCCAGGCGCGAATTGAGGAAGCCGCCGCCCAGCACGAAGTTGCCCATCATCACGCCCGGCCAATCCGTGTCCTCCGAGCGCAGCTTCAAGGTCTGTCCCGCGAGGAAATAGGCATTGGCCTTGTCCGGCGTCTCCAGCGCGAGCGCCTTGGGCCCCACGGGCTGAAACACCTTCTCCACGCGCGCATAGGGCGCCGGGCTCTTCCAGCCGTTGAACAGCGTCCCCGCGAGCGCGACCAATTCCTTCTCGTTGAAGTCACCCACCACCGCGAGCTCGCCATGAGAGGCGCCGTAGAACTGGCGGTAGAAGTCACGCGCCTGCTCCAGCGTGACGTCCTTCACGTCGGACAGACGCTCCTCCAGCGTGGGCACGTAGTAGGGGTGGCCCTTGGGGTAGTGCGCGGAGAGCACGCGCCAGAATGCGATGCTGCCCTGGGTCTGTGGTTCGCTGCGCTGCGATTCCAGCGCGGCCAGCCGCTCCTGCTTGAGGACCGCGAACTCCTTGGCGTCGAAGGAGGGCTCGCGCAGGACCTCGGCCATGAGCTTGAGGACCGCGGGGAGGTTCGCGCGCGGACACTCGATGGAGACGCTCGCGCCCAACGCGCTGCCGTCCACGCCCACGCGCGCCTTCAGCGTGTCCAGCGTGTCCGCCAATTGCTGACGGGTGTGCTTCGTGGTGCCGCGCATCAGCATGCGGCCTGCGTACGTGGCGGCGGGGAGCTTGCCGCGCACGGTCTCCTCGGTGCCCCAGCGCAGGGTGAGTGACAGGTTGACCATCTCGCCGCGCGTCTTCTTGGGGAGCACCGCGTACTTGATGCCGCCCGGCAGGACACCGCGCTGCACGCGGGATTCGATGTGGGAAGGGGAGGGGTCGAAGGCCTCACCCTGCGCGACGAGCGCCTTGCCCTGGTAGCCCTCCAGCGCCTTCGCCAGGTCCACCGGGGGCGGCAGCTCCGAGCGGTCCGGCTTCGGCGTGGGGAGGAAGGAGCCCAGCGTGCGGTTGGAGCCCTTGAGGTACGCGGCGGCCACGCGGGTGACGTCCGCGGAGGTGACGGTCTCGATGCGGTCGCGGTGCAGGAAGAGCAGACGCCAGTCGCCCACGGCGGCCCATTCGGAGAGGAGGATGGCGGCGCGTTCGGAGTTGTTGAGCAGGAGCTCCGTCTGCTTCGCCAGGCTCGTCTTCGCGCGGTTCATCTCCTCCGCGGTGAAGGGCGTGCGCGCGGCCTCTTCCACGGTCTTGAGCAGCGCCTCGCGCGCGGGGCCCAGGGGCTGATCCTGCCGGGCCTCGGTGCTGAAGCCGACCACGCCCGGGTCGCGCAGTTGGAAGTTGAAGGCCCCGGCGCGCGCGGCCTTCTTCGTCTCCACGAGCGCCTTGTAGAGGCGGCCGGAGGGCACGTCGCCGAGCACCTCGGTGAGCACGTCGATGGCGGCGAAGTCGGGGTGGGCGCCCTCGGGCACATGGTAGAGGCTGGTGAGGAGCTGGTTGTCGCCCACGCGGCGCAGCGTCACTTCACGCTCACCGTCCTGGGTGGGCTCCTGGGTGTACGTGAGGGGCACGGGTTCGGCGGGGCGCGGCAGCTTGCCGAAGGTGGACTGCACGAACCCCAGCGCCTTCTCCGGTTGGAAGCTGCCGGCGACGACGAGCACCGCGTTGTCGGGCCGGTAGTAGCGCCGGTAGAAGGCCTGGAGCCGGTGGATGGGGACGTGCTCCAGGTCCGCCTTGGCGCCAATCGTTGCCTTGCCGTAGTTGTGCCAGAGGTAGGCGGCGCTCATGGTGCGCTTGAAGAGGATGCCGCGCGGGTCGTTCTCGCCGGACTCGAACTCGTTGCGCACGACGGTCATCTCGCTGTCGAGGTCCTTCTGCGCGATGAAGCTGTTCACCATGCGGTCCGCTTCGAACGCGAGCGCCCACTTCAGGTTGTCGTCCGAAGCGGGCAGGGTCTCGTAGTAGTTGGTGCGGTCCAGCCAGGTGGTGCCATTGGGCCGAGCACCGCGCTCGGTGAGGGCCTGGGGCACGTTGGGCGTGGTGGGCGTGCCCTTGAACAGCAGGTGTTCGAGCAGGTGCGCCATGCCGGACTCGCCGTAGCCTTCGTGTTTGCTGCCCACGAGGTACGTGATGTTGACCGTGACGGTGGGCTTGGTGGGGTCCGGGAAGAGCAACACGCGCAAGCCATTGGACAGGCGGTATTCGGTGATGCCCTCCACGCTGGTGACAGGGGCCAGGGCGGACGGCTTCGCCTGCGCGCGCGCGGAGGCAGCGGGCTTCGCGGCGGGGGCCGGGGCGCGGGCCCATACGGGCGGGCCCGCCATGAGCAGGACGGCCAGCAGGGCGAGCGGGGTACGACGCGGCATGCGGTCCTCGGGGTGCGACGGAGTGGGCACGGGACTTCTAACCGTCCCAGGGGGTCCCGCCATCCCGAGCATCGCCGCGCACCGCCAGGTCCTGCTCCTTGCTTCCAACCCTGGAGGTTGTCCGCTATCCTGACGTGGATCCGCTCCGGAGCATGGGCGGCAGCCCATGTCAGGATGGGTTGATAGGAGACCCGCTCTCCACGAGGAGCAACGGAATGGCGACGGCGATGGGCGGGGATGTGGTGATGAAGCTCCTGCAAGAGTTTCGTGAAATGCAGGACGAGGCACGGGTCCAGTACGCGCGGACGGACAGGGCCATCGAGCGGGTCACCCAACAAACCCAGGTGCTTGCCGAGCACGTGGAACAGCTCGCCACGGAGCTCTTCGCGCTCACGGTGGAAGTGAACGGCATCAAGCGCGTGCACGGAAAGATGTTCGAGCAGGTGGGCCGCACCCTGAACCAGCTCGCGGAAGCCCAGGCATCCGACCGTCAGCGCATCGACACGCTGGAGCTGCACGTGGACAGAGCAGGGAAGCCCTGAGCCTGTCAGCCTGATACGAATCAAAGGCATCCACCGAAGGGGATGCCGGCCCGCCTCCCATCCACCAGAACGGGCGGGCGCCACCTCGCGTCCGCCTGAAAGCACTGGGTGGAACGCAAGCATCGTCGCGCGCGTACGTTGGTGATAGGCCGCCTGGAGTCGGGGGGCCGTCCCTCGGGTACGTGGACACCAGGAGTCCTTCCGGATGAAACGCTTCTTCATCGGCGCGCTGGCCTTCATTGGAGCGCTGTCCGTCCTCTTCGTGGTGGGTGTGGTGGGGTTGTTGATGCTCGCGTCGGCGAGCAAGCCGGGGGTGCCCTCGAACCTGGTGCTGGAGCTGGACCTGCAGCAGCCGCTGCCGGAGTACACGCTGGACACGTCGCTGGCGGGGGCCTTCGGGGACACGCCCGCCTCGCTGCGGGACGTGGTGGAGGGCCTGGAGCAGGCCGCCAGGGACCCCCGCGTGAAGTCGCTGGTGGTGCGGGTGGGGCAGCCGGGCAGCTCCGCGCAGGTGCAGGAACTGCGGGACGCGGTGAAGGCCTTCCGCGCAACGGGCAAGCGGGCGGTGGCCTACGCGGACGGCTTCGGGGAGGCGGGCAACGGCACCGGGGCCTACTACCTGGCGAGCGCCTTCGACGCCGTCTACATCCAGCCCTCCGGGGACGTGGGGCTCACGGGCATCGCGCTGGAGACGCCCTTCGCGCGCGACGCCTTCGCGAAGTTCGGCGTGAAGGCGGAGTACGGCAAGCGCGCCGAGTACAAGAACGCCGTCAACACCTTCACCGACGAGGCCTACGGCCCCGAGCAGCGCGAGGCCACGGAGGCCTACGGCGGCAGCCTCTTCCGTCAGGTGGTGAAGGGCGTGGCCGAGGGCCGCAAGCTCACCGAGGACGAGGTGCGCGCCCTCATCGACCGCGCGCCCTTCATGGGCCAGAAGGCCGTGGACGCGAAGCTGGTGGACGGGCTGCGCTACCGGGATGAAATCTACGACGAGCTGAAGAAGCAGGCCGGCGACGGGGCGCAGTTCCTCTACGTGGACAAGTACCTGGAGCGCGCGGGCCGGCCGCACCAGACGGGGACGACCGTCGCCCTCATCTACGGCGTGGGCGAGGTGCTGCGCGGCAAGAGCCAGTCCAACCCGCTCTCCGGCGGCCAGGTGATGGGCGGCGACACCGTGGCGGCGGCCTTCCGCAAGGCGGTGGAGGATCCGAACGTGAAGGCCATCCTCTTCCGCGTGGACAGCCCGGGCGGCAGCTACTCCGCGAGCGACACCGTGCGCCGCGAGGTGCAGCGCGCGCGCGAGGCGGGCAAGCCCGTCATCGTCTCCATGGGCTCCTACGCGGCCAGCGGCGGCTACTACGTGGCCATGGGCGCGGACAAAATCGTCGCGCAGCCGGGCACGCTGACGGGGAGCATCGGCGTGTACAACGGCAAGTTCGTCACCGCGGACTTCTGGGCGAAGTTCGGCGTGAACTTCGACACCATCGCCTTTGGCCGCAACGCGACCTTCACCAGCACCGACCTGGACTTCACGCCCGAACAGCGCGCGCAGTTCGAGACCGAGCTGGATGACATCTACCTGGACTTCACCAGCCGCGCGGCCCAGGCGCGCAACATGCCGCTGGAGAAGCTGCAGGCGGTGGCGAAGGGCCGCGTGTGGACGGGCGAGGACGCGCTGGAGCGCGGGCTGGTGGACGCGCTCGGCGGCTACACGAAGGCGCTGGAGTTGGTGAGGGAGGCGGCGAAGCTCTCCAAGGACGCCCCGGTGCGCCTGCAGGTGTTCCCGCGCCCCAAGGCCACCGGCCAGGTGCTGTCGGAGCTGCTGGGCAAGAGCGATGCGGACAACAGCGACGACGACGCGGCCGGAGCCCAGGCGGGGGTCGCGCCCCAGGTGCTGGAGCAGGTGCGGGCCGTGTACCGGGTGGGCGCGAAGCTGGGGCTCACGGAGCAGGGCCGCGAGGGACGCATGCTGTACGCCCCGATGCCGGAGCTGCGCTGGTAGTCAGACGTACAGGGGCAGGGTGGGGCGGCCTTCGTTGGGCCGCACCGGCCGCCCGAAGATGCTGTGGTAGCGCAGGGCGTGCGTCGCGCAGCGGTTGCGGCGCGGGTCGAAGACGAGGCAGTTCGCCACCGGGCCGGCGTAGACGTGCAGCGTCACGCCCGGGGCGCTGGTGGAGCAAACGCGGTGGATGGACGCGCCGCTGTCGCGGAAGTCCACGTGGCCCGCGCCCACCGGGCCCACTCGCTCCGGGGGGCCGAGCCGGGCAACACCCGGCGCCTTGCCTCCCTCCAGCAGCGGGTAGTTCTCCAGCAGGAACTGTCCGCGCTGGACGCTGAACCAGCACTCCTGGCCGTCATGGTCGTGGATGGGAGACGACACGCCCGGCGACCAGCAGTTGACGATGATCTCCATCCCCTCGTCCCGGTGGACGAGGTTGCGGGTGTAGCGGCCCGGCAGGAAGTGCAGGTAGGGCTTGAGGCTGGCCTGATCCACCTGGAACCCGGCCAGAGCCGTGTCCACGCCCTCCAGCCCCCCGGAGGACGTACGGCGCGCACGGAGCATCCGCACGAATTCTCTCAGGCAGGCATCACCCATGCTTACAGGCTAGGAACGTCTCCGACAGTTGGCCACCCTCAGGTCTACCGATGAACGTCCGCTTTGTCGTCCCCCCTTCAAGGATTGAGGCTCCGTCCGTTGAAGGACGGCAACCCTGGGGAATCAGGGGACGGAAGTGCCACCGGCCTTCCTTTGACTTTGCTGTAACTTTACACTTCCATGGTGTAGAGGGAAGTGAGGGGTGGTAGGTCGACCCGGCCGCAGCATCGAGGGGGGCCGAGGAGAGCATGCAATGAAGAAGCGTTTGGGGGATATCCTGCTTTCGCGGGGAGTGGTGGATTCAATGCAGTTGCAGTCGGCCCTCGCGTACCAGCGCAAGTGGGGCGTGGCGCTCGGCCAGGTGGTGGTGGATCAGCGCTTCTGCACGGCGGAGGCGGTGCTGTCCGCGTTGGCGGCGCAGTCCGGGGTGGGGTCGGTGGATCTGGACGCCCAGCCGTTGGACGCCTCGCTCGCGAAGTGGATCCCCTGCAAGGTGGCGGAGGCGCACCGGGTGGTGCCGCTGCGGCTGGAGGGCCAGGGCCCCCGCGACACGGCGCTGGTGGTGGCCATCGCGGCGCCCGCGAGCCTGGCGGCGCTGGACGTGGTGAAGAGCGTGTCTGGCAAGGCGCGGGTGGTGCCGCTGCTCGCCACGGACGCGGCGCTGACCCGCGCCATCGGGCGGCTGTACCGGGGTGAGCCGGCGACGCCCCAGCGCCGTCCCGGCATGGAGGGCTTCTCCCTGCCCGAGTGGGACGAGTCGCTGCCCCTGGTGACGGGCACGTCCCTGGCGGAGCTGACGAACATGGCGGCTGCGGAGCTCCCCATGCTGGCGCCGCTGGAGGCCGCGCGACCGCCGGTGCCCACGGAGCGGGTGGCGGTGCGGGAGCAGGTGCTGGTGTACGGCTGGGGCGCGGAGGCGGCGGCCGGGCTGGTGCAGGTGCTGGGCGCGGAGGGCTTCACCGTGAAGGTGGCGAACACCTGGGACGTGTGCGCCGCGGTGGAGACGCAGGTGGTGGTGGCGCCGCTGCCCGCGATGGAGGTGCTGGCCCAGCGGCTGCGCGCGCAGGTGCTGGTGGCCGGCAAGGTCCCGGAGCGGGACCTGCCCCGGGCGCAGGCGGTGCACGCGCGGGGCTTCCTGGCGGCGCCGGTGGATCCGGATCTGCTGCTGCGCGCGGTGCGGCGGCTGTCGCGCGCGGCGGACGAAGCGCGCCTCAAGCACGCGAGCTGACGGGCTTGCCGGGCCTGCCGGCGCTCACGCGTCAGGGCACCGCGAGGAGCCGGGGCAGCTCCTCCGGCACATCGGGGAGCCAGAGCGCGCCCAGCTCCAGGGGAACGGAAGGGAAGGGCTCGGCGCGCACCAGGGCGTCGTCCTCGTGGCTCGCGGTGAGGAGCCAGCCGCGCTTGACGCGCTGGTAGACCTCCAGCGTGCGCGCGAGCGGATCCACCAGCCACACGAAGGAGACGCCGGCCCGCGCGTACAGGGGCAGCTTGCGCGCCCGGTCCAGTCCGGTGGTGGCGGGGGTGAGCACCTCGCAGACCCAGTCCGGCACGAGGTTGAAGAAGCCGGCGCCCGGCTCCGGTGGGGCGGCCACGCGCTCGCGGCGCCAGCCGGCCAGGTCGGGCACGAGGAGGTCCTCGCCCAGGTGCAGCTCCGGGGCTCGCAGGAAGCACCAGCGCCCGTTGCCGCCGCGACGCCGGTCCAGCCGCTCTCCCAGCTCCACGCCCATCATGAAGGCCGCGCGCGCGGGCGCCACGGAGGGGCGGGGCGAGGCCACCAGCTCGCCATCGAGGATTTCACCCACCCAGCCCGACGGCAGCGCCGAGAGCAGGGAGTGGGAGGTGGGCTGAAGGTGCTGAAGTGCCGTCATGAATCCTCGGGGAGCGCCGGGTAACGCGAGGCATTCTAGGGAGGGGTCTGACATGCCGGCCGGCGCCCGGCGGAGGGCTATTTCCCGATGCAGAAGCGCTGGAAAAGGGTGTCCAGAAGGGCATCGGACACGCTCGTTCCGGACACTTCGCCCAGGGCCTCCAGCGCGAGCCCGACCTCGCCGGAGAGGACCTCCAGGGTGGACACGCGCGACGCCTCCTCCGCGCGCCCCAGCGCCTCGGCGGCACGACGCAGGGCGTCCGCGTGGCGCTCGGAGACGAGGGCCACCGCGGAGGGCGTGCCGCCGCCCCACAGCCGCGCGAGCACGGAGGTCCGCAGCGCGTCCACGCCCGCGCCCGTGAGCCCGCTGACGCGCGGCCTGGGGGAGGGGAGGGGAGGGGATGCGACATCGCACTTGCCGGTGACGACGAGCACGGGCGTGGCGCCGGCCTCGCGCGTCCACGACGTGGCTTCGTCCCCGGAGGCGTCCGGCGGCAGCACGAGCACCGCCAGGTCCACGGCCGCGAGCAGGCCCCGCGTGCGCGCGATGCCCAGGGCCTCCACGCGTCCGGGGGCCTCGCGCAGGCCGGCGGTGTCGTAGAGCGTCACCCCCAGCCCGTCCCATTCGACGCGGGCCTCCAGCGCATCGCGCGTGGTGCCGGGCTCGGCGTCCACGAGCGCGCGGTCCTCACCCACCAGCCGGTTGAACAGCGTGGACTTGCCCGCGTTCACCGGGCCGTACAGGGCCACGCGCGCGCCCTGGCGCACCAGCCGCCCGCGTCCCACTTCGGCACGCAGGGACTCGGCTTCGGCGCGCAAGGTGGTGACGCGGGGACCGGCCTCCGCGTCCGCGCCCTCTGCTTCGTCAGGGAAGTTGAGGACGCCTTCCAGGTCCGCGTGGAGCGCGCGCAGCGGTTCTTCCAGCGCGTGGATCCGCTTCGCCAGGGCCCCGGACACGCCCGCGGCGGCGGCGCGCACGGCGGCCTCCGAGTCCGCCGCCACCAGGTCCGCGACGGCCTCCGCGCGGGTCAGGTCGATGCGGCCATTCAGGAACGCGCGCCGGGTGAACTCGCCGGGAAGGGCAGGGCGCACCCGGCCATCCTCCAGCGTCCGCGCGAGCAGCAGGCGCAAGAGGCGCGGGCTGCCATGGGCCTGGAGCTCCACCACGTCCTCGCCGGTGAAGGACTGGGGCCCGCGGAAGTAGAGGAACAGGCCCTCGTCGAGCACGCCGCCCGCCGCGTCCACGAACGTGGCCAGGTACGCATGGCGCGGCGTGGGTGCTTCAGGAACACCGGGCGCGAGCGCACGGCCCACCGCCAACGCCGCCGGCCCTGACAGTCGGAGGATGCCCACCGCGCCGGCTGCGGGCGCGGTGGCGAGGGCGACGATGGTGGCGGAAGGGGTCGTCATGGGTTCGGCGGTGGGCGGCACTGGGCGTCGAGCGGCGTGGTGTCCTGACTCGTGAAGACGCAGGTCAGGGTGGTTGCGGCTTCCGCGTGCGGTGCGGGATGGATCCTGGAATGCGACAACCGGACCCGGGTCCCTCCCCTCAGGTACAGGGAGGTGCTGAACCCCTCGATGATGGACTGGTCGATGCCTGCCCGGACGTTCGGGTCCGGGTTGGAGAAGTCCGCGTAGAAGCCATACGAAAAGTCATTCCCCGCGCTCCCCTTCAGACGGCTGGAGCGCACGGACACCCCCGCCGTTCCCGCACGCACGGCCGCCGACAGGGGACCTCCCGAAGCGAAGACCTCCGAATCCACGAGGATGACCTGCGTGCTATTGCCATGAGCATCCACGCCAAAGGTCTTGTCACCCTGGGGCGCGAAAGCGGAGATCAGCATGCGGCGCAGGACGACTGAACCTGCGTCAACAAACACACCCGCCGTTTCCGATACCGCCGGGCCGCCCTGGGCATTGGCCTTGGAATCCTCCAGGGTGACATCACTCGCATGGAAGGCATAACCAAACACCGGCCCCCTGTTTGAAGAAGCCCGGGCTTCAATCCGGGAGAGGCTGTTGCTGGGAGCGTTCCGGTAGCACAGGCCCGCCGTGAACCCGTTGCCGCCAAGCGCTTCGACCTTGAGGTCGCTCACCGCGAAACCCGCGCTCGTATTGAAGACCGCGACGGACCATTCACCACCGCCGGTGTTGCCCACGTACAGGTTCCGCAGCCCCGCGCCGGTGGCGCCCACCACGGTGCCGTCCCCAGGGGTCGAGGACACGATGCGTGAGACCTCGGCACCATGACCTTCCAGGTACACGCCTGTCTTCAACACCAGCCCCGTCCCGCCCAGGTCGTAGGTCCCCGCGCCGAGCTTCATCACCCACGTCTGCGAGCCATCGGAAGGAACGGCTTCCACGGCGGCCCGCAGCAGGGCGCCTGACTCCAACGTGGTGGTGCCCAGGGGGATGACCCGGATGCGCGCGGTCGCGAGCACGTCGGGGGCGGGAGTCACGCTGCCCGGCTCACCCTTCGGGCCCGGCTCGCCACGCTCGCCCTGCGGACCCGGGGCACCGGGCGTACCCGCTTCTCCCTGGGCCCCCGCCGCGCCCTGGGGACCTTGCGCGCCCGTCTGGCCTTGCGCCCCTGCCTCACCCCGCGGGCCTGTCTGGCCTTGGGGCCCTTGGGGCCCCACGGTCCCCGCGTCCCCCTGCTTGCAGGCGGACACCATCAACAGCAACGACAACACCCCACGACGCACGGACGGAAGACCCAAGGACAAGCACCCCTCATGATTGGAGGCCTGCATTCCTATCCTTGAATACCACCTGTGGACTAGCGGGGCCCCTGCGGCGGGGTGGAACCCCGGGCGGCGCGCTCCACGTCGTCACGGTGTGCCTCGATGTACTTCTCCACCTCGGCGTCGTCGACCTGCAGGTCGCGCAGCACGCCCGGGTAGACGAAGCGGAAGGCAGGGGACTCCTCGTCCCCGCGCAGGCGGAAGCTCATCTTCAGCACCGCCGCGCCGTACAGCTTGTCTTTCAAACCCTTCGACTTACCCATTCGCTCCTCTAACTCCCAGACGCCCGCCGGCGGCTTGGACGGGCCCTGCCGGGCACCCGCTCAAGCGTCGAGGTCGTCCTCGTCATCGTCCGGCAGCAGGCTCCGCTTGGGCATCGGGGCGGGCTTCGCCGGAGTGAACACCACGCGTCGGTTGCGGCCCTCGCCTTCCGCCGCCACCTTCACGCCTCCTACTCCTTCTACTGCCCTCAGGACGCGCGCGCGGTCCTCAGTCTTCATCGCGGCGAACGCATAGAAGCGCCCCAGGTTGGCGGACTTCTCAGCGAGCTTGCGGACGGCCTCCCTCAGCACCGCATCCTCCTCGCACTGCACCGAGCGCTCGTCCGCCTCCGCGCCCCCCTTCGCCTGGGCCTGCGCGGCCTTGGGTGCCGGCTGCGCCTGCTGTCCTCCCCGCGCCCCACGACCCTGCTGAGGCGGCGCGGCGGGAGCAGGCGCCTGTGCCCGGGGAGCCTGCGCCGGGGCCGCGGTCGCCACCTGCGCCACGGTCGCGGCCGGCGCGGAGGCCGGAGCCTGGGAAGCCTGCTGCGGGCCGGGCTCGCGGCGGGGCCGGGGCTCCGGGTGCCCACCCGCGCCCAGCATCACCCACCGGCGTTCGACACCCGGACGGTGGAGCATCTTGTTGAGCAGGAACTGGAGCGAATCCAGCACCTGGCTGCGCTTGCCCGGCTCCACGCCCGGAGGCGGGCCAGCTTCGAAGTGGAGCGCCACGGACAGGCTGCCGTCGGTGGCGTCCTGCAAGTCCAGGCGGGCCGGATACCCCATCAGCCCGAGGATGTCCGTGAGCAGCCGCTCCACCCGGGGGCGGAAGTCCGCTCCGCCCGCCCCGCCCTGTGCTCCCTGCGACCCGCTCACTTGCGCTTGCCTCCCCCGGCGACGACCACCGCCGGTGTCCCGCCACCCGACTGGTTCTTGTTGCGGTCCAGCCACTTGCGCAGGCCGTACTGCTGCCCGATGGAGAGCACGTTGTTCGTGAAGATGTAGAGCGACAGGCCCGCGGGGTACTGGAGCAGCGTGAAGGTGAAGATGATGGGCATCACCCAGGTCATCATCTTCGCCTGCGCCGCGTCCATCATCTGCGGCTGCATCTTCTGCGTGATGATCATCGACACGCCCAGCGCCAGCGGCAGCAGGTACGTGGGGTCCTTGTACGTGAGGTCCCGCCAGATGGGCCCGAAGAAGGGCTCGCCGTAGATTTCGAAGCTGTTGCGCAGCGACGTGAACAGGGCGATCCACACCGGCATCTGGATGAGCAGCGGCAGACAGCCGCCCAGGGGGTTCACCTTCGCCTCCTGGTACAGCTTCATGATCTCCAGGTTCTGGCGCTCCTTGTCGTCCGCGAACTTCTTGCGGATCTCATCCATCTTGGGCTGCAGCACCTTCACCGCCTCCATGCTGACCATGGAGCGGTAGGTGAGCGGCAGCAGCGCCAGCTTCACCACCACCGTGAGCAGGATGATGGCCAAGCCCCAGTTCCCCACGATGCCGTGGAAGAACTTCATGATGGCGAGCAGCATCTTGCAGACCACCGCCCAGATGCCGAAGTCGACCGTCTCCTCCAGCATGGGGTGGAACGTGGTGGCGGACAGGCCGGCCACGGTGCGCAGCTCCGCGCCGGGCACCGGGCGCAGCAGGTCCGGATCCTTGGGGCCCAGGTAGCCGCCGAAGCGGAACGTGGCCGTCCCACCGGGGCCGACGTTGAGCGGGAAGCCCGCGGCCACTTCGCGCGCGGTGGGCGTGGCGCTCAGCGTGCAGTTACCGGCGAGCGCCCCGTCCAGCGGATAGAGCGCGGACAGGAAGTACTGCTGGTCGATGCCGAAGTAGGAGATGGGCCCGCGCGTATCCGTAGCCTCCGGCGGGTCGTCACCGGGGGACATCTTGTGGAGCGTCTCTCCCACCCAGCACGCGGAGCGGCTCAGGTTGCCCACGCCGCCGAAGAAGGACGGCGCGTGTTCGAACTCCGGGTCGATGGCGCGGCTGTAGTGCAGCTTCAGCTCACCCGTCTGCGCCTGGGCGGAGGTGTTGCGCACCTGGAGCGTGTAGGCGAACTCGAAGCCGTCGCGGGGCCACAGCACCGTCTTCGTCACCTCCCACGGGCCCTGGCGGCCGGTGAAGACGACGCTGCCGCCCTGGTCGGTGGCGCTCTCCTGCACCGCGTAGCGGGTGTTCGCCGCGAGCGGCGCGCCGCCCTCGATGGTCACCGCGAGCGGCAGGGGCTGACCCGCGACCGGGTTCGCCACGTTCATCTGCGGCGGCGGGGCGTGCTCCTTGCCGAAGAGCGCCTCGAAGCCCTCCTTCACGGTGAGCGACTGCTGCTCCCGCATCTTCACGCCCTGGAGCACGGCGGAGGTGAGGCCGGCGCCCTCGGAGGAGAACGTGTACTTCACCTCCGGACGGGCGAAGTCGGCGGTGCGCACGGGCGGCGGCGGGGTCTCCCCTTCAGCCTGGGCGGGGGTGCCCGCGGCGGCGGTCGTCCCCGGTGGCGGCACGGCAGCGACTCCGGGGGTGCCCGCATCCACGCCCGCGGCCACCTGCACCCCGGCATCCGCGCCCTCGACGCCCTCGGGCGTCTTGGGGGCGAAGAAGAAGGTGTAGGCAGCGGTGGCCGCGAAGGAGAGGGCGAGCGCCAGGAGCAGCCGCTTCTGCGAATCGTTGGACTGGGGCGACAGCGGGTCGTTCGTCATGGATTTCCCTCTGCCGGCGGCGGAGGGCCGGGGGGCAGGCGGAAGCAAACCGTCAGGGGACGGGATCGAATCCGCCGGGGTGGAATGGCTGGCAGCGCAGCAGGCGCCAGACGGTGAGGGCGAAGCCCTTCAGGCCCCCGTGCTTCTCCAGCGCCTGCATGGCGTAGGTGGAGCACGAGGGATGGAAGCGACACGCCTTCGGCAGCAGCGGCCCCAGGAACCGCCGGTAGAAGCGGATGGGCAGGGCGATGACGAAGGCGAGAGGACTCATGGGGCTGGCTCTTTAGGAGGCACCGGAGGCGCCGGAAAGAGCCGTTGCAGCTTACGGGTGACGCCGTCGAACGCACGGGAAACTTGAGCGAAGGAGGCTTCCTTCGCCGAGGAGCGGACGACCAGGACTACGTCGAGACCGGGCGGCCATTGCTCGCGGCGCTTGCGGAACAGCTCGCGCAGCACCCTGCGAAGACGCGCGCGCACCACCGCGTTGCCCACCTTGCTGGAAACGGTGAGCCCTACGCGGGAGTGCGCCCGGTTGTTGCGTTGGACGAGCGCCAGGAGGCAGTCGGACGGTAGCTTCTGACCGCCCTCCTGGACCTCCAGGAACTCACGTCGCTGAAGCAGGCGAAAGGCCTTGGGGAAGCGCTCGCCGGTTGCCTGAGGCACCCGCGGCGCCGCTCCCTCGGCCATCACACGTGCGTCCAGTTACTTCTTGAACGACGACACCACCAGGCGCTTACGGCCCTTCGCGCGGCGGCGCTTGAGGACATCCCGGCCGGACTTGGTGCCGTTCCGCTTGCGGAACCCGTGGGCGCGGTTGCGCCGGATCTTCGACGGCTGGTACGTGCGCTTGGACACGACTACTCCCTGAGAGCTGAAGGCGGCGCCTGGAACGGATGGCGCGACCCGTACATTGGAAAGGGGGCGTCCGTAACCCTATTTCCTGGACAAGTCAATCACAGGATCACCCTGACCTCTCCCTGTTGCACGGGGACAGGTGGACGCGGGCGATCCTGTAGGAAAAGGGGGGAGGGGGCAAGGAACGTGATCCAGGGTCCTTGGGGGCCCGGGCCTTGGACGGGTCCAGGCAGGACGACCCTGTGGACCTGCCCGAGGCTTGAGCCGCTGGCTGCTCGCTTCAGGGGCTCTTGTGCGCAAAGCCGACCCGCCTTGTCACATCCAGCGCCACACAGCAGATACCGGGAGTTCGCGGGGCAGCACCGTGGCTCCGGCCTTGGAACCCGGCAGCTTGCGCACCCGACCCTCCGGACCGCCCAGCACGATGCAGACGGGGTAGGTCCTCCCGTCCGGGAGGCGGGCCTCGGTGTAGCGGGCGATGACGGCCTCATCATCCCCCTCGTAGATGCCTGGGCCTGTCCACATCCGCCCATAGAGCAACGTGCCATCAGGCAGGGCCGGATCCGACCAGGAGTAGCCGACGATGCGCCCCACGATGGGACCATCCTGGTAGGTGCCGAGCTGACTCTGGTCACCTGGCTGGTTGATGTCGATAACGGCATTGAGGTCCTTGCGCAGGCTGAGCTGCTGAAACATGGCCTGTGTTGCAACCTCGGGGCAGCGCACGTTGGTGTCGGGGCGCGTTGGAGCACTCGGGCACGCGAGGCCTGCGGTGGCGCACAGCACCGCAGCGGCTTGCCGCACTGGAGTAAAGCGCCGGAGAGCAGCGATGGATGAGGGAGGCGTCAGGGAGGTGGGCACGGACAGGCTTCCTTTCTCAGGTGGGGGCGCGAGCATGCTGAGCGCCAGCCACAGGGCCAGTAAAACCGCCAGCACGCCGCACAAGCCCCACGTCACGACGTGTCTGCGAGTACGCGGAACATGGGCGCCAACAGGTTGAGCGTCGGCGGCCGGCTCCGATTCCTCAGGGACCGGCACGTCCACCTCCGCGCTTCCCGCCTCCCCATGCACTTCTTGAGGGGCTATTTCCTCTGGCAACGGCTGCTCCAGGGATACCTGCCACTCCGGCTTCTTCTTCTCCTTGGCTGCATCCCACAGCGCCTGGAGGAGGGCTTCCGTGTTGGCGAATCGGTCCTCGGGACGCTTCGCAAGCAGGCGCAGGGAGATGTCGCTCAGCGTGCGAGGCACCCTGGGGTTGATGACGTGAGGGGCGGTCGGGATCTTCGTCGCAATGGCGAGAACAAGCTGGTCGTAGGGCAGCTTCGGATCGAAGGCATAGACATCGGAGAGCGCCTCGTAGAGCAGCATGCCCAACGCGTAGAGGTCGCCTGCGGTACCCGGCTCGAAAGCGCTCCCTTCCTTCCAAGCGCCTTCTGCAAGAAAGGCCAGGCACTCGGGAGGCAGCAGGTGCGGCGACGTTGGTGGCACCCCCACCGTCAGGGTGACCATGCCCGGTTGTCTCGCCACGCCGAAGTCGATGAGGACGGGGTGCCCATCCTCCTTGCGGATGAGGATGTTGGCCCCCTTCAAGTCCCGGTGCCACAGGTGGCGGCGATGCAGCTTGTCGACGAGCCGCACTACCTCGGTGAAGACCTCCAGGAGGCGCGCGGCGGTGGGCTTCATCCGCCAACACCACTCGGTGAAGGTCTCTCCCTCCACGTAGTCGGTCACGAAGTAGAGGTAGCCGGAGGGCCCCAGCCAGTGGTCCAGCGCATGGACCTTCAGCCCCGTGTCGTAGGCCATGTGGATGGCCGCCTCGCGCGAGACGCGTCCATCCGCGTCCTCCTCCTCGGAAGCATGTTGGCCCGCGGGCCGCAGTGCCACCTTCATCGTGAAGGGCTGCCCGGGGTGCTCCTCCCTCTCCACCTTGAAGAGGCGTCCTCCCCCGCCACCACCGAGAAACTCGAGGATCCGCCAGGGACCTACCTGGTTTCCGGCGGTGAGATGGTCGGGATGCAGGGGCGACATCGTCATGCTCCGGTCCTCTTCCCTCGTTCAATCAAGGGGATGCCTACAGCCGCACGCCCCTGATGGGCAGGGCTCGTCCATTCGCGGTGTCCGACAACTCGAGGAGGAGTTCCTCCTCCGCCTGCCAAACAGGCGCCCCGGTCTCCACGAGCACCAGCCCCTCTTCACCAGGTGCGAGCTGGGGCTTATCCGTGCGCAAGGACTTCACCTGGATGGACTGGCCGCGCGCCGTGGACAGGCGCGCCACTCCCGGACGCCAGACGCGTTGGCCCACGAGGTTGCGTACGCGCACCGTGACGACTGTCCACGCCCTGGTCCGATAGCCCACGCCGCGTTCCACCTTGAGCCCGCTGGCGTTCCCGGGAGCAACCGCCGCCTTGAACACCGAGGTGCTGACGTCCGAATCCAGGAGCCCTGAGAGGATGAGCCCCGTCGGTCCGCCGTCACCGCATCGGCCCTGCAGCGCCGCGAGCTGGGCTTGAACCTGGGTCAGTTCCAACTGGAGTGCTTCCGCGTTCCGTGCACGGCGAACGACCTCTACCGCGGCGTCCACCTGCTCGTCGGCGGGGATGAGGATGAAGATGGCCTCTTGGGGAGCAGCCCCATCGGCGAATCGCACGGTGAGCAGGAGCCGCTCGTCAGCGGTCAGGTCCACCTTCGGCTTGAGGGTGATGGTGCGCTCCTCCACGACGAATCGTTCGAAGTGGGTGTCACGGCCCTGCACCATCACGCTCTTGGGCAGGAGCTGCGAGTCGAAGGTGAGCGTAGTGAGCACCCCCTTCGCCACCTGCACCGAGGCCTCCACCGGACTTGTTGTCTGCAGGGAGAGGGCACGCTGCCGGAGCTGATGGGCAGGGGGCGCAGGCTGGGCTGCGGCGATTCCTGCCACCAGCAGCGCCAGGAGCGAGAGCCGACATGAAAAGTAGGGCACGTGCTGAAGGACCTCCAGGGTTCCAACCTACCAGGGTTGTCCTGCGGATCCCGCTTCGGCGCGCCTATCGACTCTTCGCCACCTTGAACAGCTCGACCGGGTCCACCTCAAAGCCTTCGGCGATCCGGGCGATGGTGGTGAGGTTCACTTTCTCGCCCTCAACGCGCTGGTAGACGCGCACCGTCATGCCGCAACGATGCGCGGCTTCCTCCTGGGTCCATTCCCTCTGCTGACGCAGACGGCGTACGGCAGCCGCCAGCCGTCGCTGGAGGTCTCGGTACATTGCTTCGGGAGTACGGCGCGAACGAAGTCCGAGCGGATGCCAGTTACCGGGGCCAGGTCATTCAGACGACGGGCTACGTCGAGAGCCTCGGCCGGGACATGCTCGATTCCATCTACGTCGTGCTCACTTCCACCCGCGGCTCCGATCCAACCAGCCTTCAGTACAACTTCGGCGAAGCCGAGTTGCAGCAGGTGGCCAACGTTTCCCGAGGTAAGCACATCACCGTCCGCGGACGGGTAGCTGGACTGAGCCTGGGCAGCGTCATCGTCAGCAACTGCGAGATCGTCGGCCAGTAGCGGAGCGGAGCGACCAGTCGGAGGAAGAAACGACGGTCACCATTTGGCTGGTGCCCTGAAACGCCCCGCCTCCATTTCGGGAGGCGAGGCTCCTCACGGCCTTCGTTCCTACATCTTCAGCCTTGAAGGCTCGCTTCCTACTTGCGCTTCCTCTTGCGGTGATTCTCCGGCGGGGGTGCCATCGTCTTCGTCAGCATCATGTCCCAGGCTTTGCTGATCATCCTCTCCCGCATCAGGAGGATGCAGCTCAGGAGGAAGACCAGGGCGATGAGCGGGTTTTGCACAGCGAGTTCAGAGACAGTGACTGCGATGTTGCTAATCACAGTGAGCTCCTACGTGCGCAGCTGCGCACAGAAAAAGTTGTGGGTGATGGGGTACTGGGGGATGCCGGTGGGCGTAGCTCGGCGAGGCCCCTGGAGGCGGGAGTTCGGTCCGTCGAAACGGCTGCCGCTCTTGTCGCCTGTGGGGTTGCTCGTGCGGCCTCTGCAGGCGGGAGTTCGGTCCGTCGAAACGGTTGCCGCTCTTGTCGCCTGCGGGGTTGCTCGTGCGGCCTCTGCAGGCGGGAGTTCGGTCCGTCGAAACGGTTGCCGCTCTTGTCGCCTGCGGGGTTGCTCGTGCGGCCTCTGCAGGCGGGAGTTCGGTCCGTCGAAACGGCTGCCGCTTCCGTCCAGCGTCTTCAGAGGGGAGAGGACCACAGTCCTCGAAGCTAATCAACCGGGTCTGCGTTGCACTTCCTGGTCTAGGTGGGCCAGCTAAATGCTGGCCTCTCCTGGGCAGGGTGCCGCGCTCCGTTCCTGAATCTCCTGGGGTGCTCCTGCGGTGAGCATCATCAGGGCGAGTTGCTCAGCCCGACGGTGCTCCTTCCGGGCCCGTGCGTACCTGGTCCTGGCTGCGGAACTCCCATCCAGCCCCCGCACGGCATCCTGCAGCTCCGCTTCCGCACGCCCCAGGCACCACGCCAACGCCACCCGCTGTTCCATGTCCATGCGGCGGCGCAGAGTAGGGGGCGTGCCGGAAGAAGGGGCTCTGCGCTTTTGGGAGGCGCCGCGGTTCCGGAGGCGGGGGAGGGAGCGAACTTCAAATAGCGTTGTTCCTAAGCGGTCCACTTCCTTTAAGCGCTTGAATTTCTTGAAGTTCCCCTGATCCACAAGGATTGGAACTTCCCCACGCGGGACGGTGGGAAATCGGCGAGAAGAGCAGAACCCATAGCGTCTCCTGTCACCGCCCCTGAAGCCCACAGCCGGGGCAATTAGGCTTCTCCTTCTACTGCCCCCCCATCGTCTGCGGGCCTGCCTCGGCTTCTTGGAGCACCGTGCCAAGGTGGCCGTTCCGATGCACTGAACCAGGTGCTGCAGAAGGGGATCCCGGCGCTTGAGAGCGCCCGGATTCTCGCCGCTAGGCCCCCCTTGTAGCCACCCTTCCTACTTCCACTTCAGGGTGGTTCGGGTACTCACAACCAGCGGGAACCACTGGGGGAAAGTGCCGTTTCGACGCCCCGTAAAAAATGGGTAAGGTCGAACAGGATCACCCTGACCTCTCCCTGTTGCACGGGGACAGGTGGACGCGGCGGATCCTGTAGGAAAAGGGGGGAGGGGGCAAGGAACGTGATCCACGGTGGATCCCCCACAGATCACACGGCAGAGGGGAACCCCTGGGAACTGTTGAGCTTCCGGCCGGTTCCTTGATCGCCCAGAAACCGTCTGTTAGCACCGCCAGACGCCCGCTGGTTCTCCCCTCCGCACCGTCCTTTTCGAGCCTCCGTGTGAACGCCCTCGCCACTCAAGCCCCGCCGTCGCTGCCCAGTGCCGGAGTCGTCTGGACCCGCACGCTGGAAGCCATCCGTCAGGAGGGCCTCCACTACGCGCTGACCTGGCTGGAGCGGATGCGCCCCCTGGAGGTGCGCGAGAACGCCCTCGTCCTGGGCGTCCCCGACCGCTTCTTCCGCGACTGGGTGGATGACCACTACCGCGCCATGCTGGAGACCCACCTGTCCCGGCTGGAGCCCAGCCTGGGCCGCGTCGCCTATGAGGTCGTCGTCGGCCCGCCGCCGTCCGCGAACCTGCCGCCCACGCCCACCGTGAAGGTGAACTCCGCGCGGCCCTCCCGCCTCAACCCGCGCTTCACCTTCGACACCTACGTCGTCGCGGACAGCAACCAGCTCCCCGCCGCCGCCGCGCAGGCCGTGGCCCACCGGCCGGGCCACAACTACAACCCGCTCTACATCTACGGCGGCACCGGCCTGGGCAAGACGCACCTGCTCCAGGCCGTGGGCAACCACATCTGGGAGAAGGACCCGACCCAGCGGGTCGTCTACCTCTCCAGCGAGCAGTTCACCAACGAGTACGTGGAGAGCGTGCGCGAGCACCGCATGACGGACTTCCGGCGCAAGTTCCGGGAAGAGTGCGACGTGCTGCTCATCGACGACATCCAGTTCCTGGGCAAGCGCGAGGAGACGCAGAAGGAGTTCTTCTACACCTTCGAGACGCTCTTCGGCCTCAACAAGGCCATCGTGCTGACAAGCGACATGGTGCCCGCGGAGGTCCCCGGCATGGAGGACCGCCTGCGCAGCCGCTTCGCCATGGGGCTGATGGCGGACATCCGCGAGCCCACCTACGAGACGCGCGTCGCCATCCTCCAGAAGAAGGCCGAACAGGAGGGGCTCAACCTGCCGGACCCGGTGGCGCACTTCATCGCGCGGCACGTGCAGAAGAACGTGCGCGAGTTGGAGGGGGCGCTCGTGAAGCTGTCCGCCATGCACAGCCTCACGCGCCAGCCGGTGACGGAGGAGTTCGCGGCCCAGGTGCTGCGCGACATCCTGCCCGCGCAGCGCTCCGTGGACATCGACGCCATCCAGCGCGAGGTGGCCCGCTTCTACAAGGTGACGGTGGAGGCGCTGAAGGAGGACCGGCGCCACAAGGCCCTGGCGCACGCGCGCCAGGTGGCCATGTACCTGAGCCGCAAGCTGACGAAGAGCTCCTTCCCGGAGATCGCCTCGCGCTTCAGCAAGGACCACTCCACCGTCATCTCCGCGGTGCGGAAGGTGGAGGGCCTGCGGGTCACGGACCCCAGCGTGCACCGCGACCTGTCGGAGCTGGAGACGAAGCTCGGCGGGATGTGAGCCTTGGTCAGTGGGTGGCGGGCTGGGACGGGTCGGAGACGGCCTCCAGTGCCTTGCCTCCCTCCTTGGCGCCCAGCTCCTCGGCGATGTCCCCCACTCCTTCTCGAAGCGCCTGGGCGCCCGGTCGCACGAAAGGGATTTCCGGCGCCAGGAGGCTCTCGGGCTTCCATGAGGCTGGGCATCTGCCTCACCGGCGTCAGTTGACCCCCGGGGCTGCCGCCGTGATGCGCGCCCGCCGGGCTTTCAGGTAGGCTGCGCCCCGCCGGGCCTTCGGGTCCGTCACTGGAACGCCGGCCGGAGCGCTCCCCTGTCCCTCTCCTCCTGCCATGCCCCTTGCTTCCTGGTCGCGCTTCACATGTCTGTCATTGGCCTTCCTGGGACTCTCCGGCTGCGGTGATTCCGGAACCCATACCCGGCTCGTCTTCTCCCTCCAGCCGTCGTTGAGCTCCAGCAGCTCGCTCCAGGCCTCCGGTGTCCGGGCCCTCACGTCCCAGCCC
>NZ_RAWG01000087.1 GCF_003611735.1 Corallococcus sicarius | reverse complement strand
CCATGCCCCCGGGCCCGCCAGTGCCCACGGGCGCGACCCCGGTGGCGCGTCCCGCCCCGGTGGCGTCGCGCTTCGGGCTGGCGGTGATTGCCGGGACGACGCGCGGCCAGCGCTACAAGCTGCCGGTGACGGGCTGCGTGGTGGGCCGCCAGCGCGGCGCCATCCTCTTCCCCGACGACGTCTTCGTGTCGCCGCTGCACGCCACCTTCCTGGTGAAGGACGGCGCCCTCTTCGTGCGGGACGAGTCGAGCGCCTCGGGCGTCTACGTCACCTTCGCCGGCACGGAGCCCCTGGCGCCGCGCGCCCTCTTCAGCGCCGGCCAGCGGCTGTTCCGCTTCACCGGCCGCGTCGAGTCACCGCCCCCTGTCGCGGGCCGCCCGAACCTGTACGGCTCGCCGGTGCCCCTGGGCCAGGCGCTGTACGGCGTGGAAGAGGTGCACATGGGCGGCAGGGCAGGCCGGGCGGTGGTGACGGCCGCGGCGCTGCTGACCATCGGGCAGGCGCACTGCGACCTGGCCTACCCGCATGACGAGGGGCTCGCCGGCCGGCACTGCGAACTGAGCCCCACCGCGTCGGGCGCGATGCTGAGGGATCTGTCCGGCGGCCTGGGCACCTTCGTGCGCATCCCCCCGGCCACGGAGCGCCCCCTGCGTCCGGGTGACCGGGTCCGCCTGGGCCAGCACGTGGTGCAGGTGGAAACGCTCGGCTGAAGGCAGGCCGGCGTCAGCCCCCTGCCCCGGGCGTTACCGGAGCTGCATCGGGGGCTTCATCCGCGGCGCATCGGAACTTCAGGGCGTGGACGGGCGGGCCACGGGGCTGCCCAGCCGCTCTTCGATGTACGGGCGCGCCCGCGAGTCGGGCATGTCCCGCAGGTGGCGCACCCACCAGCCGCGCGCCTCGTCGGTCTGGTCGCGCTGCCAGTACATCTCGCCCAGCTTCAGGGCCAGCTCCGCCTCCGGGTTGAAGGTGAAGGCTTCCTTGTAGCTCGCCGCCGCGCGGCCCCACTCGCCCGCCAGCACGTCGCGGTCCCCGGCCTGCGTCAGCTTGCGCGCCTTGTCGACGTTGCGCGCGTTGCTGGGGATCTCCCGCTCGTAGTCGGGCTGATCCGCGCCCGTGGCGTTGAGCTGCCGGGGTGCGTTGGGCGGCGGCAGGTACTGGTTGCCCTCCGCTCCACTGCCGGCACCCACGCCGAAGTAGTAGACGAAGAAGCCCACCGCCCCCAGCACCAGCATGGTGGTGAGCGCCTTGAAGAAGAGGATGAAGCCCTCGCCGCCACCTGACGTGGGCGAGGTCTCCGCGGTGCGGCTGGCCCGCGGGCTCTCCATTGCCAGCGTGGCCTCGTCGGACACGGGCGTGCGCGAGTCCGGCAGCGACGCGCGCACGGTGGCCTCCACCGTCACGTCGTTCCAGCCCGTGTTGTTGCGCGCGTCCTGCTTCTGGGCCGCCTGGGACTTGCGCGGAATGGGCGCCAGCACGCCGGAGGGCTGCTGACGGCGGGGCGCGGCGTCGTTCGCTCCGCCCCGGCGCCGCTCCTTGTCCACCGCGAGCAGCTCCATCTTGAAGGCCGCGGCGTCGGCCGGCCGGTCATCCGGGTCCTTCGACAGGACGCGCAGGATGAGGCGCTCCATGCCCGGGGAGATGCGCGCGTCCGGCCGGCGGCGCGTGGGCGGGGGCGGCTCCTCGGTGAGGTGCTTGGTGGCGTAGCCCACCGCCGAGTCGGACTCGAAGGGCAGGAGGCCCGTGGTGAGCTGGTAGAGGATGACGCCCACCGCGTACAGGTCCGAGCGGTAGTCCAGCACCGCGCCGCGCGCCTGCTCCGGCGACATGTACTCCGGCGTGCCGCACACGAAGCCCGCGCGCGTGAGGGCCGGGCCCTCGTCCTGCACGTCGGTGATCTTCGCGATGCCGAAGTCCAGCACCTTCACGAAGTCCGGTTCGTTGCGGCGCTGCTCCACCATGATGTTCTCGGGCTTGAGGTCCCGGTGGATGACGCCCGCGCCGTGCGCGTCCGACAGCGCGTTGAGGATCTGCATGGCGATGCGCACCACGCGCGCCTCGCCCAGCGGCCACTCGCGGCTGAGAATCTGGTGCAGGTCCTGCCCGGCCACGTACTCCATCGCGATGAAGAGCGCGCCGTCGTCCGCCTGACCGAAGTCCAGCACGCTGATGGAGTTGGGGTGGTTGAGGCGGCTGGCCGCCTTGGCCTCGCGCTGGAAGCGCGCGACGGTGCGCTCGTCCGACAGCAGCGTGTGGCGCAGGACCTTGAGCACCACCACCTTGTCGAGCGCGAGCTGGCGGGCGCGGTACACCTTGCCCATTCCGCCCTCGCCAATGAGGGCCTCCACCCGGTACTTGGAGGCAATCGTCTTGCCGACGTACTCGTCACCGCCCTCCACCGAGCGCAACAAGGTGGCGCCACAGGCGGGGCAGTAACGGGAAGAGTCTTCGGCGTCGGCGCCGCAGGAAGGGCAGTACACGTCAGCGTCCAGTGAGTGGGGCCGGGACTTCACCATGCCCCTCGGGTGGGGAGCAAGCCATGCGCTGCAAGCCCCCCCAACGCCGCTCGGGCCTGCTAGAAGAGGGCCTCTCATGGACGCCGTGGAATATTGCCCCCGCTGTGACACCGAGAATTCCCGGGATGCCACCGTATGCCGCGCTTGTGGCTCGGCGCTGCGCTCCGGGACGATGGTGATGGCCGTGGCGCACGTGTCGTCGCGCCCGCAGGTTTCCATCCGCGTGGTGCGGGCGGACGGCGGCCCCGAGTCACTCGTGCGCATGCAGCGCGACACCCTCACCTGCGGCCAGCAGGCGGACATCGCGCTCAACGACGACCCCTTCATCATGCCCGTGCAGTGCCGCTTCTTCTTCTCCGGCGCGCGGCTCGCCGTGGAGGACGTGGGCGGCGCCAACGGCGTCTTCGTGCGCCTGCGCCAGGAGCGCGAGCTGCCCGCGGGCGGAGAGCTGCGTCTGGGCCGCCAGCGCCTGGTGCTGGAGCCCATCCCCACCGCGGCGCTCGGGCCCGGCGGCACGCAGGTGTGGGGCTCCCCGGATCCCGGCTACCGGCTGCGGCTCATCCAGTTGCTGGAGGGCGGCCTGCGCGGCGCGGCCTTCCCGCTCAAGGACGGCGACAACCTGCTGGGTCGTGAGCAGGGCGACATCGCCTTCCCCACGGACGGCTTCGTGTCCGGGAGGCATGCGCTCCTGCAGGTGCGCGGGGACCGGCTGATGGTGCGCGACGTGGGCTCGTCCAACGGCACCTTCATCCGTCTGGCGGGCCCCACGTTCGTCGACAACGGCGACCACTTCCTCATCGGTCGCCAGCTGCTGCGCGTGGAGATCCAGCCCGTCGTCGCCTGAGCAGAGGCCGGCCGGCCGCGCATGGGGCCTCCAGGCGGGCGCGAAGGCAAGGCCGCACGGCGCTTCAAGCCCGTGCGGCCCGGAACACGTCACGTGGCGTCAGCCGTAGGACTTCTCCTTCTTCTCCTGCTCCTCCTTGCACCGGATGCAGAGCGTCGTCACCGGACGCGCCTCCAGCCGCTTGGGGGAGATGTCCTCTTCGCAGCGCTCGCAAATGCCGAACGTGCCGTCTTCCACGCGCGCGAGTGCCTTCTCGATCTTCTGCAGCAGGAACTTCTCGCGGTCCCGCAGACGGAAGACCATGGACTGGGTGTACTCGGAGGCGGCCTGGTCGATTTCGTCCGGCAGGTCGTCCGTGTCGAACGAAGACTCCTCCACCAGGGTCTTCTTCGCGCTCTCCAGCAGGCTCGTCTTGCTGTCCTCGAGCATCTTCTTGTAACGCTTGAGATCTTTCTGATTCACAGCCTGCGCTCCAGGTGGGGCGGGTAGAGGGGCCTGGCCCCTGAAAAAAAGGGCCCGAAAGCTTTATTCATGCACCTTGCAGTGTCAAGCTGACCTGCTTCAAATTGTAGTGCACGAGGGGCGGCTTGAGCGACAACACGAAGTTCGATCGGGAATTCTTGCGCTCGGCGCTGACACTGGCCGCCAAGAGCGACGTCGACCACTTCCTCTACATCTGTGACACGCCCATTCCTCCTGAGGACCTGCGGGGTCGGCCTGCTCGCAAGAAGCTCGTGTACGCCGTGACGCTGGAAGCGCTGGCCCATGAGCACCAACGCAAGAAGGTCCGTGCGCTCGTCATCCCGGCGTACGACTACTCGCGCACCGAGCGGGTGAAGGTAGCGCTCGTGTCGGCACTTTCCCAGGGTGCTTTCAAGGAAGGTGACCTGGTGTTGTGCATGACGGGAAAGGTGGGTCGTGCGCCGGACACCTTGATGCAGATGCGCATCGGCGGGTCGCTGGACGACCGGCTGGCCATCGAGGGCGTGAAGCTGGGCGAGGAGTTCAACTCGCAGGTGGTGGACGCGCTCCTCCAGCTGGCGCTGCAGATCGGCCAGGAGGGCTTCGAGGGCCACCCCATCGGGACCATCATCACGATTGGCGACCACACGAGCGTGCTGGAGAAGAGCCGGCAGCTCACCATCAACCCGTTCCAGGGCCTGTCCGAGGCCGAGCGCAACGTGCTCGACCCGAAGATCCGCGACGCCATCAAGAACTTCTCCGTGCTGGACGGCGCGTTCGTCATCCGCGAGGACGGCGTGGTGCTGTCCGCCGGCCGCTACCTGTCCGCCACGGACGACACGGTGAAGATTCCCCTGGGACTGGGCGCACGGCACGCGGCGGCCGCGGGCATCACCTCCACCACCCACTGCATCGCGCTGGTGGTGAGCCAGACGTCCGGGGCGGTGCGGCTGCTCAAGGGCGGCAGCATCGTGCTGGAGCTGCACCAGACGGCCCGGCGCTCCTGAGCGCGCCCTCCTCCCCTATTTGGCGCGCTCGGGCGGCTTCGGGGGCAGGTGCTCCTCGCGGTAGATGTCCGCGAGGGCGTGCGCCTTCTCCACCTCGTCGCGCGCGGCCTCCAGCGCGAGCACCCGGTCGAAGCGCTCCACCTGCTCGCGCAGCGTGTCGGTGATGACGCCGCCCACCGCCATCCGCGCCGATGCGCTCTCCCGCTCGATGCGCAGGTCCGCCACGCGCTCGCCCAGCTCCCCGGCCGCGGAGAGCAGCAGCTCCGAGTCCCGCTCCGCGCGGCGCAGGGATTCGCGCGTGGTCTCCAGCAGGCGCTCGGTCTGCACGCGGTCGCGCTCCAGCACGCCCACGCCCTTCGCGTCGCCCTTGTCATGGGCCGTCTGGCGCCGGCCGGCGATGTCCCCCAGGCGCGCCGTGTAGCGCGTCACCCCGCGCGACAGCTCACCCTTGAGGGCCAGCAGCGTGGCGGCGGACTTGCGCACCTCGGCCGCCTGGCGCTCCAGGTCCTCGATGAGCCGGTCGAACGTGGCCAGCGGATCCACGGGCGCCGAGGGCGTCTTCTTGCGTTTGAGGAAGCCGAACATGGGACGTGCCGCGCGGGAGCCTACCCGAACGGACGGCAGAGCAGTCGCACCCGTTCCAGCGCGTCCCCCACCAGACGACCGCCGCCGGACAGCACCGCGAGGTAGCGCGCGGGCGTCAGTCCATAGACGGACAGCAGGTGCTGCAGGAGCACCACGCTCTCCGTCGCGCGCCGGTCCGCGGGCGCCAGCGACGCGGCCTCGCCCACTGCCTCCAGGATGTCCGCCACGCGCGCCACGACGTCCGGGCCGGGCGCTTCCGGGGACGGAGACGACGCGGGCGAGTCCGGAAAGAGCGCGTCGAAGGAGGCCTCCACCGCGACACCGGCCTGGGGCACACGGCCCGCGGCCACCGCCTCCAGTGCGTCCAGGTGCGGGGCCAGCGACTCGAGCGCCGCCAGGGTGGCCGGCACGTCGCGCGGCAGCAGCGTGCGCCAGGGCGTGTCGAACTCGGTGCGGGCCCAGCGGATCTCCTCGTCGGAGAGCGGGTGGTAGAAGGCGCGGCCCCCGGCGGCGCGCTGCTCGAGCACCAGGGACTTGAGGTCGGGGTTCTCCTCGCCCAGCGAGATGAAGCTCAGCGCGATGTCCAGGGCGCCCATGGGCGCGCGGGTGCGGCGGATGAGGTCCAGGTCCACGCGGTCCTCGCCGTCGGTGATGAGCACCACCGTCGCACGGGCGAGGTAGGGATCCCTTCCCTGCGCGGCGCGGATGGAGTCGAAGGCGGACAGCAGGGCGAGCGAGATGTCCGTCTGTCCTTCGGCGGGCGAGTCGCGGAAGAGCTTCTCGATCTGCCGGGTCGCCTCCGCGGCGGTCTCCACGCGCGCCAGCTCCGTGGGCACGTCGTTGAAGAAGCTGAAGTACAGCGGATCAAAGGCCTCCCCGCGCCGCGCCTTCACGCGCAGGTTGTTCAGCTCCGCGATGATGAGCGCGTCGCGGAAGCGCGCCCGCGCGCCGTGCATGGAGCCGGAGGCGTCACAGACGTAGACGCGCACGGCGGTGCGCTTCACCTTGCGCGGCCTGGGCGGAGGCGCGTCGTCCAGGTACGTGCGCACGAGCTGCCGGTGCGCGGCCAGGTCCTGGAGGATGCGCCGGGGGTCGGTGATGACGAAGTGGTGGAGGTCGTCCAGGCTCCCCGTCGTGGAGAACGACATCGTCTGCGTCGGATACGGCACCTGCCGCGGAACGGCTCGCGCGGCGGTGGTGTTCGACTCGACGATCTCCTCCGTCAGCGAATCCTCCACGTCGAAGTAGCGCGCGCACCCGGCCGCCAGGTCGAAGGTGGCCAGCTGCTCCGGCTGGAGCGAGAACGCCAGGTCCGCGAGCCGCTCGTCGGGCGCATCCTCCACCTCGCGCTCGGGCGCCTCCGCCGCGTCCGACTCCCCGAGCCACCGGACCAGCGCCTCCGACTCCGCGTCCTCCACCAGGCGCGTCAGCCGAGGCTCCGGGGGCAGCAGCGGCGTCAGCGCGCTCCGGGCCGCGGCTGCCAGGTCCGCGTCTCCGGCCTCCAGGGCGCGCTCATAGAGTCCCTGCAACGAGCGGTAGGCGCCCCGGGGATCCTTCTGGACGTTCTCGCGCACGTTGCGCACCAGCGCTTCCAGCGAGCGCGTGGGCGGCACCTCGCGCACGCGCTCCCGCGCCTCCGCCACGTCGTTGCGCAGCGCCATGCTCCGCGCGCGGTCCGCGTCCGTGCCCAGGCGCAGCAGCATCTCGTGGGCGAGGTCCAGGTCGCGCCGCTTCTGCACCAGGTCGATGACGTTCTCCCGCGCGCGGCCGGCCAGCAGTTCGGCGATGGCCAACCGGGCGCTGGCCGGAGGCCGCTGGCGGTCCGTCTCCGCCGGACGCTCGAAGATCTCGAACGGCGCGTCGTCCTCGAACGGCTCCAGCGGGCGGCCGAAGAGGTCCGCCACCTTCACCGCGCGCGCCAGCCGCACGAAGCCCCGGTCCAACGCGGTGAGGGCCCCCGCCGGCATCTCCCCGGAGCGATGCGCCCGCTCCACGAGGCGCAGACACTCCTCGAACTCCTCCAGGGCCTGGGCCGCGCGCCCCGCGAGCCCCTGCGCGAGCACCCCTGCCCTCCCCCGCTGGGTGCCCAGCGCGAGCAGCAGCCGCGCGTCCGCGGCGGTGTGGACACCCACGCGGTCCAGCTCGCGGTCGAGCGCCACGAGCAATGGCAGGGACAGGTCCTCCGGCCCCCGCACCTTCCGCCCGAAGGGCCAGGACCACGAAGGGCCTCCCCGCCCCGTCGGAGGCTGGCGCAGCGCATCCAGGCGCTGCCGCAGCTGGGTGAGTCGCCGCGCCAGCACGCCTCAGCGCCGCCTTCCGCCCACGGCACCCGCGCTCACGGCGCGCTCCGCCGCGCCAACACCTGCCGGCTGAAGCGCCCGAAGTCCTCGTCGATGCCGCGCAGCTGGGCGGACAGCTTGCGCGCGCTGTCCCCCAGCTCTCCCGGAAGGGTCTCCAGCATGCCCAGCGTGGCCTTGAGCCGCACGAGCTCGCCTTCCTTGAGCGCGAGCAGGGGGAAGCGGCTGCGCACCAGCCACTCGAAGGTGCGCTCCGCGTCGGCCCGTGCGGCGAGGGTGTCCACGGACGGCAGTGCGGACAACAGCTGCGTCAGCCAGCTGCGCAGGTACTTGATGCGCGACTGGAGGAAGGACAGCTCCGCCTCGGCCACCGCCGCACGCACCGAGTCCGAAAGGAACGACGAGGCCAGGGGCGGACGCGCCGCCATCAGCTGACCGTCCAGCCCCACCAGCGCCGCCAGCTCCCCATCCGGAGCCTGCGCGGACAGCTCGCCCCGGTAGTAGGTGTACGCGTCGCCGTTGAGCACCGCGGTGGGCGCGGGCGGAGGACTGGCCACCTCGCGCGACAGCACGCGGGCGTGCTCCCGCAGGCGCGTCTCCATCAGCTCGCGGCACTCGACGAGCACCGGTTCGGCCGTCACGCCCTCGCGCCGCAGGTTCTCCGCCACCGCCTGCACCGCACGGCCGTACTGCTCGATGCGCTCGAAGGGGGTCGCGCCCAGCACCTCGCGCGCGTACGCCACGCTCAGCGGCTTGAGCAGCTCCTGCTTCAGCCCGGCCTGCGAGGCGTCCAGCGCCGTCAGCGCCTTCTCCAGCTGGGTGAGGCGCCGCGAGTCCGCGGAGAGCGCGTCCAGCGGATCCTTGCGTCCCCGGGGGTTCACCGAGGGGAACGCCGCCGACACCCGGCGGCGCAGCGCCACCACCACGCGGCGGCGCGTGTCCCGGTCGGCGTCGCGCAGCCGCTCATGCAGGGTGGGCACGGCCTCGGTGAGCATCGCCGCCAGGGCGCCCATCACCCCCAGCTCCTCCTCCAGGTTCTCGGCGAGCCCGACCAGCCACTCCATCTTCACGCCGTCCTCGAACGCTAGCCCCTCCGCCGCGGACGCGCTCATCTCCAGCGCCTGCTCGAGGAACCGCGCGGACGCCTCGCACAGGGCGGGATAGCCCGGCCGCAGCTCCGGCACCGCGCGGCACAGCTCCAGGACATCGCGGATGGCGATGAGCAGCGCCACGCCGCCCCTCCCCTCCCCCTGCCCCGCCATGCCTCGCGACAGGCGCTGCTCCAGCGCCGCCACCAGCGCGCGCGCCGCGACCAGCAGCGGGGCCCGGTTCTGTCCGTGGCGCGGCCCCGGCACCAGCTTGCCCAGCACCCCGCGAGCGGTGCTGGACACCACGCCCGCCTGCCAGTTGCGGCTCAGCGCCTCGGCGGCGTTCACGTCGTCGGCGGCCGCGAGCGTCGTCGCCTCGCGCTCCACGCCTCCGCCCAGCTCCTGGCGCACCTTGCCCAGCACCTCGTCGAAGGTGCGCTGCTCCAGCCGGACGATCTCCAGCTGCGCCCGCTCGCGCGGATCCACCGCGGCCTTGAGCAGCGCGTCCGCCTCCGCCGCGGGCGGTCCCCCGAGCAGGAAGAACCAGCGCAGCGCGTCCAGGTCCTCCACCGTCGCCTCGAGCGGACGGTCCGGGCGGCGGTAGATCTGATCGCGCACCACCGCGGCCTTCAGCGTCCACAGCGCCTTCACCACCGACCGCTGGGAGAAGTACTTCGTGGGCACGTAGTCCGGCAGCTTCGACACCTGCGCCACCAGCGTGCGCTCCAGCGCGTCCGTCAGCATCTCCACGCCTTCGAGCACGTTGCCGGGCACCTTCACCAGGGCCACCGCGTCCTGGAGCAGATCCAACTGCTGGAGCGTCAACGTGGCGCGCAGGTCCGGCCGCGTCCCGTGCACGAAGCGGTGCAGCATCGCGGCCCGGCTCTCCCGCCGGGCGAAGGCCTTGGGCACGAAGCAGATGAAGCTCAGCCGGTCCGCGAACGCCAGGAGCAGCTCCGGCGAGCGCGCGAGCACCTCGGTGAGGTAGCGATTGCTCGTCATCACGACGCACTCGGTGCGTCCGGCCGTCACCTTCCGGCCGTGCTTCAGCTCCCGCTCGTACATCACGTTGAGGATGGAGCGCAGCAGCATGTCCCGGCCGTCGAAGACCTCGTCCAGGAACGCGTGCACGGAGCCCAGCATCCCCTCGTCGGTGAGGTACTCGGTGCGCCCCGTCTCCGTGAGCACCTTGAAGTCCACCGGGCCGATGAGGTCCGTCTGCAGCGTGGACTCGGCGATCTGCTTGGAGAACAGCGAGGGCAGCCCGGACACCTCGTCGGTGATGCGCCCCAGGACGGCGCTCGCGACCGCGCTCTTCGCGGTCCCCGGGGGCCCCACCACCAGCACGTGCTCGCGGCAGAGCAGCGCCAGCTCAATCTGCGTGAAGAGGGTCTCCCGCTCCAGGTACGTCTCTCTCAGCTCCCCGAAGAAGCGGCGAAAGGACTGGGCGGCCTGCTGGTACGGCGGAGGAGGCGAAGTCACGGAGGACCAGAGGGGAGCGGGGAAGGACGCATGCTACCCGCCCCTCTTCCCCTATTTGAAGTGGACCGCACACGCACCGTCGGGGCAATCACGACCCGCGATGCGGAAGCGGTAGCGGGCCACCACCCCATACACCGCGTCCGCGAGCTGCCGCAGGCCCGGCACGTAGTACACGTAGAGCAGCCGGCCCAGTGGCCGCCGGCCCAGCGCCCGGATGATGGCCTCCGCCCCTTCCAGGACCTGGCCGTCCGCCTGGATGAGCTGCATGGCCTTCTCACACCGCTCGAAGCTGACGCCGGGGAACGCCTCCAGGACGCCCTCGTCGCGGAACGAGAGCAGCTTCGTGCCCTGGCCGCCCACCAGCCGCTGCATCTGCCGCGCGGCTCCGCTGCAGACGCGGCAGTGGCTGTCGAAGAGGACCACGTCATGTCCCGGCGGCGTTGTCTGGAGCGTCGTCACGCGTCACCTCCCCACACGCCTTCTATGTCAGCGGGCCTTGAGCATGTCATGCAGTTGTCCGTGCACGCTGCGCCAGATGTCGTGCTGCCGTTCAATGGGATCCATCAGGGCAAGGCCCACCGACGTCGCCGGTGAGCTGCCCTGGAAGGCGGAGTACTGGCGGATGCGCGTGCCGCCGGTGCCGTCGTCGTCGAAGACGAACCGGTTGGTGCCGCGCAACGGATGGCCGTCCAGGGTGGTGATGTGGACGGTGCGCTGCTCCTCGTCCAGCTTCACGGTGATGGGCGCCCACACCGGCGGCGGCCCCTGCTCCTCCAGGAACAGCCGCGCGCCATCTGTCAGCGCGCTCGCCGCCGGCCGCAGGAAGATGCCCGCCGCGCCGAAGAGCGTCTCCGGATGGCTCACGAAGGATGCGTAGGCCTCCTTCGCGGACACGCCGGGAATGGTGCTGGTGTAGTCGGTGAGCGACGTGGGCGCGCCGTCGATGGGCGGACTCGGCTCCAGGTGTCGCAGGTGCTCGCGCGCGTAGGCGTCCATCATGGCGCCCCCGTCCAGCGTCACGCTGACCGCCGCCGCCTCGGTCTGCGCCATCAGCAGCGCCCCCTGCTTCACCTGCTCGCGCAGGCTGCCCGCGGGCCGGGGCGGGAACGCGCCGCCCACGCCGAAGTCGAAGCCATTGTCCTCCCTCGCCCGGAGCGCCCCCTGCGAGGAGGCCCGCGAGGAGACCTGCGCCGATGCGACGGTGCCCCGGAACACCTCCACGGAGTTGGCCGGGGCTCCCGGCAGCGGACGTGGAGCGGTTGCCGCGTGAGCGGATGCGGGGCTGGAGGGGACCTCGGAGGCGGTGAGCTCCGGGCGGACGCCGGACAGCGGGGATTCGATGCGGGACATGGCAGGACACCTTCCTGAAGGGCAGCGGGAACCCGCCCGCCCCTTGCAGTGCCTCCGCCACCCCGGGCCGCGTGAAATCACGGGGTTGCCGTCCCGCCACATCCCGCGCCCGGCACGACCGTCCACCGCCCCGGAAGGACGCGGGGACGCGCGCAAAAAACAGGGCCGGCGCCCCTCGTTGGAGCACCGGCCCTGGATATTCAGCAGCTCACGGCCTTACGACTGGCGGAACTCGGCATCCACGACGTCGTCCTTGGGGGACGGCTGGGCGCTGGAGCCCGGGGCCGCGGACGGCTCGCCGCCCGGAGGAGGCGTGGCACCCGGCGCGCCGCCGGTGGCCCGGTACATCTCCTCCGCGGCCTTGTAGGTGGACTGCTGGAGCTTCTCCAGGGCCGCCTTGATGGCGTCCTTGTCCTGCCCCTCGCGGACCTTGTGCAGCTCCGCGACACCATCCTCGATGGCCTTCGCCACGTCGGGGGTGAGCTTGTCCTTGTTCTCCTTGACCATCTTCTCCGCGGCGTAGGCCTGGCTCTCCGCCTGGTTCTTCACCTCGATGAGCTCGCGGCGCGCCTTGTCCGCGGACTCGTTGGCGCGGGCGTCGGTGACCATCTTCTCCACTTCGTCCTTCGACAGACCGGACGAGTGGCTGATGGTGACCTTCGTCTCCTTGCCCGTCGCCTTGTCCTTGGCGTTGACGTTGAGGATGCCGTTCGCGTCGATGTCGAACGTCACCTCAATCTGCGGCACGCCGCGCGGCGCCGGAGGCATGCCCGTCAGGTGGAAGCGGCCGAGGCTGCGGTTGTCGCCCGCCATCTCGCGCTCACCCTGCAGCACATGGATCTCCACCTGCGTCTGACCGTCCGCCGCCGTGGAGAAGGTCTCCGACTTGCGCGTGGGGATGGTCGTGTTGCGCTCGATGAGCTTCGTCATCACGCCGCCCAGCGTCTCCACGCCCAGCGACAGCGGCGTCACGTCCAGCAGGAGGATGTCCTTCACCTCGCCGGAGAGCACGCCGGCCTGCACCGCGGCGCCCACGGCCACGACCTCGTCCGGGTTCACCGTGCGGTTCGGCTCCTTGCCGAACAGCCGCTTCACGGCCTCCTGCACCATGGGGATGCGCGTGGAGCCGCCCACGAGCACGACCTCGTTGAGGTCCTTCGGGTCCAGGCCCGAGTCCTTCAGGCACTTGCGACACGGCTCCAGCGAGCGCTCCACCAGGTCGCTGATCATCTGCTCGAACTTGGCGCGCGTGAGCTTCACGTTCAGGTGCTTGGGACCTGAAGCGTCCGCCGTGAGGAACGGCAGGTTGATGTCCGTCTGCATCGCGCTGGACAGCTCGATCTTCGCCTTCTCCGCCGCCTCCTTCAGGCGCTGGAGGACCATCTTGTCCTTGCTGACGTCGAGCCCGGTGTCCTTCTTGAACTCGCTGATCAGCCAGTCCATGATCCGCAGGTCGATGTTGTCGCCGCCCAGGTGCGTGTCACCGTTGGTGGCCAGCACGTCGACGACGTTCTCGCCCACTTCCAGGATGGACACGTCGAAGGTGCCACCGCCGAAGTCGTAGACGGCGATCTTCTCATCCTTCTTCTTGTCCATGCCGTACGCGAGCGCGGCCGCGGTGGGCTCATTCACGATGCGGCGCACGGTGAGGCCGGCGATCTCGCCCGCGTCCTTCGTGGCCTGGCGCTGGGCGTCGTTGAAGTACGCCGGGACGGTGATGACCGCCTCCGTCACCTTCTCACCCAGGTAGTTCTCCGCGGCGCGCTTCAGCTTCAGCAGCACCTGCGCGCTGATCTCCGGCGCGCTGTACTGCTTGCCGCTGATGTCCACGCGCGCATCGCCGTTGGGGCCCCGGGCCACCTTGTAGGGGACCAGCTTCGCCTCCTCGGTGGTCTCCTCGTACCGGCGACCCATGAAGCGCTTCACCGAGTAGATGGTCTGCTCCGGGTTGGTGATGGCCTGACGCTTCGCCACCTGACCGACCAGGCGCTCCCCATCCTTGGTGAACGCGACCACCGAAGGCGTGGTGGGGGTACCCTCTTCGTTGACGATGACCTTGGGCTCGCGACCCTCCATGATCGCCACCACGCTGTTCGTGGTGCCCAGGTCGATTCCGATAATCTTGCCCACGGTTCCCATCCTCTGGAAATAACTACGGTTTTCCTGCCAAAACCCGATGTATGCCCAACGTAACCACCCCCCCCGGCGTGTCAAACGCGAGGGCTGGTTTCCCGTGGGCCCGGGTACCCAGGGCAAAGGTGATGACGCCCCCTGCGTAGCGCAGTGCGCAGTCCATGCCGGGGTGTGTCACCGCCCCGCCACGTGCGTGGCACGGGTGCGTAACGCGCTCTACACCGCTGTCACCCCGCGGTAGCAACCGAGCGGCCACATTGGCCACCAGCAGACCGTGCAACCCCTTGAAACTCCAGCGACACCGCTGACTGACGCCCCGCGTCAGCCGTTGGCGAGAAAAGTGCACAGTTCAAACCGCGTCACCGTTGTCATACCGGTCCCCCGCCCCCCTGGAGTCGTCCCATGCTGGTCCAGCCCCTTCGTTCCACGGACTTCCGCCGCTCCCCTTCGGCGCTCCCGTCCGCGGAACCGAAGGTCGCGGTGCTGCTCAACGCGAACGCCCGGAAGGTGGACGCCCGGGTGGTGAAGCTGCTCTCGCACGTGGTGCCGGAGGAGGACCTGTTCCTGTCGCGCTCGCCGCTGGACGCGCGGCGCATCGCGCAGACGGTGCTGGAGCGGGGCTATCCCACGGTGTTCACCGGCGGCGGCGACGGCACCTTCATGGGCTTCGTCAACGAGGTGCTGCAGCAGGTGGGCCCGCGCGGGAAGTTCGCCGGCCAGGCCGCGCCGCGCTTCGGCATCCTGAAGCTGGGCACGGGCAACGGCATCGCGGCGTTCGTCAACGCCTCCAGCACGCGCGGCGACGGCATCCTCAACGACGTGGTGCGCGCCCGCGCCTCGGAAGTGCCGGGCACGCGTCGCATGGACCTGGTGCAGGTGGACGGCCAGCGCGCGCCCTTCGCGGGGCTGGGCGTGGATGGCAAGGTGCTCAACGACTACATCGCCGTGAAGGAGACCCTGGGCAAGGGCATGTTCAAGCGGGTCATGTCCGGCGGTGGCGGGTACTTCTCCGCGGTGGCCTTCAAGACGGTGCCGCACTACCTCACCAGCTCCGTGTCGGTGGAGTGCGAGGTCATCAACGGCGCTGGGGAGGCCTTCCGCCTGGGCGCGGACGGCCACGAGGTGGGCGCGCCCCTCGCCCCCGGTGCGACGCTCTACCGCGGCAAGCTGATGATGGCGGCCGCGGGCACCATGCCCTTCTACGGCTACGGCTTCCGGATGTTCCCCTACGCCAATGATCGCCGGGGCTACCTGCAGCTGCGCCTGGGCCAGGTGTCGCCCACGCAGGTGCTGGCCAACCTGCCCCGCCTGTGGAACGGCCGCTGGGCCCCGGAAGGCCTGCACGACTTCCACGCGAAGGACGTCACCATCCGCTTCGCCAAGCCCATGCCCTTCCAGATTGGCGGCGACGCGGCCGGCTACCGCGAGCAGGTCACGCTGTCGGTGGCGCCCGAGTCCATCGAGCTGCTCGACTTCAACGGCGTGCAGTAGGGCCCGGTGGGGCGAAGGCGGGGCCCATCCTCCGGGCCCTCCACGAATCCCGCACCGCGAACGACGGTCAGCCCCGGTCGCGCGACGCGGGGGGCTTCTCTCCCGGCTCCTTGCGCCGGCCCACCGCGAACGCGTAGCTGACGCCCGGCCTGTGGTTGTGCTCCTGGTGCAGGGCCAGCTCCTCGCGGAACGCGGCGCTCTCCTGGGAGGTGGCCTCCGGCAGGTGCGCTTCCATGTCCCGGTAGAGCGCGTCCAGCTCCGTGTCGTGCAGCGTCTCCACGGACTCCGGTTCGAAGCCGGCGCCTTCCAGCGCCTGGAGCAGCTCGCGCGGCAGGAGCAGCGGCGCGCCCAGGCGCTTCTCCCAGAAGTCCAGCACGGGCTTGGGCGTGAAGCGGCCCACGCGCGCCGGGAAGGTGAAGCCCACGCGGCCGCGCTTGCCCAACAGCTGGCGGAACACGCGCAGCGACACGTCCAGCGGGTACTGCACGCGCCCGGGGACGAGGATGCCGTGGAAGGGGCCGTCCAGCATGCCCAGCGCGTCGGGCGCCACGCGCCGCACCTCGATGCGATCCGACAGGCCCTGCGAGCGCACGCGCTCGCGCACCGGCGACACCAGGGCTTCGTCCGTGTCCACGGCGACCACGGAGCACTTCAGCTCCTGGGCCAGGAGCACGGCGCTGGCGCCTTCCGGGCCACACCCGAGCACCAGCACGCGCGCGCCCGGGTCCAGCTGCGCCACCTTGGCGAAGCGGAGCGTGGCGTCGTCGGAGCCGAACGCGCGCTGCGCACCCGGCGGGTGGTACAGCGGGAAGTGCTCGGCGGGACTCATGGCCTCCTCATATACGCACACCGGCCGGACTTCCAGCCACCGCGAGGCCCCATCCCCACCCTGGGATGGAGCCCGCGCACCGCCTGCCTCACAGGTAGTAGACGATGCGGGGATCCTGGTGCAGCTCCGCGTAGATGGCGCGGCGCTGCTCCTCGGACAGCAGGAACACCGACACGCTCAGCGACACGTACTTGCCCTTGCTGCTGGGCTGCACGTGGATGGAGTCCGGAGACACCTCCGCCCCCATCTTCCGCTTGAAGAGCGAGCGCACGTGTTCGGAGAAGTCGGGCGTCTGCTCGCCCATCACCTTGAATGTGTAGATGGCGGGGTACTCGATGAGGGGCTTCTTCTCCTCACCGGGGGCTTCGGGCTTGTCGGAGCCGTCCTGGGTCATGACGCGTCTCTTGCGGTGGGCGTGGGGCGCCTCACAGCAGGTTGGCCGCCAACTCGGCCAGCATGCTGCGCTCGCCCTTGGCCATGGTGATGTGGCCGGCGATCTTCTCGTTCTTGAAGCGATTGACGACGTGAACGAGCCCGTTGTTCGTCGCATCCACGTACGGGTTGTCGATCTGGAACGGGTCGCCGGTGAGGATGATCTTCGTGTTGTCGCCCACGCGGGTGAGGATGGTCTTCACCTCGTGGGGGGTGAGGTTCTGCGCCTCGTCCACGATGATGAACTGGTTGGGGATGCTCCGGCCACGGATGTACGTGAGCGGTTCAATCTCCATCAGCCCCAGGTCGATCAGCTCGTGGTGGCCGCGCCCGGCCTTCTTGTCCGCGCGGCTCAGGTTCATCAGGAACTCCACGTTGTCGAAGATGGGCTGCATCCAGGGGTTGAGCTTCTCCTCGACGCTGCCGGGCAGATAGCCGATGTCGCGGCCCAGGGGGAAGATGGGCCGGCTGACCAGCAGCTTGTGGTACAGCCCCTCCTCCGTCACCTTCTGCAGGCCCGCGGCGATGGCGAGCAGCGTCTTGCCCGTGCCCGCCTTGCCCACGATGGTGACGAGCTTGATGTCATCGTTGAGCAGCAGGTCCAGGCAGAAGGCCTGCTCCATGTTGCGCGGACGGATGCCCCAGGTGCCTTCCTTGCTCTGGCGCGCAAGCGGCACGAGCCGCGCCTTGGCGCCGTTGAAGCGGGCCATGGCGGTGTGGGACGGGTTGAGTTCGTCCTTGAGCAGCACCAGCTGGTTGGGGAAGAGCCGGTCCTGGGCCGGGATTTCCACCTCGCCGCCGGGCTTGTAGAGCTGATCCACCATGTCCTGCGGCACGAGCAGTTCGGCGAAGCCCGTGTAGAGGTCGGTGATCTCCACGCGCTCGGTGTCGAAGTCCTCGGCGGACAGGCCCAGGGCGTCGGCGCGGATGCGCAGGTTGGTGTCCTTGGTGATGAAGACGGCCTGGGTCTCCGGCTCGTTCTCCATCAGGTCGATGGCCACCGCGAGGATGCGGTTGTCCATCAGGTTGCTGTCCGCCATGGACGACGGAAGCGCCCGGTCGGTGAAGCTCACGCGCAGCATCCCGCCGTGCGGCAGCGGGACGCCTTCCTTCAGGGACCCTTCGGCGCGGAAGGAGTCCAGGTAGCGCGCCACCAGTCGCGCATTGCGCCCCAGCTCGGAGAGATCGCGCTTGAACTGATCAATCTCCTCGATGACGTAGATGGGGATGATGACGTTGTTGTCCTTGAACCCGTAGATGCTGCGGGGGTCATGGAGGAGGACGTTCGTGTCGAGGATGAAGTTCTTGCGCATCGTGGGCTTCGCGACCTGACCTGGTTCGGGTGCGATTGCGGACGGCGAGCGACGGACCGCGGAAGGCTACCTGGCGGCCTCAATATAGGCACCGAACGAGGGGCGACCAGCCGCATTCCCGTCGGGGAAGGCGAAGGGACGTCCAAAAAAGCACGGCCCCCACCCCTTCGGAACAGGGCGCTACAGCTCAGGGGCCCGCAGTGGAACGCAGGGGCGCCGGGGCGAAGTCCCCTCCGTCCGGGGATGAGGACGACGCTGGGGACAGCGGATCATACCCGAGCAGCTCCGCCACCCTTTCGGGCGGAGGGCCGGGCGGCATCCGGCCCCAGGGGAAGCGCGCCTGCAGCGCCTCCTCGTCGAGCGACACGGACTGCTTCGCGTGGACGCGCTGGGCCTCGTTCCAGCCCCGCGTCTCGAACCTCCGGGCCAGCCGCCGCGACAGGGGGCTGATCATCGCCGAGGGGACGAAGAGGGCGGGCTGTCCCTGGGCGTCCCGCATGCAGCCCAGCTCCACCGCCCAGGCCAGCAGCCAGCGCGGCCAGCCCCTTCCGGCGCGGCGCAGGGCGCTGAAGCGTCCCTGGGCGGCCCCGTCCACGAAGGTGAAGCGCGGGTCGTAGACGGAGGCCGCCGCGAACGTCGCGGGCATCAGCGCCACCGCCTCCGCGCCAATGCGGCGGGCCATGAGGTGCAGGAGGTCCAGGATGTCGCGTGACAGCGCGAGGCCGGGGTGGAGCTGTCCGGGCAGCGGCGGGCGGTTCCAGTCGAAGGGGCGCCCCGGCTGTTGCAACAGCAGGCTGTCCACGTAGAGCAGCGGGGCCTCCGCCGCCGCGTGGGTGAAGCCCACCTCCGCGCCGGAGGTCCGGCGCAGGGACGCGTCCGCCACGGGGGCGTGGTAGCGCTTGCTCCAGTAGGTCAAACGCGGCTGGAAGGGGTCCTGGCAGGACAGGCGCAGCTCGACGGGCCCCACCCGGTCCTCGATGCGCTGGGCGAAGCCGTAGGCGGACAGGGCGCGCTCCAGGCCCTCCCGGCTGTAGGTGCCGAACGCCAGGTCCACGCGGTCGCTGGCGGACTCCAGGCCCAGGTCGTCGAGGGACAGGGACTCGTCCGGGGACGCGGACAGCTCCAGGCCGCCCAGGCGCGGGTAGGTGCGGAGCAACCGGGGACTGATATTCGGCGTCCGGGGCATGGGAACGTCCTAGTCGTAACGGATGTCCACGAGGGTGAGCTCAATCTCCCCCCGGGGGCGTCGCACTTCCACGGTGTCCCCGGGGGCCTTGCGCAAGAGCGCGCGGCCCATGGGTGACTCGACGCTGATGCGGCCGCCGGTGGCGTCGATCTCATCCGAGCCGACAATCTGGTACGTGACGCGCGCGCCTGCCTCGTCCTCCAGGGTGACCGTGGCCCCGAAGTAGACTTTCGAGCGGTCGCTTTGTTCGGCGGGGGTGACGATGGTGGCGGTGTCCAGGCGCTTGGAGAGGAAGCGGATGCGCCGGTCAATCTCCCGCAGGCGCTTCTTGCCGTAGATGTACTCGGCGTTTTCTGAACGGTCGCCCTGGGCAGCGGCGGCGGAGACCTCGGCGGTGACCTTGGGGCGGGCCTCGTTGAGGAGCTGGAGCAGCTCACGGTGCATGCGCTCGGCGCCCGCCCGGGTGAGGTAGCGGCGGAACGGGGCCTGCTCCTCCCCCTCTTCGTCCTCGGGGGCGTCGGGTGGGTCGGGAACTTCCTGGGCCATGCCCCTGTGTATAACCCTGGATGCCGACAGCCGGCGGGAGCGGACCGGGGCGGATGTTCACCCGGGGTCGTGAACGGGACTGTCAGGGAGCGGGGGCTGAGATCGCCAGTGGAAGTCCCCGGGCGCTGCTGGTAGGAAGCGCCTCGCACGACCGCCCGTGGCCGGGGCGACAAAAAAGAATAGCGAGTCGCTAGCTCAGCTGGTAGAGCACCGGCCTTTTAAGCCGAGGGTCGGGGGTTCGAGCCCCCCGCGACTCAAGCAGTGACGACGTCCCCGTCGTCTAGAGGCCCAGGACGCTGGCCTTTCAAGCCGGTAACACGGGTTCGAATCCCGTCGGGGACACTTCAATCGGGGCCGGAAGCTGCTGAAATCTCAGCGGTTTCCGGCCCCGGTGCTTTCTGGCTCCTTCTCGTCTCCAGAATGTCTCCAAGCCGGAGATGAATCCCGCCCCTCCTCCAGCATCTGGATGGCGCGGTGCTTCTCCCCCTTCCCCAGGTGCATGTACCGCATGGTGGTGCGGAGGCTGCGGTGGCCTGCCAGCTCCTTGATCGAGAGCGGCGGGACGCCTCGCATGGCGAGGTGGCTACAGAACGTGTGGCGGAGGATGTGGAGCGCCCCCGTCACCTTGAGCCCCGCCCGCTTCTGCGCTGCGGACATCCAGCTTCGCACCGTCTGCTGGGACACTGGCGTCCCATCCTCGCGGTAGAGCACCCGCTCGCCCCGCAGGTGGCGGGCACCTGCGAGCGCCGAGGCCAGAGCCCGTGTCAGCGGCACCTCGCGGGGCCGCCCGCCCTTGGGGAGATTAACGTGCCCCTTCCAGTCCGAGCGCTGCACCTTGAGCAGCCCGCGTTTGAGGTCCACGTCGCTCCACTCCAGCGCGATCATCTCGCCCATGCGCAGGCCCGCGTCACCGCCGAGCAGCACCACGAGCTGCTGCGCCGGGCCGAGCTTCTCGGCGGCCTGCACCAGCCGCTCGTAGTCCTCCACCTCGTAGAAATCGACGGTGCCTTCCGCCCCCTTGAGATGCTCGACTTCCACCGGCATCCGGTCGATGACCCTCCACTTCACCGCGACCTTCAACATCGTCGAGAGCGTGGAGAGGCAGTTGTTCACCGTCTTCACGCTGCGGTCCTGGAGGGCGGCCTTGAGCTTCTGCACGTCCTCGTCAGAGAGGGCGTCCAGCCGCTTCTTCCCGAACCGGGGCAGCAGGTGATTGCGGAAGTGCGACTCCTTGCTGTCCACCCCGGACGGCTTCTGCCGATTGGCCTTCGCGTAGCCCTCGATGAAACGGGGGAAGAACTCCTCGACCGTGGGAACCTGCTTCTTCGTCTTCGCCTCTTCCTTGGTCTGCTTGCCGCGAGCGAGCAACTCGGCCTGCCGCTGCTCACCCCACGCCTTCGCGCCGGACTTCGAGCTGACCGGGCTCTTGATCCGCTCCCGGTGCACTTCGCCGTCGGGCCATCGGAACGTGATGTCCACCTCGTACGCCTTCTCGTCCCGCTTCTCTGGCTTCTTGCTTCTGCTTCGGTACTCCCTGACCTTCACGCTCATCACCGAGACCTCCTCGGCGACGGCGCACGCCCTTCGAGAATGAACGGCAAAAGCTCATGCCCCCGGAACCGCAGCGAGCGGCCCAAGCGGAACGCGCCTGGAAGCTGTCCGCGCGACACCTTCGCGTACACGGCCTTGGGGCTACACCCGAGGAGGCGGGCCACCTCCTCAGCTGTGTAGAGAGCCTTGTCGAGCGGTGGCTGTCCCTCCGTGGTGGTGCTGCTGGGAGACCCCGCCTGCACCCGCTCGTGGAGCGCTGGATCCCTGTGAAGCGCCGCCAGTTCCTCGCGCACCAGGGCACGGATGAGGTCACACAGTCCGGCCTCTACGCTGGACACGGCGACCTCCCATCGTCACTGCTGGAATGGATCCCGTCCTGCATCTGAACCTCGTGAAGACGAGGCTCATGGTGGGCGTGTCCCAGTTTGGGCGGGAGCGGGAGAATTCCACACGCTCCGGCCTACTTCTTATCCCCCTCTTCTTCCTTGAACTGCTCGGGAGATGCCGTGGCGGGCTGCGCAGGTGATGCAGGAGGAGTCAGGGCGACCATCTCCGGCGGGCGGTGTTCGGTGGCAATACTCCGAAGGAGTGGAAGCACTCCACTTTCAACCACGTCTTTCATCATCTCCTTCCAGGCGGCCTGCCGCTGCTCGTTGGACTTGGGATCCTGCTCGAATTCCTCGCCCGGCTCCCGAATGCCCACAAGGAGCGCAAGCGCCTCCATCTCCAGCGGCGAGAGCTTGGGCCCCATGTTCTCTGCCTCTACGGCGAGCATGGCGAAGGCGCAGAACAGCCGCTGCTCGCTCTGCCAGAGCCGTGTGTGCTCCTTCGCCCAAGGGTGCTGCTCGTTGAAACGGTTGACGGCGGCTTGGAGCCGCTGGCCTGCTTGGACAAGCTCGCGGTACGCTGCACCGACCTCTTCGCCATGGACGAGCAGGCTCAACTGCGGGCCCAACATGGCCGTGAGCTGGCTGATGTCCGTGCCTCCCCGGCCGGGCGGAAACTCGGGCGGTGCGCGCAAGTAGTCGCCGGAGAGCAGCCACTGGCTGTTGCGATGCACCCACGCGAACGTCCTCGCCTGGTAGAGAGCAAGATTGGCATTCGCACAGATGGCGGCGATCTGGGTAGGCGAACGCCGCCGCAGAAGTAGCTGCGTGGCGTCCTTCTCCCCCTTGAAACGATGCTTGGATGGCTCGCGGTGAACACCACCCGTGCGAGGTGTACCCATCTTCCGCCTCCTCATGCGCCCTTGGCGGGCGCGGCGGTCCTCGGATGAAAACGGGGCAAGCCGCCGAGGAAGGACGGCCTTTCGGGTCGCGAACCCTAGCCCCACGCCCAGCATCGCCATGACCGGGTCTGACCGGGAGGGGGAGTGTTCCACACCGAAACGGCTCCGATGTCTCCCCTCCCCCTGATTAAACCCTCCAGCTCTTGGTGGTTGGGGGAGCATTCCGGGCCATAGTCCGCCCCAAGCCTCCCCCTACATTACCCACGCCGGGATCTCTTCATCGGGGGGAGGATTCTGGCCCCAGAGACGCGGTTCGTCCCCCGCTGGTGCTCATTTTCGAGGAGCCCCATGGTTCCAGCGTCACCTTGTTGGTGACCGTGCACCAGGGCCGCCTCTCATAGGCCGGGGCGCACGGCAATTCCCCTCGGACGGTAAGCAGCACGCTCGATCCTGGCCCGATGCAGCAGCGAGGCAGCTTCCAGCACGCCCCCGAGGGCTTCAAGAGAGGTTCCCTTTCTATAGATCGGGGACCTGGTCGGAGTGTCTCTACAGGCCGGAGGTGTGAACGCTGCGCGTTCTTCACCTTCCGCCATCCACCTCGACCAGGTCCCCGTCCATGGTCTCCGGGAGGCGAGCGCCTCCGAGGAGAAAGACGGTGATGAGCAGGCAGAACTGGACCGAGGTGAACGGCGTGAAGGTGAACAACGAGGTGCTGGCGGATCTCCAAGCCAAGGACCTCGTCATCGTCATGGGTGAGGACGGCTACCCATGGGTGGCGAACATCAGGCCGCTGTGTCCCTCGTGCGGCCTCACGCATTGCGGCCACCCTCGCGCCCCGCTGCGGTGGATGTGGCTGCACCACTTCGCCTGGGACTTCTACGCCACGCGTGGCCTGCGTCCCATGCGCAAGATGGGCGACGTGATCCACCACCAGCGGGGCGACAAGCTGGACGCCCGCATCAAGCGCCTGGGCCGAGGCAATCCCACCAGCCACGCTCGGGCGCACAACTCCAAGGCTCGGCGTTACAGCCCTCGGGAGCACCACGACCTTGGAGGACTTCGCTACCGCCCACCTCAACCTGCGCGCGTCATCAATCGCCCTGATCTCGTAGGGCTCCCCGCGCCAGTGGCCACGACGCCCCCACGAGCCTCGACCTTCCGCGAACGTGTCCTCCGGGTGGAATGGAAGCTGGCCCAGCGGGTGGAGGCGCTGTGGGGGGAGATGAAGGGCCTCGACAGCGGCGAGCCCATCCCCCGCACCACTGCGAAGTCGAAGTGGCGGGACTCGAAGACACGCAAGCTGGGGTTGAAGATGCCCCGCTACTGCTGCACCGAGGGCGAGGCCGCCTTCGTCCTGCTGCTCATCCGTCATGGCTTCGACCTGGATCGCGTGGCGGTAGACGTGGGAGAGCCGGTGGAATTGCTCGCCCCCTTCTACCAGCGACCCAGCGTCAACGTAGCCCTTCAGCGATGGCGCGAGCACCGGCGCTTGCCCGCCTTCGCTCCCATGACCTGGCAAGAGCGCAAGCCGTGACGCGAACCCTCGGGCGGCACACCTCATCCTTCCCACGCGAGCAGGCCAGCCGGAGAATCCCCTCATGAACGTCACCGCCCGCACCGCTCGACAGGCTGCCACCAGCGCGATCAACGGGGCCAAGTCCCACGGGCCGAAAACTTCTGAGGGAAAGTCTCGTGCCGCGCTCAACTCCGTCCGATTCGGATTCACCGCCGCACACCTTCTTCTACCCGGTGAAGATCCGAAGGCGTACGAGGCGTTCTTGGACTCGTGGTTTGCCGCCTTGTCCCCCGGCACCATCCCCGAGGCCGCCAACGTCGCGCAGCTCGCGGACACGGCTTGGAAATTGGAGCGGCTGAGCCGCGTAGAGAACGGCAGGATGCGGGCTCGTCTCGAAGAGGAACTGGAGAAGACGGACGAGTTCAAGCTCTTCGACAACACCCGCATGGCACTGGCGATGATGACGGGCTTCGTTGAGGCCGTGGACGCCATCCCTTCCCCGCCGAAGGACAGGGAGAGGACGAGCGCCTTCATCACCGGGGTGGAGAAGACCGTGAACGTGCTGCGCGAGCTGCCGGGCTTGCCGGTGGCCGTGGTGGAGCCGCTGGCCTCCGCGCTCAAGATGGCCAAGGAGAACGAGAAGACGGATCGCATCCCCCCGGCCATCTACGAGAACCTGGGCAACATGGCCCGGATGGTGAAGGGGGCCCTCGCTGCGAAACTGGCAGAGGAGGAGGCCGTCCTCGGGTCGCTGCGTGAACGGCTCGCCGCTGAGGTGCTACTGCTGGAGGACGCGGACTTGAAGAAGCTGGAGCGGCATCGGCGGCTGCTGGAGAACTGCATGCAGCGCCAGCTCGATCTACTCGGACAGGTGCGCTCCCAAGTGGTCTCCGCCCGGTCCGAGCCCCCGTCCGAGACGCAGGCGTTGAGGGTGAAGCTCCGGCTCGTGAAGTAACGAGGCAACACGGACCTGCGTCGCCGAGCGAGCGCTCAATGCGCGAGCTTGCAGCCGCTCCCAGGAGGAGCATGCTGTCCAATCGCTATGACCGAAAGCTCGAACTCCCAACCTCCGCCGGAGCAGCGAGATGAAATCCTGGTGATGCTGGACGAGGCCATCGAGGCCTACGTCGTGACCAAGAGACGTTACCCGCTCCTGAGAGCCATCGCCCAGGAGTTGGACAAGGTGATGGGCCAGCTCAGTGCGAAGAAGACCAGCCGGAGAAGGGTCCGCATCTGGAACGATGCCGTTTTGCAGCTCGCCCGAGACAGCTTCGACATGTTCGTCATTGACCTCTTCTCCATCCGCGAACGCCTTGTCAGGCGCGGACTTCTCCACCTTCTGGAAAAGGACTGTGCCCGGCTGAAAAGATGCGACCCGTCGGAGATTTCCACTCGGCCCGCGATAATCTCCGGAAATATAGGCGGTCCTGAAGACTACGCGCGCATTCAAGCCGAGGTGCAGCAGCACCACCGCGAGTTAGTAACCCAGAGCATCAATGGCGCACTCGATGGTTTGATACCCGGCGAGTATCCAGTCACTCCTCAAGGAGTGCAGACGCTCGTCAAGCGGTTCATGAAGGAGACCGAGCCGCTGGAGAGGGACCGCAACAGGGTTCGCGCTCACCGTTACGAGCGGCACTTCGACGTCCAGCATTTCCAGTCGCTGGACGACCTACAGAGCCAACTCGACATTTTCGAGCGTCTCCTCGGAGACCTCTACTTGGTGCTTACGAGGAACTCTTTCATTTTCCGTCTGGACTTCCACGCGAGTACAGAAGGGACCGCCCAGGATCTTGCGGACATCATGGTGCATGGGTCCATCAACAGCGCCGTGAACGCCTATCGCGTTGCGAGGAAGACCAACAAGAATCCGGTTCCCTGGTACTACTTCCACCGCGAGAAGTTCTTCGAGTCGCCACCCAATCCAGAAGACGAGCAAGGGGGAGGCTGAGCTGCGCCATTCGTGTGCTCCGATGACGTGCCAATCAGATCCTCGGGTTCGTTGTGACGCCTATGCGGGCCTTCTGGCGCCCTCGCCTATTGGTAGGGCTATCGGCTCCGGACAAGGCCCCCACCCCCAGGGGACAGGGGTTGCCTTGCCGCAGGTCCATTTTTCAGGGGCCCGGCTTCTTCATTGAGCCGGGGTGGTAGGGATGGGCTCTAATTTTTCGGGGCCCCCATGGAGGGGGCTATCTCCAAGCCTGAGCGACCTACGGCCATGCCCTCCTGATGACCGTACCCTGTGTTCGCCCCCTCACTCCTCGCGCACGAGAGGGTGGAGAGCCAGTGGTACCTCGGACTTCTGCGGCTCTTTCTGAAAAGTGCTTGGGGACTTCTCTACAAACCGCCTGCTTCATCCCGTCCCTCGCGGGTAATAGAAACGTAGTACTGATTGAGGCCGCGATTACGATCCGGTCGTCCGCCGATGTAGGTGATCTCAACAAGCCCGCGTCTTTCAAGCGCCCGTGCAGTGCTCCAACCAATTTGGGACACCGGCACACGCGGCTCCTGAGCCAGTAGCTTCAACGCCTGTTTCATCTTCTGGGTCAAACTCATCAGTTCCACCTCGTCAGCCGGACATAGAACGGCTGGTTCTCACTCTACTGCGAGAGCTAAGAAACAGGACGCGGAGTCCCAGATCCTGCGATCGCGTCCTGCATGCCGTCCCGCCCGGTGAACGTTCCCGGTGGGGGATGGCTCAGCTCTTCGGCTCCGTGGTGGGCGGCTGATCTTCACCTTCCCCGGGTTGCTTGGGTGAAGCCTCTGGCGATGGGCCAGTCCTCCTGGTCGTGCCCTGCGCGGGGGACTGCGATGCCTTCCTCCGGAGCGAAGGCTCCTCGGCCTCCCCTGGCTTGCCCCACGAACGAAGTACCAGGTCATGCTCCTCATCCTCAGCTTGGATGAGCGACACGTCGTTGTGCGGCGCCCACAACAACAGCGGGTCTTCCTCACCCCGCAGCACGCGCTCGACCTGATGGAGCCGCAGTTCCACCAGAACCAAGATGGCCGAGATGGTGAGCGGGGCTTGAAGCTCGCGCTTCCGGTCTTCCAGGCCGCCTGTGGCCAGTTCATCCGCGAGGAAGCGGGCTCCCTCGACGGCGTTCCTGATCTCCGCAAGCTCCGCACTCAAGCTGATGGCCTTGTGCATCGTGCAGTTCCTCTTGGGGTGAGTGATTAAGGCCGCACCTCGACGATGCGACCTTCTCCAAAGGCAAGAGGAGTTCCACCACATCCACAGTGGGACTCCTCCCCGGGCATTACTGCCCGCGCCTCACCTGCCGCCGAAGATGCTCGGCCAGCGCGAAGACGACAGCCGCCATCATCTCTCGGGTGAGTGTCGAGGCCAGCAGCTTCCTCATGGCGCTCAGCATGGCGTTCACCCCCTTCCCGCCCTACCGATCACGCCTCGCCCGCACGGAGACAGGTACGAGGACGAAGCCTTCTCATGGGCTCTTATCCCACCAGTGAGAGGAGATTTTCCGGACTGCACCACCTAGCCCCCAAGATGGTGCTCAAGGTGGACGCGCCTCCTTCGTGCTGGTGGTTCACGCGTCATTGGGCGGAGTATCTTCTCGCCCTGCGGACTATGCTCTTCTGATATGCCCTCCTACCAGAGATCGAATACTCTTGATCCATGACACTCGTCGCTGCATGGGTCAGGCGCACCGGAACCCCTGAAGAAGAGCTGGTCGTCGCGTCGGATAGCCGCTTGAGCGGCGGGCTAACTTGGGACCAAGGCCCCAAGTTGTTCCCATTGGCTCGCGGGGACTGTGTCCTTGCTTTCGCCGGAGACACGGCATTCGCGTATCCCGTGGTACTTCAGATACTTCTCTACCTACAGGACTTCGAGGGTGCATCCACACGACGATTGCCCCTCGAAGAACTTATCTCTCACCTGGAAAAGCTCGTAACCCACCTGCTGCGTGACGTGCGCGAGCTGCCAGCAGGTAGCCAGCTGAAAGAAGAGTTCCATCTTCTCGTCGCAGGACGTTCGGTGCTGACTCGGGCGTGGCGGACGTGGATCAGTCGATTCGACGCGAAGAAACAAACATTCCACCTCGTAAAACCGGGGCGCCAGCATACCAGCGTGGGCGCAACCCTAATCGGAGATGGCGCAGTAGAGGCACGCAAGCTTCTTGGCTCACAACTTCGCCCGCAACGCGGACGCCCACTCCACCTTGGCTGGGAACCGTTCGACGTGCTCCGTGACATGATCCGATCACAAAAACACCGAACAGTCGGAGGGCCGATCCAACTCGTCGCTGTTCAACAGCGACTCGCCACCATGTCGTTCGCTGTCATGTGGCCACAGTGGAAAAAAGGGAAGCTGACACTCCTCGGCCGAGAACTTCTGGAGTACGAGCGTACGCAGCGGCTCGCATTCGACCCTGACAACCACGAGGTGCTCCTTACATGGGATTACCTCGACGAGCCTGAACCCCTATCCACGAAGAGAAAGAGGCTCAAGGACGAGGGAATCGACCCACGAGAGCCATAAACCCTTCGCCATCCGTTCACCCCTCGCTTAAGCCCACCCGTCAGGCGAAGGAAGACTTCTCATGGCTCGTACTCCAAGTCCAAATCCATCAGATGCAGAAGTCGCGGATGTTTTTTGTTACCTCAAACGCCATTTTGAGGTCAAAGACGTACTGCCTGATGAACTCGATTACATCTACATCCTTGAGTCACCGCATGTCTACGAATTGATCTTTCGAAAACCTCTGAGTGGGGCTAGCGGTGAGAATTTCTCACGTCAGTTAACCCAAGGCACTCACACAGTTCCTTTCGGCCTCTATCACCGGGAAGAGGGGAACCTCCCTCTGCCAACCGCTTTGGCGAAAATCGGCGTCATGAACATTTGCCCATTTCCACTGCAAAGCAAGCCGTACGGACCGGGGGGTTCACAACTACTTGCCGCTATGCAAGACGTTCTCCAAGCCTTGAACGTAATTCGTGGCAGTCAGAATTTTGATACCGTTCATATCAGCGGATGGGCAAGAAAGCTGAAACCGATGATCCTGACTGACTTCCGCGACCGATTGCACGGCATCCCTTTGTCTGAACCTGGGTCTGGATCTCATCCTGAGCAGCGCCAAGAAAATCGAAGAGTTACAAGCACGACGGCCAGTGGCTCAGCATCGCAAACCCGAGAAATGACCTCCCCTTCTCAGGATGAGAACCACCCCCCTGAACCTGTAAAAATTAGGGCATGCGGCACGTTCGCAGAGATGTTCGTCAACAAACTCGACGACGACGGCGAAATCCCGAGGCAGTTGCGGATCATTAGGCCAAGGCTCGACCATCCGTCACTGTGGACTGAATAGGAGGGACAGGGGTGCGAGGGAGGGGCATGGAGTGCCAGCAGAGGGACCTGACGGGGCTCTGGAGCCGTCACCCGGGAGTTCCGGCTGGCACGCGGAACTTCGTCGTCGAGGGGCGTTGCTCAGGAGCTGCTGGCGCTCTCGAAGTTGAACTGGAACAACACTCAGTTCGACGGAGGCGAGCCGATAACCGTTCGAGCGGCTCGCAGCGTCGGCGATATCATGAAGAACCTGCCTTCAGCGTGTCAGAAGGCCGTCGAGACGCTTGAGCAAGTCGTCATCATCCAGTTCGCCGATCAACGCGATGTCCTCATCATGAAGCCCGTTCAACGAAGGACCAAACACTCCGCTAAGCCCACTTCTTTCGTCGCGAACCACGTACAGGCGGTCATGAAAGCGTACCTGCTGATGAAGAGCTTGGATTGCCGCGTTCGGGAAGTGCTCTCCGACCAGCCGCAGAACGATTCTCTGGGCTTCACTAAGGTCGTCATCGCGTCGTTTCTGTAGCTCGGATCTGGCTGGCCACGACGGCAGGTGAAGATTGAAGGCCGACTCACGCTTGAGCTCGAGGGCGGCAAGGTAGTCGATCAACGATGAGTAACCGCCGACTTGTTGGCCTGCGCTGGCATCAGCAAAGACGTAGCGGTCAGTGATGTAGACGTCGACCGGACATCCGGACACTTTCGCCTTACGGACCTTCCTCACCAAGTCAAGAAAGGCTCCTTTGGAGCTCTTTCTTCCAGGCCCACCGGAAATAATAAGCCGTTCAAAGTGAACATCGATCTCGTCGAGCGGCGACACACTTGGGGACGTTACTGCGTCAGCCGGCGGGGATTCGGTCGCGGATCGCTTGTCTCCTCGACGGAGGGGGCAGTCCTTTGAGGGGCATTCCTCCTGCTGCGACATCCTTCGTCGCGGCGGCCCTTCCCCATCACGCACTTCGGAGGCCCACTTCTTGATGTCGGCCGTTTCCACTACGCGCCACAAAGGATCGGCAAAGATCAAGGGGAGCAGAGGATAATGAGGTGAGCGATCCTGGAACAACTCTGGAACGGTCTTCAGCAGCTCGTCTCGGTCCTCCGGACGGCAGGGCAAGCCAAAAAACAGTCGAACCAACCAAGTCGGCATTGCAGCCTTTCCGGGCCTTCCACGGCCCAATCTACGCGGCCTTTAGTCTCGGGCGAACCCGTGCGCCAGCACCCCGCACTCCAGGTACCGAGAGAAGTCCCGCTCCACGTACCGGGGCAGGCCGCGCCCCACCTCGCTGGCCTCCGCCAGCAATGTGGCGAGGTTGTCTCTCACGGCCTCGTATAGCACCGTCCTCTCCGGCTGCCTTCGCCGATACGCCCACTCGCGCTCCCCCACCTGCCCCTCCCCGCCACACCTAGCCAGGACACACGCTACCGTTGGACTCCCACGAACCTCCCTGGAGCACCGTGCGCCTCTGACTCTGTCTCCAGAATGTCTCCAAAACTGGAGGGGACTCCAGGCGACAGGTGGGACTGCCGGGGACTCCCCCGTGGACTCGACGTACCCGGATTCACTCACGATTCGGCGAAAGGCGTGCACCGTCGCGGGTTTAGGGCACCCCGTGTCCACGGGTTCGAATCCCGTCGGGGACATGTAGAGACGCGGGGTTGGACGGGTCAAACCGTCCAACCCCGTTCGTTTTCGCCCACCCGGTCTGCGTTAGAAGTGCGTTAGCCCTGCCGCTGAGAACCAGTGGGGCCGCGCCTCAAGCTGACCGGAGGGAGCGCAGCTCACCGTGGCCGGGAGCCGAGCAACGGGCGGGGCTGTCAGAATCCAGCCACCGGCATGTGACTTCGGGGGCCAGTGCTGGGCCAACGCGAGTGCTCGTGGCACTGGGCCTTGTGGCGAGCATCCGAGCCGGGGCGCGCGACCGAAGCAACGCGGCGTGATTGCCAGCGCCGACGGGTTATGTGCAACGGGCTCATCCAACCGCCGCGCGGTCGGACGACGAGCAGGCAGCATCTGAAGTCCCGAGGAATTCGGCATGACCACTGCAGAAGCGCTAGAGGCCATCACCGACCGCGGCATGCCCTCTCTGCCAACGTGAGTGAGACAGTTCGTACCCAGCAGTTTAGTGTGCAGGGCGACCCAGGCAGGGACGATGAATCCGGTGGTGAAAGAGGCTCGGGTCCGGGAGACCGAGGTGGTGGAGAAGG
>NZ_RAWG01000086.1 GCF_003611735.1 Corallococcus sicarius | reverse complement strand
CGCGGTACCGGACGCGGTCGCCGGTGCGGTACATGCGGCCACCCGGAGGACCATGGGGCTCCGGGACGAAACGCTCCGCGGTGAGGTCCGGCCGCAGCAGGTAGCCGCGCGCCTGGCCTTCACCCGCGAGGTACAGCTCACCGGCGACACCTACGGGCACGGGCTGCAAGGCAGCGTCGAGGACGTAGGCGCGCGTCGCAGGCAGGGGCCGGCCGATGAGCGGCGCTTCCTCGCGCCCCACCAGCGAGCCCGTGGAGTACGTCGTGTCCTCGGACGGGCCGTAGAGGTTGTAGAGCTTGCGCACGGAGGGCAGGCCGTACACCTGCTTCGCCAACGTGTCCGGCAGCGCTTCGCCCGCGAGGTTGATGACACGCACTCCCACCGGCACCGCGCCCAGGCGCACGAGTTGAGCCATGGCGGAGGGCACGGTGTTGATGAGCGTCACCACCGACGCGGTGGACAGCTCCGCCAGGTGCAAGGCATTGCGTGCCACCACCACCGCGCCTCCGCTGGAGAGCGGGGCGAACAACTCGAACACCGAGAGGTCGAAGTTGAGGCTCGTCGCGGCGAGGACGCCCTTCAACTCCTCCGGCGCATAGGTCTCCAGGGCCCAGTGCAGGAAGGCCACGGCATTGGCCTGGGTGATGGCGACGCCCTTCGGACGGCCGGTGCTGCCCGAGGTGTAGATGAGGTACGCGAGATGGCCGGGGAGCACGTCCACGGCGGGGGCCGTGGTGGGCTGACGTGCCAGCTCCGCGTCCGTGTCCAGGCACACCGGCATGGCGGAATGCTCCGGCAACGAAGGCAGAAGGTGCGAGTGCGCCACCAGCGCGGGACCCTGAGCATCTTCCAACAGCCAGCCCAGGCGCTCACGCGGGTAGCTGGGGTCCAGTGGCACATAGGCACCACCGGCCTTGAGGATACCGAGGGCTCCAATGACGAGGTCCTCCGTGCGTTCCACGCAGAGGCCCACGCGCACTTCGGGCCCCACACCGAGGCCCCGCAGTCGGTGCGCGAGTTGATTGGCCCGTGCGTTCACCTCCCGGTACGTCAGGCGTCGCTCCGGAGTGATGACCGCCACGGCATCGGGCGTGCGGCGCACCTGTGCCTCCACCATCGCGGCAATGCTGGGCTCGCGCGCCGTCTCCGCCGTGCGCGGGTTCCATTCGACGAGAAGCTGCTGGCGTTCCGCGTCGGTGAGCAGCGGCAGGTCCGCGAGGCGGGTGTCCGGTTTCGTCGCGATGGCCTCCAGCAGCACGCCCAGGTGGCGGGCCATGCGCTCGACGGTCGAGGCATCGAAGAGGTCCGTCGCGTACTCCAGCGAGCCAACGAATCCCGTCGGCGCCTCGCGCAGCGCCAGGGTGAGATCGAACTTGGCGAAGTGCACTTCCAGCGGGAGCGCCTGGAACGACAGGCCCGGCAGGCGCAGTCCTTCAGAAGGCGTGTTCTGCATGCTGAACATCGCCTGGAAGAGCGGTCCACGGCTCAGGTCGCGCGTGGGCTGCAGGGCTTCGACGAGCTTCTCGAAGGGCAGGTGCTGGTGCTCGTAGGCCGCGAGCGTGGTGCCTCGCACCTGGGCCAGCAACTCGCGGAACGTGCTCCGTGGGTTCAATCGGGAGCGGAACACGAGCGTGTTGACGAAGAAGCCGATGAGGCCCTCCGTCTCCGCCTGCGTACGTCCCGCGATGGGCGAACCCACGCTGATGTCGTCCTGCGCGGTGTAGCGAGACAGGAGCACCTGGAACGCCGCGAGCAGCGTCATGAAGGGCGTCGCGCCTTCACGCTGGGAGAGGGCCTTGAGGGCGTCGGAGACCTCCGTGGGGATGCGCACGTCCACCGTGGCGCCCCGGTGCGACTGCGCGGGCGGACGCGGACGGTCCGTGGGCAGCTCCAACGCGGCGGGCGCACCCGTGAGCTGCTCCTTCCAGTAGCCCATCTGCGCCTCCAGCGCTTCACCCTGGAGCCACTCGCGCTGCCACGCCGAGAAGTCCGCGTACTGCACGGGCAGCGGCGTGAGGGTCGGCATGCTGCCCGTGCTGAAGGCCGCGTAGAAGGCGGTCAGCTCGCGGACGAGCACACCGATGGACCAGCCGTCGGAGACGATGTGGTGCATCGTCACCAGCAGCAGGTGCGTCTCTTCATCCAGCCGCACCAACATGCTGCGCAGCAGCGGGCCCGTGGCGAGAAGGAACGGACGGCGTGCCTCTTCGTCCGCCAGACGTCGGGCTTCCTCCTCCCGCCTCGCGTCGGGCAGGGCGGAGAGGTCCACGAGCGGCAGCGCCCAGCCCCCTGGGGCCTGGATGCGCTGCAGGGGCTGGCCCAGGTGCTCGTGGAAGGTGGTGCGCAGGGCCTCGTGGCGCTGGACGAGGGCCTCGAAGGCCTGGCGCAGGGCCTCCAGATCCAGCTGGCCGGTGAGCTGGAGCGCGGTGGGCAGGTTGTAGGACGCGTCCCCGGGCAGGAGCTGATCCAACAGCCACAGACGCTGCTGCGCGAAGGAGAGCGGAATGACGTCCCCGCGCGAGGTGGGCCGCAGCGGCGGTGCCTGGTGCGGCGTGCGCTGAGCCCCGTCGAGCCGCTTCGCGAGCGCTTCCACCGTGGGCGCCTCGAAGAGGGCTCGCAGGGGGAACTCCACGCCGAAGGCCGCGCGCATGCGCGAGACGAGCTGCGTGGCCAGCAGCGAGTGCCCGCCGAGCGCGAAGAAGTCATCGTGGATGCCGACGCGCTCCACGCGCAGCACCTCGGAGAAGCATGCGGCCAGCTTCTCCTCGGTGGCGGTGCGTGGTGCGACGAAGGCAGAGGCGCGTGGAGCGTCTCCCGGCTCGGGCAGGGCCTTGCGGTCCACCTTGCCGTTGGCGTTGAGGGGCAGCGCCTCCAGCACCATCAGCACGGAGGGCACCATGTACTCAGGCAGGTGCTGCTTGAGGCCCGCCTTGAGGACGTCGACGTCGAGCGTGTGGCCTTCAAGCGCGGTGACGTAGCCGACGAGGCGCTTGTCCCCGTCGCTTCCACGGGCGACGACGACGGCCTCGTTGACGCCAGCGGCGGCGCGCAGGGAGGTTTCGATTTCACCCAGCTCGATGCGGAAGCCCCGCACCTTCACCTGGAAGTCGACGCGGCCCTGGAAGTCGAGCGTGCCGTCCTCCCACCAGCGGGCCTTGTCGCCCGTGCGGTAGAGCCGCTCGCCGGGCGTCGTGGCGAAGGGGTGCGGAATGAAGCGCTCCGCGGTGAGGTCGGGGCGGTGGAGGTAGCCCCAGGCGAGGCCGGTGCCGCCGACGTACACCTCGCCCGCGACGCCCACGGGCACCGGGCGCAGGTGCGCATCCAGGACGTACGCCGTGGCGTTGGAGATGGGTCGGCCGATGGACACCGGGCCGTCCACCACCGAGTCACGGTGCAGGGGCAACGTGGTGGAGAACGTCGTGTTCTCCGTGGGGCCATAGGCATGCACCACCGTGGAGCCCAAGGGGAGACGGGGCAGGTGCGCGCGCATGCGTGCCCAGGGCATGACCTCGCCGCCGGTGAGGACCTGCGGCACCGCGGCCAGGGCTTCGGCCTGGTGCAGGGCCATCTGCTCGAAGAGCGCGGTCGTCATCCACAACGTCGTCACGCGGTGCTGGCGCAACAGCGCGGCCAACTCTTCCAGGGAGAGGGCATGCGGCGGCGCGAGGACGAGCTTCGCGCCGTGGAGCAGCGCGCCCCAGATTTCGAGCGTGGAGGCGTCGAAGGCAACAGGAGCGATCTGGCTCACGACCTCATCAGGCCCGAAGCGCATGAAGGTGCTGCCGAGCACCAGTCGGGTGATGCCCCGGTGGGGCACGCAGACGCCCTTGGGGCGGCCGGTGCTGCCCGAGGTGAACATGACGTAGGCGAGCGCTTCTCCGTCCACGTGCACGTCCGGCGCGTGCGTGGGCAGCGCGGAGAGGATGTCCTGCTGTGCGTCCAGCCAGACGCGGGTGCCGGTGGCGGGCAGCAGGGGCGCGAAGGGCTGGTGGGTGAGCACCACCTCGACGTCGGCATCCTCCAGGAGCGCGGCGATGCGCTCCACGGGGGCGTTGCGGTCCACCGGGACGAAGGCGGCACCGGCCTTGAGGATGGCGAGAATCGCGACCACGAGCTCGAAGGAGCGCTCGACGGCGAGACCGACGCGGGCGCCAGGCGTGATGCCGAGTGCGCGCAGGTGATGGGCCAGTTGATTGGCGCGGGCGTCGAGCTGGGCGTACGTCATGGGGGTGTTACCCAGGACGAGGGCCACGGCGTCGGGAGTCTGCTGCGCCTGACGCGCGAAGTGGAGATGGACGGGGACAGTCGTGGGGCTCTCCACCGTGGTGTCGTTCCACTCCACCAGCAGGCGCTGACGCTCTTCGGTCCCCAGCAGGGGCAGCTTCGCCACGGGCTGCTCGGGTGCTGCGACCATGGCCTCCAGCAACGTGTGCAGGTGGGCGGTCATTCGCTCCACCGTGCTCCGCTCGAACAGCGCCGTGCTGTACTCCAGGTTTCCGACGAAGCCTTGCGGCGAGTCCTGAAACATCAGGGTGAGATCAAACTTGGCCGAGCGTGTCTCGGCGGGCACTTGCTGGAAGGCGAGTCCCGGGACGCGCAAGGCTTCAGCGGGCGCGTTCTGCAGGACGAACATCACCTGGAAGAGCGGGCTGAGGCTCAAGTCGCGCGAGGGCTGGAGGACCTCCACCAGCTTCTCGAAGGGGACGTGCTGGTGCTCATAGGCAGCGAGCGTGGTGCCTCGCACCTGGGCCAGCACCTGCTGGAACGAAGCTTCCGGTGACAGCCGCGTGCGCAGCACGAGCGTGTTGACGAAGAAGCCGATGAGGCCCTCCGTCTCGGCCTGCGTACGTCCCGCGATGGGTGATCCCACGGAGATGTCGTCCTGCCCGGAGTAACGGGACAGGAGCACCTGGAAGCCCGCGAGCAGCGTCATGAAGGGCGTCGCGCCTTCACGCTGGGCCAGGGCCTTGAGGGCCTCGGAGACAGGCAGCGAGAGCCGCACGGGCGTCGTCGCCCCTCGATGCGACTGGATGGGGGGACGCGGGCGGTCGGTGAGCAGCTCCAGCGCGGCGGGCACTCCGGAGAGCTGCTTCTTCCAGAAGCCCATCTGCGCCTCCAGCGTCTCGCCCTGGAGCCACTCGCGCTGCCAGACCGTGAAGTCGGCGTACTGCACGGGCAGCGGCGCGAGGGCGGGCTCCTGGCCCGTCTGGAAGGCCGCGTACAGCGCGGTCAGCTCCCGGACGAGCACGCCCATGGACCAACCGTCGGAGACGATGTGGTGCATCGTCACCAGCAGCAGGTGCTCCTCTTCGCTCAACCGAACCAGCGAGGTGCGCAGGAGCGGGCCTGCTTCCAGGTCGAAAGCGCGCTGCGCCTCCTGGTTCGCGAAGTTTCGAGCCTCTGCTTCCCGCTGGGCTTCCGGTAGGGAGGACACGTCGGTGAGAGGCAGGGCCCACGCCATGGGCGCATGGATGCGCTGCGCAGGCTGGCCCTGATGCTGGACGAGGGTGGTGCGCAGGGTCTCGTGCCGTGCGACCAGGGCTTCGAAAGCGCGACGCAGGGACTCCACGTCCACGCGTCCCGTCAGCCGCAGGGCCGTGGGGATGTTGTACGAGACGTCGCCGGGGTTGAGCTGATCCAATAGCCAGAGGCGCTGCTGCGCGAAGGACAGCGGCGGGGCGCCCTCCGTGCGGGCCCGGGTGAGTGGAGGCAGGCGGAGGCTGGGGGCGTGGGACTGGAGGCGCGCGGCGAGCGCGGCGACGGTGGGCGCTTCGAAGAGGGCACGCAGCGGCAGCTCCACCCCCACTGCGCTGCGCACGCGTGAGACGAGCTGCGTGGCCAGCAGGGAGTGGCCACCGAGCGCGAAGAAGTCATCGTGGATGCCGACGCGCTCCACGCGGAGCACCTCGGAGAAGCATGCGGCGAGCTTCTCCTCGGTGGCGGTGCGTGGTGCGACGAAGGCAGAGGTGCGCGGAGCGTCTCCCGGCTCGGGCAGGGCCTTGCGGTCCACCTTGCCGTTGGCGTTGAGGGGCAGCGCCTCCAGCACCATCAGCACGGAGGGCACCATGTACTCAGGCAGGTGCTGCTTGAGGCCCGCCTTGAGGACGTCGACGTCGAGCGTGTGGCTTTCGAGCGCGGTGACGTAGCCGACGAGGCGCTTGTCCCCGTCGCTTCCACGGGCGACGACGACGGCCTCGTTGACGCCAGCGGCGGCGCGCAGGGAGGTTTCGATTTCACCCAGCTCGATGCGGAAGCCCCGCACCTTCACCTGGAAGTCGACGCGGCCCTGGAAGTCGAGCGTGCCATCCTCCCACCAGCGGGCCTTGTCGCCCGTGCGGTAGAGCCGCTCGCCGGGCGTCGTGGCGAACGGGTGGGGGACGAAGCGCTCCGCCGTGAGCTCGGGCCGGTGGAGGTAGCCCCAGGCGAGGCCGGTGCCGCCGACGTACACCTCGCCCGCGACGCCCACGGGCACCGGGCGCAGGTGCGCATCCAGGACGTACGCCGTGGCGTTGGAGATGGGTCGGCCGATGGACACCGGGCCGTCCACCACGGAGTCACGGTGCAGGGGCAACGTGGTGGAGAACGTCGTGTTCTCCGTGGGGCCATAGGCATGCACCACCGTGGAGCCCAAGGGGAGACGGGGCAAGTGCGCGCGCATGCGTGCCCAGGGCATGACCTCGCCGCCGGTGAGGACCTGCGGCACCGCAGCCAGGGCTTCGGCCTGGTGAAGGGCCATCTGCTCGAAGAGCGCGGTCGTCATCCACAACGTCGTCACGCGGTGCTGCCTCACCAGCGCGGCCAACTCTTCCAGGGAGAGGGCATGCGGCGGAGCAAGGATGAGCTTCGCGCCGTGGAGCAGCGCGCCCCAGATTTCGAGCGTGGAGGCGTCGAAGGCGACGGGAGCGATCTGGCTCACGACCTCATCAGGTCCGAAGCGCATGAAGGTGCTGCCGAGCACCAGTCGGGTGATGCCCCGGTGGGGCACGCAGACGCCCTTGGGGCGGCCGGTGCTGCCCGAGGTGAACATGACGTAGGCGAGCGCTTCTCCGTCCACGTGCACGTCCGGCGCGTGCGTGGGCAGCGCGGAGAGGATGTCCTGCTGTGCGTCCAGCCAGACGCGGGTGCCGGTGGCAGGCAGCAGTGGGGCGAAGGGCTGGTGCGTGAGGACCACCTCGACGTCGGCGTCCTCCAGGAGCGCGGCGATGCGCTCCACGGGGGCGTTGCGGTCCACCGGGACGAAGGCGGCACCGGCCTTGAGGATGGCGAGAATCGCGACCACGAGCTCGAAGGAGCGCTCGACGGCGAGACCGACGCGGGCGCCAGGCGTGATGCCGAGTGCGCGCAGGTGATGGGCCAGTTGATTGGCGCGGGCGTCGAGCTGGGCGTACGTCATGGGGGTGTTACCCAGGACGAGGGCCACGGCGTCGGGCGTGCGGTGGGCCTGGTTCGCGAAGTGGACGTGGACGGGGACAGTCGTGGGGCTCTCCACCGTGGTGTCGTTCCACTCCACCAGCAGGCGCTGACGCTCTTCGGCCCCCAGCAGGGGCAGGGCGGAGATGGCTGCATCCGGCCGCGCGGCGATGGCCTCCAGCAGGACGCCGTAGTGGCTCATCAGCCGCTGGACGGTGGCGGCGTCGAAGAGATCGCTGCTGTACTCCAGGAATCCCGTGAGGCCCTGGGGCACCTCGAAGAGCGTCAGCGCCAGGTCGAAGCGCGCGGAGTTGCCTTCCAGGGGAACCGTTTCAAAGGAGAGTCCCGGGACGCGCAAGGATTCAGCGGGCGCGTTCTGCAGGACGAACATCACCTGGAAGAGCGGGCTGAGGCTCAAGTCGCGCGAGGGCTGGAGGACCTCCACCAGCTTCTCGAAGGGGACGTGCTGGTGCTCATAGGCCGCGAGCGCGGTACCGCGCACCTGGGCGAGCAACTTGCGGAACGAGTCCTCGGGCTTGAGGCGCGCTCGCAGCACCAGCGTGTTGACGAAGAAGCCGATGAGGCCTTCGGCCTCCGCGTGCGTACGTCCCGCGATGGGCGAGCCCACGGAGACGTCATCCTGGCCCGCGTAGCGTGACAGCAGCAACTGGAACGCGGAGAGCAGCAGCATGAAGGGCGTCGCGCCCTCGCGCTGGGCAAGGCCCCGTAGGGATTCGGTGAGCGCCGAGGGGATGTTCACCGGCACCGTGGCACCGCGCCGGGACTGCACGGGCGGACGCGGACGGTCCATGGGCAGCTCCAGCGCGGAAGGTGCTCCGGAGAGCTGGTGCTTCCAGTAGCCCAGCTGCGTCTCCAGCACTTCTCCCTGCAACCACTGGCGCTGCCACGCGGCGAAGTCCGCGTACTGCACGGCCAGCGGAGCCAGGGAAGGCGCCTTGCCCTCGCTGAAGGCCGCGTAGCTCGCGGCCAGCTCCTTCACGAGCACGCCCATGGACCAGCCGTCGGAGACGATGTGGTGCATCGTCACCAGCAGGACGTGCATCTCCTCCGAGAGTCGCAGCAACGAGGTGCGCAGCAGCGGCCCGTGCACGAGGTGGAAGGGCTGGCGGGCCTCGCGGGTGGCAAGGCGCAGCGTCTCCGCTTCGCTCGCAGTCACGTCCAGCGCGGACAGGTCTTCAACGGGCAGGGCCCACGCTGCCGGCGCGTGGATGCGCTGAAGCGGCTGGCCCTCGTGCTCGAAGAAGGTGGTGCGCAGGGCCTCATGACGCTGGACGAGCGCTTCGAAGGCTCGGCGCAAGGCCTCCACGTCCAGGCGCCCGGTGAGGCGCAGCGCGACGGGGAGGTTGTACGACGCGTCATCCGGTACGAGTTGATCAAGGAACCACAGGCGCTGCTGCGCGAAGGACAGGGGCTGGGGGCCCTCCGTCCGTGTCCGGGTCAGGGGCGGCAGTCGCGTCGCGGCGCTGGCCTGCTGCAACAACACGGCGAGCTTGGAGATGGTGGGCGCCTCGAACAGCGCGCGCAGGGGCAGCTCCACATCGAAGGCGCTCCGCACCCGCGACGTCGCCTGCATCGCCAGGAGTGAGTGGCCACCCAGGTCGAAGAAGTTGTCCTCCACTCCCACCCGCGCCACGCCCAGCACCTGCGCCCACACCTGGGCCAGCAACTCCTCCGTCGGCGTGCGCGGGGCCACGTAGTGCGCCGTCTCCTGCGCGCCGTCCGGCGTCGGCAGGGCCTTGCGGTCCACCTTCCCGTTCGGCGTCAGGGGCAGCGCGTCCAGCACCACGAAGGCGGCCGGCACCATGTACTCCGGCATTCGCTCGCGCAGGAAGTCACGCAGCTGCACGTGGGGCGTGCCCTCCGGTGCCACCACGTACGCGATGAGGCGGCGCGGGTTCTCTTTCAGCAGCACCACCGCCGTGCGCACCGCGGGGTGCTTGCCCAGCACCGACTCGATTTCGCCCAGCTCCACCCGGAAGCCGCGCAGCTTCACCTGCGTGTCCGCGCGGCCCAGGAATTCGATGTTCCCGTCCGCCAGGTACCGCGCCCTGTCCCCGGAGCGGTACAGCCGCGCGCCCGGTGCCCCGTACGGGTCGGGCACGAAGCGCTCCGCCGTCAACTCCGGACGGTGGCAGTAGCCGCGCGTCACGCCCTCGCCGCCAATGTACAGCTCGCTCGGCACGCCCGCCGGAACGGGCTGGAGCGCCGCGTCCAGCACGTACATCCGCACGTTCGCGAAGGGCTTCCCAATCGGCACCAGCCGGTTGTCTCCCGCCTGCAGTGCGTCGCTTTCAAACCACGTGCTGTCGATGGTGGTTTCGCTGATGCCGTAGGAGTTGATGAGGCGCGTCTTCGCGCCAATCACCTCCCGGATCCGCCGGTACTCATTCACGTACCAGGCATCCGAGCCCGCGATGAGCACCTTCATCGCCTCCAGTCGCTGGCCCGTCTCCTCCAGGTGTTGCAACAGGCCTCGCAGCACCGCCGGGACGAACTCCGCGCAGTCGACGGCCTCCGCTTCCATCAATGCGTGCAGCTTCGGGGGCTCCAGCAGCCACTCGCGCGGGCACAGCACCAGCTTCGCGCCCGAGCCCAGGGCTCGGGACAGGTCGCCGCCGAAGACGTCGAAGGAGAAGCTCGCCATCTGCAGGTGGCTTCGGCATGCCTCCTTCAGCGCATAGCTTCGCTCCCAGCCCAGGTACGCATTCGTCCAGCTGCGGTGCGACACCATCACGCCCTTGGGCTTGCCCGTCGAACCCGAGGTGAAGACGACGTACGCCAGGTTCTCCGGCCGCGCCGTCTGGGCCGGGGCCTCGATGGACAGGCCCGCGCGTGCGGGGCCTTCCACGTCCAGCAGGTAGCGCGGCAGGCCCGGGGCCTCCACCGTGCCCTCCAGCGACTGCTGCGTCAGCAGCAGCGACATGCGCGACTCGGACACCATCAATGCCAGCCGGTCCGCCGGGTAGGACGGGTCCAGGGGCACATACGCGCCGCCCGCCTTGAGGATGCCCAGCAGCGCCACCAGCAGGCGCGGCGTGCGCTCCAGGCACACGCCCACCAGCACCTCGGGGCCCACACCCCGGCTTCGCAGGTGGTGCGCCAGCTGGTTCGCCTGCGTGTCCAGCTCGCCGTACGTCAGCGCCGCTGCTCCCGGGGCCACCACGGCCAGCGCGTCCGGCGCGCGGAGCGCCTGGGCTTCGAAGAGCGAGTGCATGCACGCCTCTGGGAGGGGCACGCGCGTCGCATTCCATTCCACGAGCACCTGCTGCCGCTCATCCCCCGCGAGCAGCGGCAGCGAGGACACGCGGCGGTCCGGCGTGGCCACGAAGCCCTCCACGAGCAGTCGCAGGTGCCGCATCATCCGCGTGACGGTGGAGGTGTCGAAGAGGTCGGTGGCGTACTCCAGCTCGCCCGTGAAGCCCTGCTCGCTCCGGCTGAGGGAGAGCGTCAGGTCGAACTTGGCGGACGCGCCCATGCGCTCCTCCAGCTGCACCTTCACGCCCGCCAGCGAGAGGTCCACCGCCGGGATGTTCTGCATGAGGAACTCCACGCTGAACATCGGCGACTGGCGCAGGTCGCGCATCGGCTGGAGTCGTTCGAAGGGCAGGTGCGGGTGGGCGAGCGCGCCCAGCGCCGTCTTGCGAACGCGAACCAGCAGCTCCCGGACGGTGGGCTCGCCGTCCAACCGCGTGCGGAGCACGAGCGTGTTGATGAACAGGCCCAGCAGCCCCTCCAGCTCCGCATCGTCGCGGCCCGCCACGGCGGTGCCGACGCTCACGTCGTCCTGGCCCGAGTAGCGTCCGAGCAGCGCCTGGAACGCGGCGAGCAGGAACATGAAGGGCGTGATGCCCTCGCGCACGCAGAACGCCTCCACGGCCCGGGTCAGCTCCAGCGGCAGCGCGACCGGCAACAGGGTGCCCGGACGCGCGTCGCGCGGCACGCGCGGACGGTCCGTGGGCAGCTCCAGCGCTGGCGGTGCTCCTTCGAACTGCTGGCGCCACCAGGCGAGCTGTCGCTCCAGCTCCTCGCCCGACAGCCACTGGCGCTGCCACGCGGCGAAGTCCGCGTACTGGAACGGCAGCACCGGCAGGACGGGCTGCGCCCCCGCGACGAAGGCCCCGTAGGCCGCCGACAGCTCGCGCATCAGGACGCTCATGGACCAGCCGTCGAAGACGGTGTGGTGGATCGTGAGCAGCACCAGGTGCTCATGCGTGTCCAGCACCAACGCCGACGCGCGCAGGAGCGGCCCCGCGGCCAGGTCGAACGGGTGCCGCACCTCCACCTCGGTGCGGCGCTTCACCTCGGCCTCGCGCTGCTCCGGGGAGAGGGCGCGCAGGTCCACCACCGACAGCATCAGCGGCGCGGGCGGTGCGATGCGCTGCACGGGCTCGTTCACGTCCGCCTGGAAGGTCGTGCGCAGCACCTCGTGCCGGTGCACCACCACCTCCAGCGCGCGCCGCAGGGCCTCCAGGCTCAGCGCTCCTGTCAGCCGCAGCGAGAACGGCATGTTGTACGCCGCGGAGCCGGGCGCGAACTGCTCCAGGAGCCACATCCGCTGCTGCGCCAGGGACGTGGGCAGCTTCTGCGTGCGCGGCACCGGCACGATGGGCGGTGGCGCGGCGACGCGCGGATCCTGGCTCGCCGCCGCGATGCGCGCCGCGAGCGCCTCCACCGTGGGCGCTTCGAACAGCACCTGCAGCGGCAGGTCCACCTGGAGCGCCGCGCGCAGGCGTGACGTCAGCCGCGTGGCGAGCAGCGAGTGTCCACCCAGCTCGAAGAAACCGTCGGTGGCGCCCACGCGCGGCACCTTCAACAGCGAGGCGTAGAGCTCCGCGACCTGCTGCTCCAGCGGCGTGCGGGGGGCGACGAACTCGCGCGCCGCCTCGGTGGCCGCGTCCGGGGAGGGCAGGGCCTTGCGGTCCACCTTCCCGTTGGGCGTCAGCGGCATCGCGTCCAGCACCACCAGCGCGGACGGCACCATGTAGTCGGGCAGCCGCTCCTTCATGAGCGTCCGCAGGGCCTGGGCCTCCAGCGTCTGACCGGACCGGGGCACCACGTAGCCCACGAGTCGCGCGTCGGCCGCGCTGCCCCGCACCATCACGATCGCGTCGCGCACCCCCGGCGCCTGCCCCAGCACCGCTTCAATTTCACCCAGCTCGATGCGGTAGCCGCGCAGCTTCACCTGGGTGTCGACGCGGTGGAGGTATTCCAGCACCCCGCTCGCGGCCCAGCGCACGCGGTCGCCGGTGCGGTACACGCGGCCGCCCGGCACGCTACCGTAGGCGTCCGGGAGGAAGCGCTCCGCCGTTTGATCCGCCCGGTGGAGGTAGCCGCGCGTGACGCCCTCGCCGCCGATGAACAGCTCGCCCGGCACGCCGCGCGGCACCGGGTGCAGCCCGCTGTCCAGCACGTACACCCGGGTGCCGGAGATGGGACGGCCAATGGGCACGCTGCCCGTGCCCGTGCGCACCGCGTGCGCGGTGGACCACACCGTCGTCTCCGTGGGGCCGTACACGTTCCACAGCACGCCGCAGCGCGGGAGCAGCGCCTCGGCCAGCTCGCGCGGCAGGGCCTCGCCGCCGATGAGCGCCGTCAGCCCCCGGTCCTCCCAGCCCGCCTCCAGCAGGAGCCGCCAGGTGCCAGGCGTGGCCTGGAGCACCGTGGCGCCCCGCTGCTGGAGCAGGCCCGCGAGCCTCGCGCCGTCCACCGCGATGTCGCGCGATGCGATGACGACCTGGCCTCCCACCGACAGCGGCAGGAACAGCTCCAGCACCGCGATGTCGAACGACAACGTGGTGACGGCCACCAGCACGTCCTTCGCGGACAGCCCCGTCGTCTCCCGCAGGGCGGCGAGGAAGCGCGCCACCGCGCCGTGCGGCACCTGCACGCCCTTGGGGCGGCCGGTGGAGCCGGACGTGTACAGCACGTAGGCCACGGCCTCCGGCATCACGGCGTCGCGCAGCGGCGAGCCGTCCTCCGCCGCGATGGCCTCCGCGTCCCCGTCCAGCAGCACCACGCGGGCGGAGTGCGGGGGCAGGACGGACGACAGCGAGCGCTGCGACACCAGCACCGGCATGCCGCTGCTCTCCACCATGTACGCGAGGCGATCCGCCGGGAACGCCGGATCCAACGGCACGTAGGTGCCCCCGGCCTTCAACACGGCGAGCACCGCCACCAGCATGTCGAGCGAGCGCTCCACGCACAGGCCCACGCGCACCTCGGTCCCCACGCCCAGGCGGCGCAGGTGCCGCGCCAGCCGCGAGGCCCGCGCCTCCAGGTGCGCGTACGTGAGCGACTGCTCCCCGAAGACGGCGGCGACCGCGTCCGGTGTGAGGTCCGCCTGGGCCTCGAAGGCGCCGTGCTGCGAGCCCCACGGCAGCGGGGTTGGGCGGGGAGGCTGCCAGTCGGACAGCACCTGCTGGCGCTCGGCGTCGGTGAGCAGCGGCAGCCGCGACACCGCCTCCTGTGGACGGGCGACGGCCCCCTCCAGCAGCACGCGCAGGTGCTCCGTCATGCGCGCCACGGTGGGCGCGGTGAAGAGGTCGGTGTCGTACTCGAGGAAGCCCTTGAGGCCGTGCTCCGTCTCCAGCACCTGGAGCGTCAGGTCGAACTTCGCCGTGTGCGTGTCCAGCTCCAGCGCCTCCAGCTTCACACCCTCCACGGTGGACGCGCCACGGAAGGATGCCTGGAGCGTGAGCATGACCTGGAAGAGCGGCGTGCGCCCCTGGGTGCGCTCCGGGCGCAGCTCCTCCACGAGTCGCTCGAAGGGCAGCTCCTGGTGCTCCTGGGCCCCCAGCACCATCTCCCGCACCTGGCGCAGGAGCGCGCGGAAGGACGCGCTGCCCTCCACCTGCGTGCGCAGCACCTGCGTGTTGACGAAGAGGCCGATGAGCCCCTCCACCTCGCCGCGCGTCCGACCCGCCATCGGCGAGCCCACCGTCACATCCTCCTGGCCCGCGTACCGGGACAGCAGCACCTGCCAGCCTGTCAGCAGCACCATGAAGAGCGAGGCGCCTTCTTGCTGCGCCAGCGCCTTCAGCGCATCCATCAACTCGCGCGACAGGAGCACGTCGTGCCGGGCCCCTCGCCCCCTGCGGACCGCCGGGCGGGGATGGTCGGTGGGCAGCTCCAGCGCGGAGGGCACTCCGGCCAGCTGCTGCTTCCAGTAACCGAGTTGCTTCTCCAGGTGCGGGCCCTGGAGCCACTCGCGCTGCCACACGCCGAAGTCGGCGTACTGCACGCCCAGCTCTGGCAGGGCCGCGGGCACGCCGCGAGCGAACGCGCCGTAGAGCAGCGCCACCTCGCGCACCAGCAGCGTCATCGACCAGCCGTCGGAGACGCTGTGGTGCAGCACCACCACGAGCAGGTGTTCGTTCGGGCCGGACGTCAGCAGCAGGGCGCGCAGCAGCGGACCCCGGGCGAGGTCGAAGGGCCGGGCCGCCGCCTCGCGCGCCAGGCGCCAGAGCTCGTCCGGCGCCGCGCCGGTGAGCTCGCGCCGCTCCAGCGTGAGCACCGGCTCCGGGGAGATCACCTGCACGGGCCCGGCTTCGCCCTCGCGGAAGGTGGTGCGCAGCACCTCGTGTCGGCGCACCACCTCGCGCAGCGCGCGCTCCAGCAGGTCCACCTTCAGCGGACCTTCCAGGCGCACCGCCACGGGCACGTTGTACAGGGGGCTGCCCGGAGTGAGCTGGTCGATGAACCACAGCCGCTGCTGCGCGAAGGACAGCGGCAGCGGGCGCGTACGGTCCTGGAGCGGGATGAGCCCACGCACGACGTTGCCCGCGGGCTTCTGCGCGGCCATCTTCTTCAAGAGCTCGGCGCGCTTTTCCAGTGAGAGGTTCGCGATCCGCTTCGACAGCTCGTTGCTCATCTCAAGAACTCCGCACTCGGGAACGCCATCGCGCGCGAACGCCACCCCAGGCCGGTGGTGGCTTTCACGAGAACTCCGACCTGCTTCATTTGCCGGGTTGCCCCCCTGCGCCGCTCTCCCGGGAGAGACGCGAGGTGGGTCTGATTCACGGGGTCGAGATTATTCTTCCAGCAAGCAACCTGTCATGGGGCCGTCCCGGGCCCCGCCTGGAACAATCCATGTATTCGCAGGATTGCGCTGGTACCCGGAAGGCAGGGACGGAAGGACGTCGGGTGTCCTCCCGAGTGAAACCGGGCCCTCGGGTCGCCTCCTCGATTGGTGGGGAAACAGGCCTGGAGCGGCTGCTGAGACAGCAGGTGCTTGCAGCCGAGACATGTTTCAGCGGGCGCCTCTGGAGGGGCGAGCCTGTGACACGCCGATGCCTTCCCGGGCCGCAGTCAGGGCCATGGGGCGAGCGCCGGAACCCGGTGGGTTGGCGGGGGCGGCGCAACCCTCCCAGATTCACGGCAGCGAGGTCTTCTTCCATGCCCCCTGTCACGCCGTCCCTGTCCCCTCCATTGCCTTCCGGCACGCGGGCCCCTCCGTTCCAGCTCGCCGCCACACCCGAGCAATCGGTGTCGCTGGCGGACTGCGCGGGGTCGCCCGTGGTGCTCGTCTTCTACCCGGCGGACTTCAGCCCGGTGTGCGGCGACGAGCTGGTCCTCTTCAACGAGCTGCTCCCCGAACTCCAGCGGCACGGCGCGCGGGTGTTCGGCGTGTCGGTGGACAGCGTGTGGTCACACCTGGCGTTCGCGCGCGAGCGCGGGCTGCGCTTCCCGCTGCTCGCGGACTTCCATCCGAAGGGGGAGGTGTCGCGGCGCTACCACGCGTGGCGGGAGTCGGAGGGCGTCTGCGAACGCGCGCTGTACGTGGTGGATGGCGAAGGGAGGATCGCCTGGGGGCACGTATCGCCCCCGGAGGTGAACCCCGGCGTGGACGGCGTGCTGAGCGCACTGGAGGCGCTGTCCGCGCGGACGTCGTCGCGGGAGGCACGGTCATGAGCCGGCTGCGCAGGCCGCCGGGCCCGGGCGACCACTTCGAGGGACCGCGCGACGCTCCCGTCATCCTGGTGGAGTACGGCGACTACCAGTGCCCCTACTGCGGGCAGGCGTATTGGGAGGTGAATCGCCTGCAACAGGCCCTGGGCCCGCGGCTGGGCTTCGTGTTCCGCAACTTCCCGCTGACGCAGGCCCACCCGCTGGCACTGCAGGCCGCGGAAGCCGCCGAGGCCGCCGCCGCGCAGGGCCGCTTCTGGCCGATGCACGACCTGCTCTTCGAGCATCAGGATGCGCTGGAGCGGCCCGTGCTGCTGTCCCACGCGGAGGCGCTGGGGCTGGACCTGGACCGCTTCCGTGAGGACCTGGACTCGCACCGGTTCGAGGAGCGCATCCGGAGCGACTTCCTGGAGGGCGCGCGCACGGGTGTGAATGGCACGCCGACCTTCTTCGCCAACGGCCAGCGGCACGACGGCCCCTTCCACGCGGAGGCGCTGCTGGAAGCGCTCGCGGGAGGGGCCGGCCTCACCCGCTGATCAGCCCACCTTCGCGTACGGCGCGGGCGCGGGCTGGGCCGGGGGAGCGGCGTAGCCCGCGGCCTGGAGCAGCTCCGCGACCGCCTCGCAGACGGCCGCCTGCACCTGACCGAACTGGGTGTGCTTGCAGTGGACACCCACCGCCAGCACGGGGCCCTGGAGGGTGAACTCCACCACCTCCACGGCGGGCGTGGGCTGCTCCTGCACACCGGGCACCACGGCCACGCGCTCCACGAAGGCCCGCATGAGCAGCCGCACGTCCGCCGCGCCGTGCACCAGCGGCACCTTGACGGTCAGCTTGCGGTGGGGATGGTGGCTGTAATTGATGATGTTGCCGCCGAACAACTGGTTGTTGCCCACGGAGATGCGGAGGTTGTCGCCCGTGTCGAGCGTGGTGGCGAAGAGGCCAATCTCCTGCACGACGCCCACGACGCCCGCGGCGGAGATCTCCTCGCCCACGCGGAAGGGGCGCAGCACGAGCAGGAAGACGCCCGCGGCGAAGTTGGCGAGCAGCCCGGCCCACGCGGCGCCAATGGCGATGCCCGCCGCGGCCAGCAGGGCGGCGAAGGAGGTGGTCTCCACCCCCATCAGCCCCAGGATGCCGATCATCAGGAGCAGGGTGAGGGAGCCCGTGAAGAGCGACCCGATGTAGCGGATGAGCGTGGCATCCAGCTGCCGCCGCTGGAGGGCCATGTCCAGCACCTTGCGGAAGCCACCGATGACCGTGCGCCCCAGGAACCAGACGACCAGCGCCCCCACGGCCTTGAGCAGCAGCGGCAGCGCTTCCGTCAGCGCCAGTGACTTCAACTGAACGACAATGGCATCCATTTTCCGTGAACTCCCTTGACCCCGACCGGGGCGCGCGTCGCTTTTGCACGGAGCAGGCCATGGCAGGCAAGCCCCCGGCCCTGAAGGGCAGTCCCTGAAGGAGGGAGGGCGCACACCGGCCCCCTCGCCGTGTCAGTCCGGGGCCTGACGCGCCACCGGGCCCCCTGACGCGTCAATGGGGGCGGGTGGCGTCCCGTCAGGGAGCCCTTGCGTGAAGCGCGGTGCTGAGCGAGACCGGGGGCCTCCATGCGCCTGTTCTCCCTCCCGGTCCTGATGATGTTGAGCGCCTGCACCGCCTCCCGCGTCCCGGTGCCTCCGCCCACGGGCGAGGAGGTGACCGTGTTCGTCCACGGCTACCGGGGCTCGTTCCTCACCACGGCGGACGCGGAGCAGGAGCGGGCCTGGGTGTCGGTGGGCGACGTGCTGTCGCGCGGGGAGCGCTCGCTGGCGCTGCCGTTTCCCGGGCAGCAGGCGGCACCGCGTTACGGAGCGCTCACGTCCGACGGGCCGGTGACGCGCTTCACGGTGCTGCCGTGGGTGGCGCGCTACGACGTCTACAAGGGCTTCCTGGACTTCGGGCGCGAGCACCTGCCGGGCTTCGTCGTGTTCGACTACGACTGGCGCCAGGACAACCGCGAGAGCGCGAAGCGGCTGTGCGCGCTGTTGGACGAACTCGCCGCGGCCCGGGGCGGCAAGGTGAAGGTGAACCTGGTGGCGCACAGCATGGGCGGGCTCATCACGCTGCACTGCCTGCGCTACGGCACCGGGGACGACACGGGCGAGCCCACGTGGGCGGGCGCGCGGCACGTGAAGCGCGTGGCGTTCCTGGGCACGCCCTTCCGTGGAGCGCCGGGCATGTTCGACGACTTCACGCTGGGCACGCCGGTGGGGCGCAACCGGGCGCTGCTGTCACCGGAGGCGCTGTTCACCTTCGCCTCCGCGTTCCAGCTGCTCCCCGCGCAGAGCGACTTCTTCGTGGACGCGAGCGGCCAGCCGGTGGACTTCGACGCGTACGCGCCGGGAGCGTGGGTCGAAGGAGGGTGGGGCGTGTTCCAGGACGCGGGCCTGCGCACGGCGCCCGCGTACCGTGAGCAGCTGGAGCGCATGCTGGCCGCGCGGGCCGGCTTCGCGCTGACGCTCGCCGGGAAGGACGGGCCACCGCCGCCCTTCCGCACCCTGGCGGTGGTGGGCGTGGGACAGCCGCTGATCAAATCCTTCCGGATCATCAAGGGCCAGCCCACGTTCGAGGATCCCATCCTCGCGGATGGTGACGGCTCGGTGCTCGCGACCCGGGCGATGCCGCCGGAGCCCCTCCACGTGGACCGGCTGGAGACGAAGGCGGACCACGTGGGGATGATGGGCGACGAGGAGGTCCAGGCGGCCCTCGCGCGGTTCCTCACCGGCGACTGACGTCGGTCTCCCGGTGTCGTCCATCGCGGACAGAGGCCCGGTAGGGCGCGTGGCGGCCTACGCCTTCTTCGCCCACGGGATGTGCTGCGGCGGATAGAGGCGCACCTCTCCGGGCTGGGAGAAGCACTGGGCCCACGGACCGGCGAGCTTGCCCGCCATCGCCACCGTCGTCTCGACGTCGATGTCGTCCAGTTCGGCGGCCTCGTCCCTGGACGGCTTCGCCGCCTTCACCTTCGAGAGACTCGTCCTGCCGCCGTTCGCATCCGCGAAGAAGCCGTCGCTGAGGAAGATGTAGCCGTCCTTCGAGGCCACGGTGTTTTCCGCGATGACGCCCATGACTCCGCACCCGGTGACAACCTGCAGCTGGGGCTTCCAGTCGCCCCTGGCCGTGGGCGAGAGCTGCAGGCGCCCCCCCAGGTGGTCGGCGCAGATCTCCACGGCGAAACGCACGCCTGCCATGTCGAAGATGCTGCGGCCGTCGAAACCCCACTTTTGAAGCTCTGCTCCGTCGCCGCGGTTGGTCGCGTTGAGGAACTGCTCGGCCGTCTTCACCCCGACAGCTCCGTCGAAGGTCAGCGTCCCCACAGGGCTGTCGTGCTTGAGCTGCGAGAGGCGCAGGAGATCCCCCTCGAGCAGGTTCTCCTTGGCGATCACGCGTGTGCCCTCGACCCCCGCGCCACCTTGTTGAACCACCGCGACGTTGAGGATCTCCTGGCCCCCTGATTCGTTCTGGAAGGTGGCGATGACGGTGCCGAAGACGAAGACCCAGTGCTTCCAGTCGTCCCCGCTCGCCCAGGCACGCAGGCCCGTCAGCACGGTCTGATAGGTGTCCAGATCGTAGGCGCCCGTGTGGCTCCGAAAGAAGAACTCCGGCGCCACGAAGACCTTCAGGCAGTAGCTGCTGGTGTTCGCCCTGACACGGGCCGCTTTGGCCGCCGCCTCCATCACCGAGCAGCGTGTGGTCACGTCGTGCGCGGCGTTCGCCATCGCCCGGTATCGCCCCGTGGCGTAGCCGGGCTTCGTATCCAGCGAGTACGCGATGAACTGTACGTTTTGATACCAGAACACGTGCACCCCGGGGCCAAGCGCCTGACCCGGAAGTCTCCCAGATCCTTCGGCTCCCTGCCGGGGCGGACGGGAAGCCTGTCGAGGGGGAGGGCCGGTGCGGGCAAGCAGCCCCTGAAACGACAGAAGGCCCGGAATCAGTGGGTTTCCCCAATGATTCCGGGCCTTTGTCTCTGCGCGCGATGCAGGATTCGAACCTGCGGCCTTTGGCTCCGGAGGCCAACGCTCTATCCAGCTGAGCTAATCGCGCAGGACTGACTTCCGGTGTGGGAGGAGTAACCGAAGTCCCAGAACGACGCAAGCACGCAATCCACGGTCGCCGGGGGAGCGTTGCATGGCCGTCAGGCCACCGGCTGCACGGGTTGCGCCGGCAGGTGGAAGCGCACCTCGCGCACCCGGCGCGGCGACGCCTCCATCACCTCCAGCACCGTCCCATTCGTCATGGACAGCTTCGCCCCCGGCTCCGGGATGGCGCCGCCCGCCAGCGCGATGCACAGGCCGGCGACGGTGGAGTAGTCCTCGCTCTCCTCCAGCTCCAGGCCCAGCGCGCGGTTCACCTCGCGCAGGCTCGCCTCGCCCTGCACCACGGCGAGGGTGGGGCTCTCGCGCCGCACGAGCTCCTCGGGCATCTCCGACTCGCTGAGGATCTCCCCCACCAGCTCCTCCACCAGGTCCTCCACCGTCACCAGCCCCACCACGCCGCCGTGCTCGTCCACCACCACCGCCAGCTGCATGCGCCGGCGCTGCATCTCCTTCATCGCCCCGATGGCGCGCATGGACTCCACCAGGAACAGCGGCGGGCGCAGCACGTCCTCCAGCACGATGAGGTGCCCCTCCCAGGCCACCCCCAACAGGTCCTTGGCCACGATGTAGCCGACCACGTTGTCCAGCGTGCCCTCGTACACCGGCATCCGCGAGTGCCCGTGCTCCAGCAGCACCTGGCGGATCTCCTCGGAGCTGGCGTGCCGCCGGAGCGCGACGACGTGCTCGCGCGTCACCATCACCTCACCCAGCGTCAGGTCTCCCAGCTCGAAGGCCCGCGACGCAATCTCCCCCGCGCGCGGATCCAACGTGCCCTGCTTGGAGGCCTCCTCCACCAGCTGCTGCAATTCGTCCGGCGACAGCCGCGACTCGGTGAAGTTCGTCCTGTCCCCGAAGAGCTTCAGCACGACGTTGGAGCTGGCCGTGAGGAACCACACCAGCGGCCGCATCACCCACGCCACGGCCTTGAGCGGACGTCCCAGCGTGAGCGCGTACTGCTCCGAATAGCGCAGCGCCAGCGACTTGGGCACCAGCTCCCCCAGCACCAGCGACAGGTACGAGACGAGCGCCACCACCAGTCCCAGGGACACCTGCTGCGCCGTCACCTCCGGCACGCCCATGCCCACCAGCACGCCGCCCAGTCGCTGCGCGATGCTCGCGCCGCCGAAGGCCGCTGCGGTGGCGCCAATCACCGTGATGCCAATCTGCACCGTGGCGAGCAGCCGCTCCGGATCATCCCGCAGCGCGGACACCGCCTGGGCGGACCTGCTGCCCTGCTCCAGCAGCTCCTTCAGCCGCGTCTTGCGCACCGACAGCAGTCCCAGCTCGGCGCCCGCGAAGACGCCGTTGGCCAGGACCAGCAGCAGGATGATGATGAGCTCCGTGACGATGGCGGACCTCCTGGCTGGTTCCGCCCGGACCCGCGGCGGAAGACGCCTGCAGTCCTACACCCCCAGGGACTGTAGGAGGAGCGACAATTGGTCGCGGCTTGCTCCCTTGGGCAGGTAGTAGTGGGGACCTGACAGGAGGGCGCTGCCCACATCCTGGGCCGCCGCCGACGTGAGGAAGACGATGCGCGGATTGGTTGACACCCGCGGCAGCTTCTCCACCACCTCCAGGCCGCTCATCCCCGGCATGTTCAGGTCCAGCAACATGACCCCGAAGCGCTCCCCTCGCTTGAGCGAGTCCAGCGCCTCCTGGCCATCCGCCGCTTCGGTGGTCTCATAGCCGAGGTCCTCCAGGCTCACCCGGAGAAACTCCCGCCAGTCCGCGTCGTCATCCACGACCAGGACCTTCCGAGCTCCGTCACTCACCGCGAGTCGCCCCAAGCATCCTCCCTGACCTGAGGACAACCTCTCGGGGCCCCACCGGCATTCGCGACACTTCCGCCCTGGATCCCATCCCAGCAGGCAGGCAGCCAGGCGCTAGAACAGCGCCATGCCCAGCTGGCCCACCAGATATTGAAGCGCGGGCCTCACGTTGTGGACCGCGGTGCGCGGCTTCGCCGGCTCCGACGCCTGGCACCACGCCGGCTCGCCCACCAGCCGACCCGCCGTGTGACTGAAGACGCGGAAGCGTCCCAGGTCCGTGCTGCTGCCGGAGTTGAAGACGCGCAGGGCGCGCTCCCCGGGCTGCCCCAAATCCAACTCATGCGGGACGTGCCGGTGGCCATGCAGCACCAGGTCGCACTTGCCGCCCACGCGCTCCAGCAGCGTCTTGCCCAGCGCCAGCTCCGACGCGTGCGGCAGGCCCACCTTCGTCGCGATCCACTCCGGGAAGCTCTCCAGCGGCAGGGGCAGCACGTGGTGGTGCAGGAGCACCGCGACGAGCACGTCGGAGGGCGCGGCGGACAGGGCCTGCTCCACCTGCGTCACGACGTCGTCCGTCAATTCGCCATGGCTGGAGAAGTAGTTCCGGTTGTGCTCACCGGTGGAATCCACGCAGACCATGAAGAGGCCTGCCTTCTCCACGGTGTGCACCTTGCGACCCTCCATGAACTGGCTGCCCACGTCCTCTCCAGGACGGTCGTGGTTGCCGGGGATGAAGGTGAGGCGCCCGGTCTCCATCCAGGGCGCGAAGTGTTCACGGAAGCGCTGGAACTCGGCGTTGGCTCCGCGGTGCGTGAGGTCTCCCGTCACCACCACGTGATCAACATCCTGGGCCACCAGGGCCTTCACCAGTGAGGACGCCGCGGCGTCGCTCTCGCGGCTCATGTCCAGATGGAGATCCGAAAGATGGGCCAGCTTCAGGAAGGGCATGATCAAGGAAATAGGCATCGCGTGAAGGGGTGGCGAGGGTCCGCGCACGAACGTTCACCAAAAGTTGGGCTTCAAGCGTTCAACCTGCCTCGTTGCCGGTGATCCACGCCTCCGCGGCCTCCCTGCGGGGCCGCAACGGCACCAGCCGTGTCCCTGACACCACGCGCAACCGCGTGCCGCGCCAGTCCACCGTGCGCCGGAACGCGCCGTGCCACCACGCCGCGAACAGCAGGGCATCCTTCACCAGCACCGCCACCGCGGCCCGCGCACCCACCGGCTGGGGCCGCAGCGCGCGGAACACCGCCACGTCCACGCACACCTTGCCCAGGGCCACCGTCAGCGCCGCGAACGCCGTCAAGGCCGACGGGTGCAGGAGGACCCCCAACACCGCGAGTGGCACCGGGTTGAGCAGCGCCTGCGCCAGGTACGTCGAGGGCGATACCGCTGTGCGGTGGATGACGCTCCAGCGCAGGTAGCGCTGGAAGAAGGCGTCCACGCTCTTGCGCAGGGACACGTTGAAGACGGGAGCGCGCGCAAGGCACACGCGCTTGCCCAGCTTGCGCGTCACCCACTGACCGATGACGTAGTCCTCCGCGAGCACGTCCTTCACGGAGAAGAAGCCGCCCAGCGACTCCACGTCCTCGCGCCGCAGCGCCATGGACTTGCCCACGACGATGTCCCGGTCCGCCAGGTGCTTCGCGGCGATCATCCCCGCCGCCGCGCTGGAGGACAGGTGCAGGTTGTCCAGGAGCGAGCCGAACGTCTGTTCCCCCAGGCCCGCCACCGGGTGCGTCACGCAGCCCACCGTGGGGTCCTCGAACGCGGCGGCGATCTCCTCCAGGTAGCCTTCGCCCACGCGGGTGTTGCTGTCGCTCACCACCCACAAGTCATGCCGGGCCTCGGACGACAGCGTCACCAGCTGGTTCACCTTCGGGTTGAGGCCGGGCTCGCCCACCTGGAGCACCGCGCGCATGACGTGGGGCCACTTCGCCTGGGCCGCCTTCGCCACCGCCCAGGCCGGGTCGCTTGCGTCCTTCACGCCCAGGAGGACTTCGTAGTGGGGGTAGCCCAGGTGCGCGAACTGCTCCAGGTTCGCCTCCAGGTCGTCGTCCACGCCGCACAGCGGCTTGAGGATGGACAGGCCCGGTCGCGAGGTGGGGACCGCCGGAGGCTCGCGGCGGTGGCGGCGCACGAACAGCGCCTGGAGGACCAGGGCCAGGAGGCCTACGACGGACGCGGCCAGGAGGAGGCTGGAGGCGATGAGCATGTCGCCACCGTACGGGAGGCCCATGGCGGGACCGGGGCGGCGACACGGCGGGCCGGCCAACTCGCCGTGACACCGCCGTGAAGCGGGCCGCGCCTGCTCAGCGGCGCGCCTACTCTGAGATGTCGCGGCTCTTCGGGTGGCGCACGTCCTTGCCGCGCACCATGTAGATGACCATCTCCGCGACGTTGAGGGCGTGGTCGCCCACGCGCTCCAGGTGCTTCGCGATGAACATCAACGCCGTGGCGCGGCGGATGTTGCGCGAGTCCTCCATCATGTAGGCCAGGAGTTCGTTGAAGATCTTCAGGAAGAGGGCATCCAGCAGGTCGTCCCCCTTGAGGACCTCCTCCGCCTTCGCGGCGTCGCCGGACACGAACGCGTCCAGCGCCTTCTTCACCTGCTGCTGCGCCAGGTCCGCCAGCTTCGGCGTGTCCACGTAGGGTGCCAGGGGCGGCACCTGGTTCAGGTCCATGGCGCGCTCGGCGATGTTCACCGCCAGGTCGCCAATGCGCTCCAGGTCGGTGACGATCTTCAGCGCCGTGGTGATGAGGCGCAGGTCGCTGGCGGCCGGCTGGCGCAGGGCGAGGATGCGGCGGCACAGGTCGTCGATGTCGACCTCCAGCCGGTTCACCTCGCGGTCGGCGCCCACCACCTTCTCCGCCAGGGCCGAGTCCCGGTCGGTGAGGGCGCGCACGCTCTGCGCGACGAGGGCCTCCACCTTGGCCCCCATGGCGAGCAGCTTCTCGCGCAGGTTGCGCAGGTCCTGCTCGAATGCCTTGTCGGTGTGCGTGGCTGCCATGTCGTTGCCTTCCGTCCCGCCGGCTCTCAGCCGAACTTCCCGGTGACGTAGTCCTCGGTGCGCTTCTCGCGGGGGTTGGTGAAGATCTGCTCCGTGGGACCGCACTCCACCAATTCGCCCATGTAGAAGAAAGCGGTCTGGTCACTCACCCGCGCGGCCTGCTGCATGTTGTGGGTGACGATGGCGATGGTGTACGTGGACTTGAGCTCGTGGATGAGCTCTTCAATCTTGGCCGTGGCGATGGGGTCCAGGGCCGACGCGGGCTCGTCCATCAGCAGCACCTCCGGCTCCACGGCGAGCGCGCGCGCGATGCACAGGCGCTGCTGCTGGCCGCCGGACAGCCCCAGGGCGCTCTCGTCCAGCCGGTCCTTCACCTCGTCCCACAGCGCCGCGCCGCGCAGGGACTTCTCCACGCGCGCCTGGAGCTTCGCCTTGTCCTTGAGGCCGCCCACGCGCAGGCCATAGGCGACGTTCTCGAAGATGGACTTGGGGAACGGGTTGGACTTCTGGAAGACCATGCCCACGCGGCGGCGCAGGTCCACCACGTCCAGGGCGCGGTCATGGATGCTGCGGCCGTCCAGGTACACGCTGCCTTCGTGGCTCGCGCCTGAAATCAAATCGTTCATCCGGTTGAGCGAGCGCAGGAAGGTGGACTTGCCGCAGCCGGACGGGCCGATGAGCGCGGTGACCCTGTGCTCGGGGATGCCCAGGCTCACCTGGTGGATGGCCACCTTGCTGCCGTAGCGCAGGGTGAGCTCCCGGGACTCCATCTTGTTGCGCGGGGTGGCGGAGGTAGGGGGCATGGATGCAGGGGTGACGTCAGTGGCCGCTCGCGGCCTTGCGGCGCGTGCGCGTGCGGATGAGGACCGCGACGAGGTTCAGGGTGAAGGTCAGGAGCAGCAGCACCATCACCGTCGCGTACAAGAGCGGCCGGGTGGCCTCCACGTCCGGCGACTGCGTGGCCAGCACGTACGTGTGGTAGCCCAGGTGCATGAACTGCGAGTTGAGGCTCGTGGGCAGGTCCGGCAGGAAGTACGCCGCGCCGGTGAAGAGGATGGGCGCCACCTCGCCCGCGCCCCGGGAGATGGCCAGCACCGCGCCGGTGAGGATGCCCGGCAGCGCGCCCGGCAGCACCACCCGCGCCAGCGTCTGGGACTGGGTGGCCCCCAGCGCGAGGCTCGCGGTGCGGTGATCCAACGGCACGGCGCGCAGCGCCTCCTCCGTGGACACGATGACGACGGGCAGCGTGAGCACCGCCAGCGTGAGCGACGCCCAGAGGATGCCCGGCTGGGCCCAGTGCAGCTCCTCGTAGCCCAGCGCGCGGTCCATGCCCTTGCCCACGAAGAGGATGAAGAAGCCCAGGCCGAAGAGGCCGAAGACGATGGAGGGCACGCCCGCCAGGTTCGCCACCGCCACGCGCACCAGGCGGGCCATGCGGCCGTTGGGCGGCGCGTACTCGTGCAGGTACACCGCCGTCAGCACGCCCACCGGCATCACCGCCACCGTCATCAGGAGCGTGAGCGCGGCGGTGCCGAAGAGGGCGGGGAAGATGCCGCCGCCCATCATCCCGTCGGTGGGGGCCTGGGTGAGGAACTCCCAGGACAGGTGGCTTGCGCCGCCCTTCACCACATCCAGGAGGATGAGGGCGAGCATCGCCACGATGACGAACGCGGCCAGCCCCGTGAGCGACACGAGCGACAGGCCCACCACACGGCGCGTGGCGTGCTTCACCCGGCACCTCCCTTGAGTCGCTGGATGACCTTCTTCGTCCAGACGCTGGCGAGCATGTTGAGCACGAAGGTGAAGATGAACAGCTCCACGCCGATGAAGAAGAGCAGCGCGTAGTGGGGGCTGCCCACCACCACCTCGCCCATCTCCGCGGCGATGGTGGCCGACAGCGAGCGCACGGAGTCGCCCAGGTTTCCGGACGTGATGGCCGCGTTGCCGGAGGCCATCAGGACGATCATCGTCTCACCGATGGCGCGCCCGAAGCCCAGCACGCACGCGGCGAGGATGCCGGGCGCCGCGGCCGGGAGCACCACCTTCCACGCCGTCTCCCAGGGCGTGGCACCCAGCGCCAGGGACGCCTCGCGGTAGCTGCGCGGCACGGCGGTGAGCGCGTCCTCCGTCACCGTGAAGATGACCGGCACGATGGCCAGCGCCAGCCCCAGGCCCGCCACCACCGCGTTGAGGCGGGACGTGAAGCCGAAGGTGTCCTGGAGGAAGGTGGCCAGCACCATCAGGGCGAAGAAGCCCAGCACCACGGACGGGATGCCGGCGAGCATTTCGATGGTGGGCTTGAGGATTTCGCGCAGGCGCCGGGGGGCGAACTCCGCGGCGAACAGCGCGCCGAAGATGCCCAGCGGCACCGCCACCAGCATGGACACCGCCGTCGTCTTCAGCGTGCCGATGAAGAGCGGAATCATGCTGACCTTGGGCACGCCCGACACGGGCTGCCACACGTAGGCCAGCGGCTTTCCCTTCCGCACCAACTGCGGCAGGAACATCTTGGAGAAGCTCGCCTCCTCGCGGGCGGCCGCGTCGGTGATGAGCGACAGGGCCTCCTTCGCCACGAAGACGAGGATGAGCACCAGCGCGGCGATGCCCGTGAAGGCCACCGCCGTGATGACGCCGGCGATGACCTTCTCCTTCAGCTGCCGTCGCCGGGCCGCGGGCGACAGCATGGGCAGCGCCACCGGGGGCGCGAGGTCCTGCTCCTGCATGACGGCCTGTCTATCCAACATGGAGCGCTCGTGCCGGGTGACAATCGTGTGACGGCGACTACTTCACAGGGAAGTAGCCGACCTGGGTGACGATGGCCTGGCCTTCGGCGGACAGCGCGAAGTCGATGAAGGCCTTCACATCGCCAGCGGGCTTGTTGCGCAGGTAGAAGAAGAGGTCGCGCGACAGCGGGTACTTGCCGCTCTTCACGTTCTGCGCCGAGGCGGCGAAGGCCTCGTTGCCCTTCTTCACCTTCAGCTCCTTGATGCCCTTGGCGAACGCGGCGCCTCCGTAGCCGATGCCGTTCTTCTCCTTGGCCACCGCGTTGACGACGGCGGCGGTGCCCGGGAGCGTCTGGGCCGCGGAGGCGAAGTCATCCCCGCCCAGCACGACGTCCTTCACGAACACGTAGGTGCCGGAGGAGTTCTCGCGCGAGTACAGGACGATGGGGGCCTCCGCGCCGCCCACGTCCTTCCACGACGTGGTGTCGCCCAGGTAGATGTCCCGCAGCTGCTCCACCGTGAGCGCGTCCAGCTTGTTCGACTCGTGCACGTAGAAGGTGACGCCGTCCTTCGCCACGGACAGCTGGGTGGGCGGGGCCTTGTACTGGGTGCGCAGCTTCTCTTCTTCCGCCGGCTTCATCTCGCGGCTGGACATGGCGATGTCGGTGGTCCCGTTCTGCAGGGCCGCCAGGCCCGTGCCGGAGCCGCCGCCCGTCACCTGGATCTTCATGGACGGGTTCTTCTTCATGAACGCCTCGGCCCAGCGCTGGGCGAGGATGACCATGGTGTCCGAGCCCTTCACCGTCACGGTGCCCGCCTGGGCGGCGAGCGGGAGCACGGTGAGGCCGAAAGCAACGAGGCTGCTGAGCAGGGTCTTCTTCATGGGTGACTCCTCGAAAGGGCGGACAGGGAGCCCTTGGAAGGATCTATGGCCCCCATGTGGCTGTTTGACGGCCCTTGCGTGACAAATGGGTAACGGAAGGGGAGCTATCCGGCGGCGGGGTCCACGATGCGGTAGCCCACGCCTCGCACCGTCTCCAGGAGGGCGCGCGCGCTGCCCAGCTTGTCGCGCAGGCGCATGACGTGCGTGTCGATGGTGCGCGTCTCCAGCGCGCTGGACAGGCCCCACACCTCTTCCAGCAACTGCTCGCGCGTCTGCACCCGGCCCAGCCGCGCCATCAGGTGCTCCATCAGGCGGAACTCCAGCGCGGTGAGGGACGTCTCCTGGCCTTCCACGTAGAAGCGGTGCGCGGTGACGTCCAGGCGCAGCGGGCCCAGCGCCAGGGGCGGCAGGCTGTCCTTGGGCGCGGAGGAGCGGCGGAGGATGGCCTTGAGGCGCAGCACCAGCTCGCGCACGGAGAAGGGCTTGACGACGTAGTCGTCCGCGCCCACCTCGAAGCCGCGGATGCGGTCCGCCTCCTCGCTCTTGGCCGTGAGCATGACGATGAGCACGTCACGCAGCTGGGAGTTCGCGCGCAGGTGGCGGCAGACCTCGATGCCGGACAGGTCCGGCAGCATCAGGTCCAGCAGCACCACATCCGGGGACTGCTCGCGCGCGGCCTCGAGCGCCGCCTCCCCGGTGAAGGCCAGGCGCGTGGAGAAGCCGGCGCCGCGCAGGTTGAAGTCGATGAGTTCGGCGAGGTCGCGCTCGTCGTCGACGATGAGAACGTGGGACATGACGACGCGTACTGTGCGCTCCTCCCTTCGCGGTGACGTGACGCGCCTGCAACAACTGCGTCACGTCCGTCACGCGCGGGCCCCACGGCAGGGCCCCCTCTTCCACACCTCTACGGGCGCCGCAGGGACCGTCCCGGCGCGGCCATCCATTGCAGGGTGAAGTCACGTCCCTGAAGCCGCAGGGCGACCGCGCACCCCTTGCGCAGCTTGTCCGGCAGCGCCTGTCCCAGCGCATGCGCGGCGGCGCGCTCCAGGGACGGATTGTGTCCCACCAGCGCCCAGCCCGGGCCCACGTCGCGCGCCAGCCGCAGCACCCGGCGGGCCGCGCCCTTCATGGGCACGAGGGCGGGGTGGACCTCCACGTGGGACAGGCAGAGGGCCTCCGCGAGCAGCTCCGCGGTCTGCACCGCGCGCACCAGGGGGCTGGTGATGATGCCCATGAGCGGGGTGAGCCGGGCGAGCTTGCGCGCGTGCTGGCGGAAGGCGGCGCGGCCCTGCGAGGTGAGGGCGCGGGCCTCATCCCCCAGGACGTGGGAGTCCTCCGCCACGGCGTGGCGCACGAACAGCAGGGGCAGTTCCTGGTCGGCCATGGGGGACGCCTTGTAGGGCGTTGCCTCCGCGCCCGTCTGTGACGAATGCGCGAACCACCCGGGGCTGCGTCCACTACTCCACGCCGCCCAGGAGGAACGCGAGCAGCAGCAGGGCGAGCACGCCGGTGGTGATGGCGGCGTAGGTGCGGTCCTTCTGCGCGCGGAAGATGCCCAGCGACAGGGCCACGCGCAGCACGGGCACGGTGATCATCACCAGCAGGCCCGCCATGACGAAGGACTGCCCGCGCACGGCGAGGACGCCCTCGAAGACGTCCGACAGCCGGTGGGGCGCGGAGTCCGGTGAAGTGAGGCGCTGGAGCGCGTCCGGCGACGAGAAGTAGTCCGGGTGCCGGAAGAAGGTCATCACCATGCCGCAGGTGACGAGCGACATGCTCAAGAGGACGCCGCCGCGCAGGAGCTGGCTGAGGAGCAGCTCCAGCGTGAGGGGGACCGTCTCCGGATGGGGGTGGACCGCGGTGGTGGCGGTATCCGGCGGAGGAGGGAATCCGGGGGCCTGGAGGCTCATCCGCGGAGCCCCTTGGACAGCATCTCGAAGGACACCCACAGGAGGACGGCGACGAAGAGCATGCGCAGCGAGCCGCTCTTGAGCTTCGTCAGGTAGCGCGAGCCCGCGAACGCGCCCATCGTGACGCCCAGGCACACGGGCCCGGCGATGAACGGGTCGATGTCGCCGCGCGCGAAGTAGATGCCCGCGCTGGCCGCCGCCGTCACGCCAATCATGAAGTTGCTGGTGGCGGTGGACACCTTGATGGGCAGCCCCATGGCCAGGTCCATGGCGGGCACCTTCAGCGCACCGGATCCGATGCCCAAGAGGCCACTCACCGCGCCCGCGACGTACATGAGGCCCAGGCCGGCGAGCGGCCGGTGCACGCGGTATGCGACCTCGCGCTCGGTGGAGGCGTCGTAGTAGCTGCCGTGCAGGGCCAGCCGGTCCGCGAGCGCATCCGGGGGAGGCTCCTCGCGAGGCTCCCCGTCGTCGCGCAGCTTGCGCAGCATCGCGAGCGCCGAGTACGCCATCACCGCGCCGAAGAGGAAGTACAGCGCGCGTCCGCCCACCAGGCCCGCGAGCATCGCGCCCGTCACGGCCCCGGCCACGGTGGCCAGCTCGAGGAACATCGCCACCCGCAGGTTGGCCAGGCCGTCCCGCACGTAGGCCGCCGCCGCGCCACTGGAGGTGGCGATGACGGACACGATGGACGCCCCCACCGCGTAGCGGATGTCCACCTTGAGCACGAGCGTGAGGACGGGGATGAGGATGAGGCCGCCGCCCAGGCCCAACAGCGACCCCAGCAGGCCCGCACCCATGGAGACCAGCAATACGATGGCGACGAAGTTGAACGGAGTGGCGTCCAAGGCGGCGGCCATCTTCCTCCCGCGCCCCCCGCATGCAAGCCGGTTCACTCGGAGCCCGCCTGTCTGGTTGCCGCCCGCTCCTGGAGGGGCGGGTCATCAGCGCTCCGGGACCGGCCTCGCGTCGGGTGGCAGCGGGAGGGTCCCGCCCCGGGAGGGGTTCCCCCCGGTGGGCGCCTCCGTGGGCGTCGCTGGGTCG